>JAQCNI010000068.1 GCA_028275105.1 Halorubrum sp.
AGTCGACGGTTCCGCCGGGATAGTCACGTATTCGGCCATTACATGATTTGTTAGGTTACGGAGGGTCTTCAATGGTCGCTTTTTATACATTTATAGAATTATAAACGCGGTAGAGCCTTGGAAATGTAGTCAACAGAACACCGTAGGTAGATTCTCAATGTGGGTATTGGGAAAAATTCTGATATGATTGCCGTCGGTTAGTTACTCGAAACGCGCTGGAGGGCTCTTCTACCACGACTCGCTCGGTGGCGGCTGCGTTGGTCTTTCTGATGTTGCGCATACTGACGTTGCTGGTGTTTCTTTCTCTTATAAAGCTCGTTAGGTTGCTCTTTAAGTGTACTTTCAAGGAATTAAATCACTCACTGACGGCACCGCAGAAAGGGGTGTTCTGACGAGAACACCCCGACCCGATCACCAGTGACTATCTCATCAGAACGGAGCTGTCACCACAGAAGGACCGGCCGACCGCGACAAAAGACACTTCTTTCCCGGCTACCCTGCCGATTTCTCTTGCTTCGCCTCCGATTCCAGGAATCCGGAGGCTCGCTTCAGGTTTCTCCCCATAGCTTTCGCTATCGAGGCGTTCTTCACCTTGATTTCCCCCGTGAACTTCGTTTTCTCACCGTCCTTGTGATACATCTCGTTCATCAATGACTCCACTCCGGCACGTAAGTTCAGGAACTCCTGTTCCGCTGGATCATCTAACCGCTTCCGTCGCTGAGCAACTTCCACCCGCCGTTCCCTGAACCCGTAGCTGTAGTGTTTCTGCTGTTCCTCGACGAAACAGTTCTCTTGGTGCTGGCAGCCATCACAGAACTCTTTGTCCATCTTCCCTGAGATACGGCCAGTTTCGTAATGGTTCTGCTCGAATGGTTCGTGTCCGGCAGGACACGCAACCATTCTCGTCCCGTCCCACTCTGGAGCAGCAAGCGACATCTTCTCTGCTGCAGGACGTTGACCCGTGATTCCCGTGAAGTGCTGCGTGATCTCCTGATCACGGCAGCACTTCTCTACTTCCTTGTGCGTGTACCCGCCATCCACGAGCAGGTCACGCAATCCCGTTTCCTCAGCGAGATTCCTCGCGTCCTCACCCAAGAGGTCGCCATCGTCTGTGTTGTTCGTATCGACTCGCACCGCTGTAATCAAGCGGAACGGATTTTCACCATTGCATGTCTCAGCGATGTTCGACTTGTAGCCGAAGTAATCCTCCGCGTCCTTAGAGCGATACGTCGCTTCATCGTCGTGAGGATTTTGCAGTGACTCACTGCCGATCTCGTCGGACTCTTCCAGTCCGACGTGATCGTGTCTGTCTGACGATTCGGAGTCGGTGTCATCTCCGTCGGTCTCTGTGGACTCACCCGGAGATGTGTACGCCTGCAGTGGCTGCCAGCCCGGTGACTCGTCACCGGGATGGCTTTGCTCATCAGGAGCCTGATCTTCATCAGCTTCGAACTCAGGAATGCGATAGCATTGTTCGTCGAGGACACGCTGTAGATGAGCGAAACTCTCCAACTCGGCGTATTCAGCCTCACCTCTGAACCGCTCAACAAGCCACACAATGTGCTCGGCGAGCGTTTCCATCTCTGCAGGAATTTCGTCCGGTTCAAGATGATAGGACAGTTCTAAGTTCTCGGTGTCGGCGAACTCGTCCATTCCGGCAGGAAGTTCCTGTACGATCTCCTCCGGGAGATCGCACAGGAAATTGTGAAGCACCTTAGCGAGGAGATCAACACGAGAGAGTTGCTTGACGTTGGCCTCAATGAACGTCGAATCCATTCGTTGCGTACTCGCATCGATCTCAAATTCACGCTGAAAGTAGGTGCGGTGATCCTCAAAAACCTCGTGTAGCAGATCCTGACCGGTCTCTTCCTCGTATTCCATCAACCGACGGCGGAAATTGGTCAGTGTCTTCTCACAGATGTTGTCTCCAAGTGTCTCCTTCCCCAATGCGTTCCTGACGCGAAAGTCGAAGACGTAGGCGTGTTCGAGCTCTTTGTCGGACATGCCGAGCAGGTGGTTGATGATCTCCAAGGAAACAAGCTCGTTGACTGGCTTGTTCGGACGGCTATACCCGTCGTGGTATAGCTGTTCGAACTTCGTCTCATTAATTTGAGTGAAAACATGTTCGCAAAAGTGAATAGACCAATGATTCCGTAGTTTCTTTCTTACCCTGCCTGAGAGATCCTTCAAAGGCGAAAACAGCATCTCTTGCTCATGTTCAGTATTTTCTCTAAACACGTTATTACCCAAGTTATTGACTTTTCGAAACTCTGACGTAAATAATTTACGAGTATTATTTTTGCTACTTCAATAGAAGCCATTTGGAGAACTCAGAAAACTCATCGTCGACCCTTTCTACGGTGCCGTCAGATCCTGGATCCCATGTCGAATACGTCTCCGGGATCTTACAAAAATCTGTCCGTCGTGACGGCGCGAGATCGAAGGGATGAGCGCCGCTGCGGTTCCGGTCGGGAGCGGAACCGCCGGAGCGCCTACTGAAGCCGTTTCGTCGTCTCGACGAGCGGATGGCGGGCGTAATCGACGATTTCGATGTCCTCGACGCCGTGTAACCCTTCCTTTTCGGCGGTCTTGGCCATCCCGAGGTCGACGGGGGTCTGCGGCACGATGACGTACGCATCCATCGTCTCGAGTCCCAGTTCGTGGGCCGCCATCACGCGGTGATGGCCGTCGGCGAGGTGGATGGTCCCGGCGTTGTCGATGACGACGAGCGGCTCCGCGAGCCCGCGCTCCAACTCGTACTGCCGGCCCTCGAGTTCGTCGGCGTACACGCGCGCCTGCGTCGGCGTGAGGTCGTCGAGGGCGACCTCCCGGCGCTCCTCGTCGAGGTCGACTCCGTGAATCTGTTCGAGCGTCCGCACGAGTTTGCCGACCTTCCCGGGCGTCGCGCGCTCGATCTGTGACCGGACGACGTCGGTGTTCGAGATGATCCCGACGAGGTTGTCGGCATCGTCGACCACGGGGAGTTTCTGGATCCCGGACCGGAGGATCACGCGGGCCGCGTCGGTGACCTTCATGTCCGGGTGGGCCACGATCAGATCCGCGGACATCAGGGTGAAGACGGGAACGTCATCGTCCGCCAACAGCAGATCGCCGGCGGAGACGAACCCCTCCACCGTCCGCCCCTGGGTGACGGGGAACCCGTTATGGGCGGTGCTGTCGGCCATCTTTCGGGCGACCGTCAGGACGGTGTCATCCGGGCTCACCGTCTCGACGTCCCGCGTCATGTACTCGCCGACGGTCGGCTTTCCTGGCATATCCCCTCTTGGCGCCCGACCGTACAAAAAGGAACGGACGGGAACGGGAACGTCGACGGCACCCCGGAGGGTGTCGCATTGCGGTCCGTCGAACCGCCTCGCGGTCCGCCGCCACGCCTCTCACCGTGGTGTGCCGGACCGGGCGGTCGCGATGGGGTCGTATCCCTCGCGGACGAGGAACTCCAGCACGTTGACGACGTAGTGGGCGACGATCACGACGAGGAGGCTTCCGGTTCGGACGAACAGCGCGGCGAGCGCGACCCCGAGCAGACCGGTGACGACGACCCCGAGCCGACCCTGTGCGCCGTGACCGAGCCCGAACACAATCGAGGAGCCGGCGGCCAATATCCATGGGTTAACCCCAAATCCGACCGCAAGTGCGCCGATCAGCGCCCCGCGGAACAGCGCCTCCTCGAAGGCGGCGATGGTGGGCAGTGTGAGGCCAAACAGCAGGATCCACCCGCGGACGCCGGTCGGAGCCATCGCCTCGCGGAGCCGTTCGGAGGCGGTCGTCCCCACCCGGTCCGCGAGACGGACCGCCACCTCGTTGCCGGCGTACAGAACGCCGCCGGCGACGACCCCCAAGCCGACCGCGGCGATGCCCCACCCGATCCCGAGCCCGAACGCCGAAGCGGGGACGTCGGTCACCCACGCGATGGCGACGAGCGCGATCAACGCGGCCCCCTGCGAGACCGTGACGTTGGCGAGGAGGAACGTCGTCGTCAGAGCGGGGTCGTGGGAACCACCGTCGCCCGGTCGTTCCGGCCCGGCGGTTCGGTCGGACCCGGATCCCTCGATCGGGTGGGGACCCGGGGCGACGCCTCCGTAATCGCTCGGGTTGGGGGTGGCCCCGCCGGTAGGCGTGGTCTCGTCGGTGGAAGTGGTCCCGTCGGGTGATACATCATCGTCGTCCACGATCCGAACCCGATCGAGGGTGCGCCGAGAGCGACGAGCGAAGAACAACAGCGCCGCGGTGAGGGAAACGGTCGCAGCCGCGAACGCCGCCCAGTCGGGCATCGACTACTGCGGACTGGGACTGGAGGGGCCGGAGACGCCCTGATCCGTGAGCGCGGAGCCGGTGATGGACTTGAGCCGGGAGACCAGCGAGTCCTTCTCTGCTTCGCCCTCAAGGGCGATGTCGAGCACTTCGCTGATGTGGGAGACGGGGATGATCTCGACCATCTCCTCGTACTCGTCCTCGATCATCACGTCCTGCTCGTTGGCGGCGGGGATGATCACCCGCGTACAGCCGGCCTTCGCGGCCGCCTCGATCTTGTGGGTGACGCCGCCGACCGGAAGCACGTCGCCCCGGACCGACAGCGACCCGGTCATCGCGAGGCTCTGGTCGACGCCGACGTTCTCCAGCGCGGAGATGACGGCGGTCGCGACCGTGATGGACGCGGAGTCGCCGTCGACGCCCTGCTGGCCCGCCTGGACGAACTGGATGTGGATGTCCATCTCCGAGATGTTCTCGTCGGAGAACTTCTTGATGATGGCGGAGACGTTCGAGACGGACTCCTGTGCCATCTCCTTGAGCTGACCCGTGGCGATGACTTCCCCGGGGCCCTGTGAGGGCGCGACCTCGGCCATCACCGGGAGCATGATTCCGGAGTCCTCACCCATGACCGCGAGCCCGTTGACGCGGCCGGGGACGTAGCCGTCGGAGACCTGAAGCTCGTAGTCCTTCCGGCGCTCGATGAAGTCGTCGGCGAGCTGCTGTTCGATCGACCGCGACCGGCCCTTCGCCTGGAGCACGTGCTCGCGGGTGGTGATGTCGGCGTCCTCGCCGCGAGCGATGTCACCGGCGACGCGGACCATCCCGCCGAGATTTCGCATCTTCAGCGTGAGGTGGCCCTTCCGACCCGAACGGCGTTTTGCCTCGAGGATGATCTCCTCGATGGCCGCCGCCGAGAACTCCGGCAGGCGCCCGTCCTTCGCGACCTCTTGGGCGATGAAGCGGACGTACTTCCGGCGCATCTCCGGGGTGTCCTCGATGGTGTCCTCCATGTACACCTCGTAGCCGTACCCCTTGATACGGCTCCGCAGCGCCGGGTGCATGTTCTCCATCGCGTCGAGGTTCCCCGCCGCGATCATGACGAAGTCGGTGGGGACGGGTTCGGTTTGGACCATCGCGCCCGAGGAGCGCTCGGACTGGCCCGTGATCGAGAACTCACCCTCCTGGATCGACGTCATGAGGTGTTGCTGGCTGCGGATGTCGAGCGTGTTGATCTCGTCGACGAACAGCACGCCCTTGTTCGCCTTGTGGATGGCGCCCGCCTCGACGCGGTCGTGGCTGGGCGTCTCCATCCCGCCGGACTGGAACGGGTCGTGCCGGACGTCGCCCAGCAGCGCGCCGGCGTGAGCGCCGGTCGCGTCGCGGAACGGCGCGGTCTTCGTGTCCCCGTTGTTCACCAGCAGGTTCGGGATCATCGCGTCCGACCCGCGGTTCAGGTAGCGGAAGACGAGGTAGACGACCCCGGCCGCGATGATGCCGACGAGGATCTGGCCGACGATGATGAGCGCGTAGCCCAACACGACGGCGATGATGATCCACATCAGCAGCGACCGCATCTGGTTGCGCTTGCGCGCCTCCTCCTTGTGGGCGTCGACGATCTGATCGCCCTTTCCGGCGGGGACCGTCCGGACCTTGGGCTTGTTGCCGTCGTCCGGGTTGTGGTACACGAGCACGTCCTGAAGCTCCTCCTTGGGGAGGAGTTCGGACATCGCCTTCGCGAGCATCGACTTGCCGGTCCCCGGCGACCCGATCATCATCACGTGGCGGCGCTGTTTGGCGGCCTTGATGATCACGTCGCGGGCGTGTTCCTGCCCAATCACTTGATCGACGAGCCGGTCGGGAATCTCGAGTTCCGCGGTGGAGTCCACCTTGAGGCCCCCGAGCAGGTCGTCCTCGTCGGGGTCATCCTCGATCTCCGCGCCCTCGACCTCGACGGTGCTACCGAGGTCGTCGATCCCGCCGTCGTCGACGGGGCCATCGATGTCAGCGGTGTGGTCGTCCGAACCGTTCCCCTCGATCGGGATCCCGTCATCCCAGTCATCCGAGCCGTCCGAGCCGTCCGAGCCGTCGTCGGGGACGATGGTCGGCCCCTCGAACCCGTCGTCCGCCGGCTCCGAGGGCCCGTCGACCGGTCCACGGTCGTCGTCGGCCGGTCCACGATCACCGTCGTCACCCGACGCGCCCTCCCGGTCGTGGTCGCCACCGGGGGGCGTGGTCCCGTCTTCGGGGACGTCCTCGTCCGGCGGGTCGTTCGTGTCCTTCTCGTTGCTCATAGAATCAATATCCGTTACATGAATGGAAGGGTCGGCTACTGATATACTTTCTCCCCACGGCGACGCAAACCGAAACGCGTGAAACCCGATATGACGGCCGCATACGACCGAAAACTAGGTTTCGCCCGGTCCCGCGGAGTTTATAAACGATGCCCACGCTACGTGGATCCATGCGGGGGTTCTACATCGGGCGATACCAGCCGTTTCACGACGGACACCGGCACATGGTCGAGGCGATCGCCGGGGAGGTCGACGAGCTCGTGTTGGGGATCGGGTCCGCCGGCGACTCCCATACGACCCGGAACCCGTTCACCGCGGGCGAGCGGGTGATGATGGTGACGAAGGCCGTCGAGGATCTGAACATCACCACGTACGTCGTCCCGATCGAGGACCTCGACCGCAACTCGGTCTGGGTGAGCCACGTCCGGAGCATGACCCCGCGGTTCGAGGTCGCGTACTCGAACAACCCGCTCGTCGTCAGGCTGTTCGAGGAGGCCGGCGTCGAGGTCCGCGGGTCGCCGATGTTCAGACGGGAGGTCCTCGAGGGCGCGGAGCTGCGCGAGCGGATGATACACGACCGCAACTGGACCGAACTCGTGCCGGACACCGTCGTCGACGTCATCGAGGAGATAGACGGCGTCAAACGGATCCGCCGGATCGCGGAGACGGACGCCCCGGCCGACGCCCCCACGGACGAATGAATTCCGACGGGCGGATGAACCCCGACGGACGAAGCCGGCGAATGATGGAGCCGGCCGGATGAATCACCCCCGTTCCGACCCATGATAACCCTCGCATCCGACTTCGGCTCGCCGTACCCCGCGGCGATGAAGGGCGTCGTCCGGCGACGGAGCGACGCGGAACTCGTCGACGTGAGCCACGACCTGCCCCGGGGCGATCCGCGCGCGGCCGCCTTCTGGCTCCGGTTCGTCCTCCCCGAGTTCCCGCCCGCCGTCCACTGTGCCGTCGTCGACCCCGGCGTCGGCACCGACCGCGCCGCGGTCGTCGTCCGCGCCGGGGACCACGTCGTCGTCGCACCCGACAACGGGCTCGCGCTCCCCCCGGCCCGCGCGCTGGCCGACGATCCCGGGTCGGAGATCGACGTGTTTGAAGTCCGCGTCGACGACCCGGCGAGTGCGACGTTCCACGGCCGCGACGTGTTCGCGCCGGCGGCCGCGGCGGTCCACGAAGCGGCCGGCGCCGACGGTCCGCCGGCGTCGTCGACGACGCTGTCTGCGGTTCCAACCCTATCCCCGACGGACGAGCACGTCGACCTCACGTTCCCCGAGCCGGCGGTAACCCGGGACGCGGATGGGGAGCCCCGGACGGTCACCGGCGAGGTGCTCGTCGTCGACGACTTCGGGAACGCGGTGACGAACGTGCCCGGCGCGCTGGTTCACGGCCGCGATCGGGCGTCGGTGGACGGCGACTCGACCCCGGTCGTGCGGACGTTCGCTGACGTTCCGCCCGGCGACCGGCTCGTGACCGTCGGCAGCCACGGCTACGTCGAATGTGACGTCAACGACGGCCACGGCGCGTCGGCGTTCGGGCTCGCGCCCGGCGACGCCGTCCGGTTCTCGTTCGACGGCTGATCGTGACGGTCGATGGCGAAAACCGACGCGGGGAGCGACCGTGGACCGTCGGCCAGTTATCGCCCACCGGTTCCCGGCTACAACTCGACGCCGGACGGGATCAGGCTCTCGCCACGGAGGAGGTTTCCTTCGGGGTCGTACACGAGGAATGTGTCCTTGTCGTACGCGACGAGGCGTTCGCCCTCGACGTCCATCTCGATCCGGTAGCGGGCGTCGTCGACGTCAGTCGTGTCGGCGGACTCGCGTGCGGCGTGGATGAACGGGAGGACGTCGTCGGCCGTCTCGTTAAGCTCGAGCACGAAATCACCCGTGAGCCGGTTCGTCACTCCGACGACGCCCTCCGCGTCGTCCGCCTCCGAGAGCGGTTGGCGGAGGCGGAAGGCGACATCAATCCCGGCGGCCTCAAGCAGGTCGCCGTCGGTTCCTGAGAGGCGATCGCGCAGTAGCCCCGCCGGTCCGTGGAAGTCGATACGGACGAGGGGGATCGTCGGCTCGTCGGCGTCGTCACCGACGCCCTCGACAGCCAGATCGAAGTAATCACGCCGCATTTCCTAACTGCCCCTTATCGGCCGCGCCGTATCAACGTAACGCACGTGACGTTAGAATCGGACGTCTGGGAGCGGGGGCGCGACCGATCCGGAACACGCCCGGACGACGGGAGCCATTTAAACCGACGTGGCGCGTACGGCCGGACGACAGACCCATGGCGGGTGACGCACGCGCCGGGCGCGCCAACGAGGGAATCGGCGGGCTCCGGCGACGACTCGAACGGACGTGGGAGATGCTCCGAGGGGCGGAGATAGACGTCCGTCCGTTCAGGCCCGGCGAGGACGGGCCGCTCGCGTCGTTCACTCCGCCGGACGCCGAACACGAGGTCGAGCGCTATTGGGTGAACGCGCCGTACGCGTACGTCGTCATTACGTACCACGACGGGGAGAGCGAACACCGCTACTACGCGGTCGAACCCGACCTCGACGGGTTCGAGCGCGTGCTCTTCGAGCGCGTCACCGACGACATCCGCGACCTCCTGTTGTACCGCGAGGGGACGGGCCGGACCGACGAGGACACCCTGCGGACCGAACTCGAGGGGCTCCTCGAACAGTATGGAGTCAACGCGGAGATGGGGACGTTTCACGCGCTTGCGTACTACCTCTACCGCGACTTCCGCGGGTTCGGGAAGGTCGACCCGCTGTTGAACGACCGCCACATCGAGGACGTCTCCTGTGACGGGTACGACCTCCCGATCTTCGTGTACCACGACGAGTACACCGACATCGAGACGAACGTCGTCTTCGAGCAGGAAGCGCTCGACAACTACGTCATCCGGCTCGCCCAACAGTCGGGGCGACACGTCTCCGTCGGCGACCCGATGGTGGAGACGACGCTCGCCGACGGCTCGCGGGCCGAACTCGCACTCGGTCAGGAGGTGACCCCGCGCGGCTCCGCGTTCACCATCCGGCAGTACGCGGACGAGCCGTTCACCCCGATCGACCTCATCGACTACGGCACCTTCTCGGTCGAGCAGATGGCGTACTTCTGGCTCTGTATCGAACACAACAAGAGCCTCATCTTCGCCGGGGGAACCGCGTCCGGCAAGACTACGTCGATGAACGCGGTCTCGATGTTCATCCCGCCGCGCTCGAAGGTGCTCACCATCGAGGACACCCGCGAACTCTCCCTATACCACGACAGCTGGCTCTCCTCGGTCACCCGCGAGCGAAACTCCGAGGGCAACGACATCGACATGTACGACCTCCTCCGGTCGGCGTTGCGCCACCGCCCCGAGTACATCATCGTCGGCGAGGTCCGCGGGGCGGAGGCGATAACCCTGTTCCAAGCGATGAACACGGGTCACACGACGTTCTCGACGATGCACGCGGACTCGATCGAGACCGTGATCAATCGGCTGGAGAACGAGCCGATAAACGTACCGCGGGCGATGGTCCAGTCGCTCGACATGCTCGCCATCCAGACGCTGACCCGCTCGAAGGACCAGCGCGTCCGCCGGGCGGAGGTGATCGGCGAGATAGGCGGGATCGACCAGCGAACCGGCGAGCTCGACTACTCCTCGGCGTTCGAGTGGCGACCCGACACCGACGAGTTCCGGCGGAACGACTCCTCGCTGATCGGGGAGATACAGGACGATCGGGGGTGGTCGCGGGCCGAGTTGCTCCGCGAGGTCGACCGTCGCGAGCGGTTCCTCGAGCTGCTTAGCCGGCTCGGCGTGACCGGGTATCGCCAGTTCACGGCGCTCGTCAACGAGTACTACGCGGACCCGGACCGCGTGATGGATCGACTCGAGGACCGGGCCGACGACGCGGAATGATCGACGCCCCCCCGCTCGTTCCGCTCGTCCCGCTCGTCGTCGCGGCCACGTGTTGCCTGGCGCTCGTCGCGCTACGGTTCTCCCCGCGGGCTGACCTCGTATTCACCCGGATCGCCCTGTTCGTCTTCGGCGAATACGTCGCCGGGCGGGACCGCCGACAGCACGAACGGGACCTGATGCGCGCTGCGCTCGTCGGCGGGACCCATCGGGCGTACGCCGCTCGAACTCTCCTGTACGCGAGCGTCCTCGCCGTCGCCGGGAGCGTCCTCGGCGTGTACGCCGTCGGGGGGTTGCTCGCGGCCCTCGACATCGGCGGGGGCGCGCTCGCCTCGGTGTTGCCCCCCGCCGTCTCGTTCCTCGCCGGCCTCACGCAACTGACCGAGTTGGGCGGTGCCGAGCTGTTCGTCCTGCTCGCCGCCTCGTCCGCCACGGTGGGGTCGGCGCTCGCGCTCGGGACGTACTACGCCCGCTGGGCGGTGCTCGACCAGCGAGCCACCGCCCGGGCGACCGAGATCGACGCGACGCTGCCGCGGACGGTCGCGTTCGTGTACGCGCTCTCGCGGTCGGGCATGGCGTTCCCGCGGGTCATGGACACGCTCGCGGAGAACGAATCGGTGTACGGCGAGGCCGCCACGGAGCTATCGGTCGCCGTCCGCGACATGAACGCGTTCGGGACCGACGTGCTGACCGCCCTCCAACACACCGCGCGGCGGACGCCCAGCGATGACCTCGCGGAGTTCACCGAGAACCTCGCGTCCGTGCTCGGCACCGGACAGTCGCTGTCGACGTTCCTCCACGACCAGTACGAACGGTATCAGGAGGAGGCGGAGTCGAAACAACAGCAGTACCTCGAACTTCTCTCGACGTTCGCGGAGGCGTACGTCACGACGCTCGTGGCCGGCCCGCTGTTCTTCATCACTACCCTCGTCGTGATGGGGCTGGTGTTACAGGACACGCTCCCGCTGTTGCGGGTCGTCGTCTACGCCGGGGTTCCCCTGGCGACGTTCGGGTTCGTCGTCTACGTCGACAGCATCACGCAGGGCGTCGGCGGCGATCTCACCGACGGGGACGACGAGACCGACGCCGGCGGGCCGACGACCGCCCCGGACGGGGGGAACGTCGCCGGCGAGACGGTCGGTTCCGGCGAGACGGTCGGTTCCGGCGGGACGGACCGGTGGCGAGCCAGCCGGGAGCGGTTGCGTGCGTATGACCGCTTCCGGTCGCTCCGGGCCTGGCTCGCGTCCCCCGCCGGGAAGATCCTCGAGAACCCGCAGTCCGTCTTCCTCGTCACCGTCCCGGTCGCGCTCGCCGGCGTCGCCGTCGCCGCGTCACCGGTCGACCCGGGATCGCCGACCCGGATCGTCGGGCAGTTCGACACCCCGATCGTTGCCGCGGCGGTGTTCGTGCTGAGCACGTACGCGGGCGTCTACGAGGTTGGGAAGCGTCGGACGCGACGGATCGAGGCGGCCGTGCCGGACTTCCTCGACCGGTTCGCAAGCGTCAACGAGGCCGGCACGTCGATCGTCGAGAGCCTCCGCCGAGTGACCGAGTCCGACCTCGAGGCGCTGAGCGCCGACCTCGAACGGACCCGCCGGGACATGGACTGGGGAGCCGACGTCACGTCGGCGCTCCGGCGGCTGGAGCGACGGGTCGAGTCCCCGATGACCTCCCGCGCGGTCGTGCTGATCACGAACGCGATCCACGCGAGCGGGGACGTCTCCCCCGTGCTTCGGATCGCGGCCGAGGAGTCCCGGTCGACGTGGGCGCTCCGCCGCGAGCGCCGGCAGGTCATGTTAACGTACCTCATTGTCATCTACATCTCGTTCCTCGTGTTCATCGGCGTGATCGCCGCTCTCTCGGTGGCGTTCATCCCGGCGATCGAGGAGGCGGCGACCGGCGGGATAACCGGCGGCTCGGGGGGTGCGGGCGGCGCGGGCGGCGTCAGCGGCGGAGCCGGTGGGATCGGCCAGGGGCTCGGTAACATCGACGTGTTCGCCTACGAGCAGTTGTTCTTCCACGCGGCGAGCGTTCAGGCGCTGTGTTCCGGGATCGTCGCCGGGCAGCTCGGCGAGGGGTCGGTCCGGGACGGCGTGAAACACGCCGCGATCCTGCTCGCCCTGACGCTCGTCTCCTTCGCCCTGATGGGGTCGATCTGAGCGGCGTTGCCGGCACCGGCCGATTCCCCGGACGAACACCGGACCTAAGCCCGGCGGCGACCACGACGACCCATGGACCTCCAGTCGACGTATGACCGGATCGCCGCCCACTTCTCGGAGACGCGGGCGTACCCCTGGCCGGAGGTCGAGTCGTTCCTTGCGGACCGGTCAGCCGACCGCGCGCTCGACGTGGGGTGTGGAAACGGCCGCCATACCGGGCTCCTGACCGACCGCGCAACGGCCGCGGTCGGCGTCGACCTCAGCCGCGGGCTACTCCGCGAGGCGGAACGGCGGGCGCGTGATCGAGGGTTCGATGACGCGGCCACCTTCGTCCACGGCGACGCGGCCGCGCTCCCGATCGCGGCCGACGCGGTCGACTTGGCGCTGTACGTCGCAACGGTCCATCATCTCCGGCCCCGGAACGTCCGGGTTCGAAGCTTGAACGAACTGGCACGGGTCCTGCGGCCGGGCGGCGTCGGGCTCGTGAGCGCGTGGAGCACCGCCCACGACCGGTTCGATGACGCCGACCGCGAGGCGGGATCGGGATTCGACACGACCGTCGACTGGACGCTACCCGGCGGCGAGACGGTTCCGCGGTACTACCACGTGTACGCGCCGACCGAGTTCAAGACGGATCTCGCCGACAGCGACCTCGAGGTCGTCGACGTCGAGGTATCGAGCGGGAACTGTTACGGCGTCGTCCGTGCGGGCGACGGGGCGGAGTCGTCGGCGATGGTGGGGGTGACCCGGGCCGAGTCCAAAGAGTAAACCCCTTATCCGGGCAGCCAATTCATGAAAACGCGCGCCGGTGGTCTAGTGGTAGGACCTGAGCCTTCCAAGCTCATGGCCCGGGTTCAAATCCCGGCCGGCGCACTCCCTGCGGTCGTGCGCCGGCTGACCTCCCGCTCGCTTCGCTCGCGGGAGTCCCGGCCGGCGCATTTTCCAGCACAATACGGGCGAGGGGTGAGGTCGTCCGGGGTCGTTCGTCTCAACCCACCATCGCCCGGCTTGGTGGCCCGGCACCGCCTCCGTCCGATCGGGTGGGACCCATCCCCGATGTACCTGCCTCTGATGTACCTGCCCTCGATGTACTCGTCACCGATCAGTCTTCATCCCTCTCGACGCACCGACGACCGCCGGCCCATCCTGGGTGGTCCCGTGCCACCACCCGGTTGACAAACGTTTATTTTGTTCCGAGTATGCTTTTACTCTCGGCCAAAAATATGGAAAACAAAAATATATGGCGAGTGTATTCGGCTAGAGGCTTGTTTCTTTGATCGTGATAACGGGTATTCACCCATGATGATCAATTACCTTATATTCCCTAATGTGTGTGGAAGGGATCCTACCTGTATCAGGGTTATACCTTTAAGCGATCGTGTGTAGGTTCGGATATGACCGAGTCACATGATACCACTCGCGGGTCGGAGTCGGCCGACGCCACGGACCGGGACGCCGGCCTCGCGTCCCCGACCGACGCCCGCTCGAACTGCGGGGTCGGCGGGGTCGTCGACCTCGATGGGGCCCCCTCGCATGACACCGTATCGGACGCGGTTCGACTCCTCGAAAATCTTGAACACCGCGGTACGACCGGCGCCGAAGAGGACACCGGCGACGGCGCCGGGATCATGGTCTCGCGACCGGACGGATTCTTCGGTGACGTCGTTGACGCGGACCTCCCGGCGGAGTACGGGGTCGGATCCGTGTTCATGCCGACCGAACCCAGCGTCCAAGCGGCGATCCACGACATCATTGCGGAGGTCCTGTCCGTGTACGGCCTGGAGGTGCTTGAGTGGCGGTCGGTCCCGACGGATAACGCCGACCTCGGGACGACCGCGCTCGACTCCGAGCCGCACGTCGCGCAGGTGTTCGTCGCGCCGGTCGACGGGGCCGCCCTCGACGAGCGGTTCACTGACTCGTCATCGCGGCCGGACGACGTCGCCCCGGCTCTGTTAGGATTCGACCGCGCCCTGTACGCCGCCCGTCGAGAGATCGAGGCGGCCGTCGCCGACGTCAACGGCGCGGGACGGTTCTACGTCTGCTCGCTCGACCGCCAGCGCGTCGTGTACAAGGGGCTGTTGAAGGGGTCACAGCTCGCCGACTACTACCCCGACCTCGACGACGAGCGGTTCGCGAGCCGCGTCGCGTTAGTCCACGCACGATTCTCGACGAACACTCTCGGCGCGTGGCACCTCGCACATCCGTACCGCAACATCGTCCACAACGGCGAGTTCAACACGATCCGCGGGAACATCAACTGGATGCGCGCCCGGGAGAACGACCTCGACCATCCGGCGTTCGGCGCCGAGCTCGAGACGATACTCCCGGTGATCGACGACCCGAACCAGTCGGACACCGCGAGCGTCGATAACACCCTCGAACTGCTGCTTCGGACCGGACGAGATCTCCCGCATGCGATGCGGATGCTGATCCCCGAGGCGTTCCGCGGCGACGACCTGATGGACGGCGATCGCGCCGACTTCTACGACTACCATGCTTCGCTCGTCGAGCCGTGGGACGGGCCCGCCCTCGTCATCGGCTTCGACGGCGACCGGGTTGCCGGCGTCCTCGACCGCAACGGGCTCCGCCCCTGCCGGTACGAGGTGACGACCGATAACCGACTCGTCGTCGGCAGCGAGGTCGGTGCGCTCCCGACCGACGCGGCCGACGTGACGCGCCGCGGCCGCCTCCAGCCCGGCGAGATCTTCGTCGCGGATCCCGACGAGGGCCGGATCGTCCCGGACGAGGAGGTGTTCGAGCAGCTCACGGACGACCGATACGGCGAGTGGGTCGCGGAACGGCAGGTCGACCTCGCCGACCTCGCCGACCTCGTCGGTGCGGATGATGACGCGGCCGGCGCTGATGGAGACGTCGCCACCGCGGTCGCCGCCGGGATCGACACCCCGTCCGACGAGGGCTCCGTCCGGGCCCATCAGGCCGCGTTCGGCTACACGACGGACTCGCTGAACCACCTCGTCGAGCCGATGGCCGAACTGGGGAAGGACCCGGTCGGTTCGATGGGCGACGACACCCCGCTGTCGGTGTTGACGGACTTCGATCGGCCACTTTTCACCTACTTCAAACAGCTGTTCGCGCAGGTGTCGAACCCGCCGATCGACTACATCCGTGAGGAGCTCGTCACGTCGCTGGAGTCCCGAATCGGGAACCAGCGCAACCTTCTCGACGAGACGCCCGAACACGCCGGACAGATCGTCGCCGACTCGCCGATCCTGACCGACGCCGAGACGGATGCGTTGAAATCCTTGGACGGCACGGCCGATGAACGGGCGGATGCGTTCGGCTCGGTCACCGTCGACGTCACCTACGACCGCGGCCGTTCCCTGACCGACGCCGTGGACCGGATACGACGGGAGGCGGCGGACGCGATAACGGCCGGCGCGGACGTCGTGGTGCTTTCCGACCGGGCGGTCGGCCCCGACCGACTCGCGATCCCGAGCCTGCTCGCCACCGGCGCGGTTCACCACCACCTCGTCCGTAATGGCCTCCGCAACCGTGCGGGCATCGTCGTCGAGTCCGGCGAGCCCCACGAGGTCCACCACATCGCGACGCTCGTCGGCTACGGCGCGGACGGGATCGACCCGTACCTCACGTACGCGTCCATCGCCGACGTCGTTGCCGGCCCCGACGGCGCCGACGAGGCCGAGGCGCTCGCGGCCTACCGCAACGCGCTGGAGGACGGGCTCCTGAAGACGATGGCGAAGATGGGCATCTCGACGGTCGAGTCGTACCAGGGCGCACAGATCTTTGAGGCGGTCGGGCTTGACTCCGACTTCGTCGCCGAGTACTTTGAGGGGACGGAGATCCGCACCGAGGGGATCGGCATCGAGACGATCGAGGACGATCTTCGGACGCGCCACGCGATGGCGTTCGGCGCCGACCCCGAACTGGAGACGGTCGGCGAGTACGAGAACCACACGTCCGGCGTCCATCACAGCTGGAACCCGGAGACGGTCGGCACCCTTCAGCAGGCGGTTCGGAGCGGCGACTACGAGGCGTACGGAGAGTTCGCCGAGCTCGTCAACGATCGGACCGAGGAGATCCAAACGCTGCGCGGGCTGCTCGAGTTCGAATCGGACCGTGACCCGGTTCCGGTCGAGGAGGTCGAGCCCGTCGAGTCGATCGTCACGCGGTTCGCAACGGCCTCGATGAGCCTCGGGTCGCTGTCGCCGGAAGCCCACGAAAACAACGCGATCGCCATGAACCGACTCGGCGGGAAATCGGGCACGGGCGAGGGCGGTGAGCCGCCGGAACGCTTCGACACTGAAAAGGAGTGTAACATCAAGCAGGTCGCCTCCGGCCGCTTCGGCGTCACCGCCGACTACCTCGCGAACGCCGAGGAGATACAGATCAAGATGGCACAGGGCTCGAAGCCCGGCGAGGGCGGCCACCTCCCGGGCGGGAAGGTGAACGAGATGATCGCTCACGTCCGATACTCCACGCCGGGCGTCGGGCTCATCTCGCCGCCGCCGCTTCACGACATCTACTCGATCGAGGACCTCAAACAGCTCATCTTCGATCTGAAGGCCGCAAACCCCACCGCCGACATCAACGTGAAGCTCGTCTCGGAGGCCGGCATCGGCACCATTGCGGCCGGCGTCGCGAAGGCGAACGCCGACGTCGTCCACATCTCGGGTCACTCCGGGGGGACGGGCGCGTCGCCGAAGACGTCGATCAAGAACGCGGGGCTCCCGTGGGAGCTCGGGCTCGCGGAGGCGAACCAGATGCTCCGTGCGACTGGCCTCCGGGACCGAATCCGGGTCACCGCCGACGGCGGATTGAAGACCGGTCGCGACGTCGCCGTCGCCGCCGCCTTGGGCGCCGAGGAGTACGTGTTCGGCACGGCCTCGCTCGTTACCTCCGGCTGCGTGATGGCCCGCCAGTGTCACGAGAACACCTGCCCGGTCGGCGTCGCCACCCAGCGTGACGACCTCCGCGAGCGGTTCCCCGGCCAGCCCGATCACGTCATCAACTACATGACGTTCATCGCCCAGGAGCTTCGCGAGCTCATGGCCGAACTCGGCTACACCGAACTCGACGAGCTCGTCGGACGGCCGGAGCTGCTGACCCAGCGTGAGACCGACCACCCGAAGGCGAAGCACCTCGACCTCTCATCGGTCATTGCCGAACCGGCGGGCGACGCTCGCACGAAGACCCGCGCGCAGGCACACGCCGGAATCGAAGAACTGCTCGATTGGGACCTCATCGGCGAAGCCGAACCCGCGATCGAGAACGGCACGCCGGTGGCGCTGACCCGCGAGATAGCGAACGTCGACCGCGCAGTCGGCGCGGCGTTGTCGAACCGTATCGTCTCCGAGCACGGCGGCGACGGACTCCCCGACGACACGATCACCTGTCGGTTCGACGGGCACGCCGGCCAGAGCTTCGGGGCGTTTCTCGCACAGGGCGTCACCATGGAGCTCACCGGCGCCGCTAACGACTACGTTGGCAAGGGGCTCTCGGGCGGCCGAATCGTCCTCTCGACGCCGGCGGACGCCGGCTACGCGCCGACCGAGAACGTCGTCGCGGGCAACGTCTGTCTGTACGGTGCGACGGCGGGCGAAGCGTACGTCAACGGCGTCGCCGGCGAGCGGTTCGGCGTCCGCAACTCCGGGGTCAAAGCGGTCGTCGAGGGCGTCGGCGACCACGGCTGTGAGTACATGACCGGCGGCGTCGTCGCCGTGCTGGGCGACACCGGCCGGAACTTCGCGGCCGGGATGTCCGGGGGCGTCGCGTACGTGTACGACCCCGACGACCGATTCGACGCGCGCGTCAACCGCGACATGGTGTCGGTGTCACACGAGCTCGACGCGAGTGACGGGCCGATGCTTCGCCGGCTCGTCGAGAACCACCGCGCGTACACCGACAGCGAGCGTGCCGCCGCGTTGCTCGACGACTGGACGGCCGCGCTCGACGACTTTGTTCGGGTGTTCCCCGACGCGTACGCCGACGTCATCGCCGAGGGCAAGGGGGCCGACGTCCGCGAGGAGCCGCCCGCGCCCGCCGATGTGGTGCCCGACGCCGCCGCCGACGCGCCGGAGGGCGTTTCGAGCGACGACTGACCCCCATCGCTGGCTTTCCTCCGGGGGGCGCCCCTCCGACGGCCCGGTTCCCCCGACGGACGGTTTAAGATGCGTCGCACAAATTTTTTCCCGTGGACGAACTCGTCGTTCGGACCGAAGTGTATGCCGACCCCGACACGGTGTACGAGTTCCTCGTGGAGTTCCCGCGGTACGCCCGATATTCGAAGTACCTTCAGGAGGTTCGAACGGTCGAGGGCGACGGCGGCCCCGGGACCCGCTACCTGCTTACGTTCGCGTGGTGGAAGCTCACCTACACTGCCCGCTCGCGGGTGACCGGCGTCGACCCGCCAAACCGGATCGACTGGGAGATCACGAAGGACATCGACGCCGGTGGCTGCTGGCGGGTGACGCCGACCGGTGGCGATGGCGCCGGCGCCGGCGCCGACGGCGACCGTGACGACGACGGCGACCCGGTCTGTGAGGTCGCCCTGGAGGTCGAGTTCGACCCGTCGTCGGCGAGTCCGGACGCGTTGGATCTCCCGCGGCTGGTGTCGTTCGACTGGGTCCTGAAGAAGGCGATCCCGCTCATCCGGACCGAGGCCGAGCGGGTCGTTGAGCGCGCGGTTCGGGACTTGGAGGGGTCGACACGGGACGTCGACCTCGACGTGTACGTCGACTCCGATCAGATCTGAGCCCGACGGTCGAGCCTCCGGCCCCCGAGTCGAAGCCCTTAAGATACGCAGCATGGAACGTTTTGGCGCGTCCGCGGGCTCGTAGATCAGTGGTAGATCATCCCCCTGGCACGGGGAAGGCCCGGGGTTCAAATCCCCGCGAGTCCACTCGACTCACTTCGTTCGTCTCGCTCCCTCGCGTGGTCCCGTTCGTTTCACTCACGGGACCCCTAAGGATTCGGGTAGTACTCCGGCTACGCCGAGAATCGGCGACGACGTGGATGCGGGCTTCACCCGCGGAACACGGCCCGACGAATTCTGATCAGTTTGCCGGTAGAACGAACGAAGCGGTGATGAGTTCGGGTTCCTCCGGTGTAACGTGCTGTTCCTCGTTGAGGCGCTCAAGTTCGGCCTTCCGTTCACGCCGGAGGACATCCAGTTGGCGTTTCGCGTTCCCGATCGGTGCGGACATATCTTCACCCTGCTCGTCACGTGCTTGGTACGCCTCGAGTCGTTCTTCCCACCGGCTGATCTCTTCCTCGAAGTGCCGCTCTGCGTGTTGGCGTTTGATTTCCGTCTCGCGTTCTCGCTCTTCGCGGGCCTCCTGAGCGAACGATTCGACTTGGTTCCAGGCTTCCATCTCCGCCTGTTGATGAAGATCATCGACCATCGACGCCAGCCGGTCGAGTCCCTCGATAGCACCCGCTTCTGAGGGCGGTAGGGTATCGACGATCTCGGGCGACGACGTGGCGACCGTTTCGTCGGTGGTGACGTACAAGCTGACGAGCTTCTCAGTAATCACATCCCCAGCTCCGGAGATGTAGCCCAGTCGGTAGGTGAAACGGATACCGGGTACAGCGTCGTCTTCCGTCGTCTTGATCGCGATACGTCCATCCACGCGATCTGAGTCGAGACAGAAGTCGATGAGCGACTGGACGAGTGGGTGATCGAGTGCGATAAAGTCGACATCGTCCTGCTCCATTGCGACCTCTCTCGTGAACGTCGCCATCGGATATCGCTGCTTGACCCGGTCGCCAGAGAGCACGTTGGGAACATCCATCTGATAGACGTCGCCGCCGGAGCGAGCGGGTCCGGGGCGGACACCCTTGATCTCTCCCCCGAAGGCGTCGAAGAACTCGCGGACGAGCACCTCGATGTCGTCTTCGCTCACCTCGCCGTGTTGACTTCGCTCAATAACGTCGAGTATCTCCTTGTCCTCGTCGGAAAGGTCGAATCGATCACGGATGAGGAACTGCTCTTCGACCGTCTCTAGGGCGTTCTTGCGCTCCTCTATCGTCGCCTCGATGTTCGCGACGACTTCGCCGGTGGGCGTGTCGTTCGCGATGGCGGCCATGATGGTCTCGTCGAGGTCGACGTCTTCGAGGACGCGACCCATCACGTCGGAGCGCATCCCAAGGTCGGCCTCGATCTGGTCCGTCTTCTCGAGGAGTAGTGAGAGGATCTCGCTCTCGCGGGTGTCCTTGAAGAAGAGGTTGCGGATTTCGACGGTATGTTCCTGGCCGTATCGGTGGAGTCGACCCATCCGCTGGTCGATACGAATCGGGTTCCACGGGAGGTCGTAGTTCACCATAATGTGGGCGAACTGGAGGTTGAGCCCCTCCTGCGCCGCGTCGGTCGCGAGCATGATGTTGGCCTCCTCCTCGAACTTCTCCATCTCGCGGCGGCGACGGTCTTGGTTGAGGTCGCCGTACACCTGCGCGATATCGTGCTCGGGGAAGATCTCGTCGCGGAGGTACTCGAGGGTGTCCGTATACTCGGTAAAGATGAGGACCTTCTCGTCGGGGTCATCCCGAAGGATCCGGCCGACGAACTGCTTGAGGATTTGAGCCTTCGAGTCGGTCTCGATGGCCTTGGCCTGCTGCCAGAGCTCTTTGACGCGGTCGAGTTCCGCTTGTACTTGGTCGGGGTTCTGCGTGATTGTGACCGTCTCTAGGGCCTCCTCGACCCGATTGCGCTCCGCGTCGGTCAGGGTTTCAGGTTCGGTGCTGTACTGCGGGATGAGCTCTTGGACGTCGTCGGGGAGCTCCTGTCCGGTCCCCTCGTTCTGGATGGATCGCATGCGGTTTTCGAGGGACTTCCGGATTGCGTAGATGCTCGACACCAACCGCTTCTGGTAGATGACCATCGTGAACCCGGCGGCTTGGTTCTCTTCCTGGCGGGCGAGGTTGTAGTACTCGCGGATGTACTCGGTGACGTCGTCGTACAGCTTGCGCTCGGCTGCGGACATCTCGACGCCGAGCGCCTCGATGTTCTTCTCGGGGAACATACGGGTCCCGTCCGTCTCGTACATGTCGTCCTTCAGCCGGCG
>JAQCNI010000018.1 GCA_028275105.1 Halorubrum sp.
TACTGGGACGCCGCCGGCGGCGACCCGCCGCGGCCGTACTGACTGCACACCGACCACCGACACACGACCATGACCACGCTCCATATCACCGTTGGCGACCGAGCACAGCTTCGCGAGGACGCCCTTGAGTTCGTCCAGGCCGCTGAGGCTGACAACACCGACGACCGGGACGGAAAGGCGGTACTGCAGTTCGGGACCTACGACGACCTCGTCGACAGCCTCACACCGCTCCGCCTAGAGCTTATCCAGGCGGTAGCCGAACGCGCTCCCGAGAGTATGCGTGAAGCCGCCCGGCTCGTTGACCGCGACATCTCCGACGTTCACTCGGATTTAAAGCAGCTGGAAGTCCTCGGCATCCTCGAACTCGAAGAGGGCGGCCCCGGCGGCGCGATGCAGCCTGTCGTCCCGTTCGACCGCATCGAGATGTACATCGACTACCCCCTCATCGACGATGTCGATGCCGACAGCACGCCCGCCAGTGCGTAGCCGGCCCGGTTCGATTACTCGGAACCGTTCCCGAACAACCGACTCCACACGGACGATGTCGCTGACCCGTTCTCGTCGTCACGTGCGGCCACAGTGTGCTCGTCCCGGGTCCGAGTGGTTTCCCGGTCGCGGGCTGCGAGTGCATCGGTGAGCCGCTCGACCTCTGCCTCCAGTGTCTCGATCCGCTCGCTTTTCCGTTCGAGCGCCGCCTCGAGTTCGTCAACCCGCTCAGTCAACAGCCGATTCTTCTCGGTCAGATACGCGCGACTCCG
Organism: Halorubrum sp.; assembly: GCA_028275105.1. Classification (GTDB taxonomy): domain Archaea; phylum Halobacteriota; class Halobacteria; order Halobacteriales; family Haloferacaceae; genus Halorubrum. The sequence goes on from JAQCNI010000018.1 coordinate 759, forward strand.
CTCCGAGTCGGCACGACTGACGTCGGCAGACGATACACCCGTACTGGTAGCTACATGCGTGGATGCCATCCGTTCTAGTTTAACGCTTCGAGAGCTCTCGCGAGCGCGAACTAAAATTGTCAGTAACTAGGAATGTGAGAACCCGGTGGAGAGTGTGTACACCCCACCGGATTCAGTCGTTGTACAGCGAATTCAAAGAGCCTTTGCCTCTGATGAGTTGCGCGAGCGCGCTCGCGCAACGAATCTCGCACAACGAGAGCGGAAATTCGATGTCGTCGCGCTGTTCTACACGCTCTCACTCGGGTTCGCCGCTGGATCAGACCGCTCCATCCAGGCGTTTCTCGAACGCTACGTCGAGATGGCTGACTGTGACGAACTCTCCTATCCGAGTTTCCACGGCTGGTTCGAACCCGGATTCGTTGCGCTGCTTCGAGAAATTCTCGATGACGCCATCGAGAATCTCGACACGGGCCGAACCGACCTTAGCGGACGTCTCGAACGCATTCGAGACGTCCTCATTGTCGACGCTACAGCCATCTCACTGTATCAAGACGCCAAAGCCGTCTACGCTCTCGATGAAGACCGAGCTGGCGCGAAACTTCATGTCACCGAATCGCTCTCGACTGCGCTTCCAACACGATTCCAGACCACCGACGGCAAAACACACGAACGCAGCCAGCTACCCACCGGCGAGTGGGTAGCTGGCGCCCTCGTCTTGTTCGATCTCGGTTACTACGATTTCTGGCTGTTCGACCGCATCGACACCAACGGCGGCTGGTTCGTCTGCCGTGTCAAAGACGACGCAAACTTCGACATCGTCGAGGAACTCCGCACATAGCGAGGCAACAGTATCCCACTCGAAGGCCAGTCGCTGCAGGCCGTCCTCGACGACCTGCAGCGACGGGAAATCGACGTTCGGATCACTCTCTCGTTCGACCGCAAGCGAGGGTCGTGCGCCAGCACGACCCGAACGTTTCGCCTAGTGGGTGTTCGAAATGAGGACAGTGGCGAGTACCACCTGTTCCTGACGAATCTCGACAGAGACAACTACAGCGCGCCCGATATCGCACAGCTCTATCGGGCGCGCTGGGAGATCGAACTCCTGTTCAAAGAACTCAAATCACGGTTTGGTCTCGAGGAGATCGAGACCACCGACGCCTACATCATCGAGGCATTGATCATCACGGCTGTAATCTCGTTGTTGATGAGCCGCGTTATCGTCGATGAACTGCGGAAACTGGACGCGAAACAGCGTGAAAGCGCCGACGACGCCGTGGCGTCGTCGCCGCCTCTCTCTCTCTCGTCGACGGTGCTCACACGCTGTGGAACGGCATGCACACCTGATCCAGTTGTACCTGATGCTCGATTTGGGGTATGACCTGCCGGATCTCGATGAGTTGTTGCTGTGGGCGTCACGTGATCCAAATCCACACCGCCCGAGGTTGCGCGAGCAGGTGGAGTCAGGCGAGTTCTGGTAACGAACTCGCCTGACGAGACGGCTGAATATGCCCGACTGAACAGCGACGGCTCTAGAACGGCGGCGCACTCAGGACCGCGAGTGCGCCGCCTCCGAAGAGTTCCACCAGTGACCATCGGCTGATTTACCGAGGCAACAGACATCCCAACTTAATTTTGGTCCGATTCAACAGGATATTTTGATCAGACCCTGCCTCACCCCGCCACTAAACTAGAACGGATGATGTGTCGGTAGAGTTCATCGCGCCATGGCGACTGTCAAACTCCGATGTTGGTATTCACTTTCTTGATCCACAGGGCGTCGGAGGCCTCAGACTACTCGGCGAACTCGTCAAAAAGGCGTATTATGTTATGACGAATCCGTGGGATGTCACGGGATACGAGATTCCGGAACATAAGCAAAAGTAGGTTGCAGATCTCCGTGAGCGGATTACACGAGTTAGTGACACACGCGAATATCCGGCGACGTTCAGTATCTGGTCGCAACTGCTTGTGAGTATTGCACTCCCGAAAGCGCTACAACTGTTTCTTCGTGGCGTGTAGCACGAACCGAAATCATGACCGAGACACCAATTCATATCAGCTAAATACAATAGATCGCGTATTCGAAGGACTGTGGCCGGCGGCTACACCCGTTATATTCAGCAGTCGGAGGTGAATAATATAGGATGATAAATATTTATTTCACCGGATTAACTAAGAGTCACGGAGTAGTCGTGGACTCCGATCCACTCGGCAAGTCGTTCGATTGAGAGGATCAAACGCGGGGAAGTGGGCGGTCCTCCGGCGGGTTGGGATCGGACGACCGACCGCGTACGAAACTGAGCGTCCGTGACTGGTTCTTATCGAAACTTCTATTATTAAGTAATATGATTATTCTACTGTTCTACTACTATAATTATGTTTCTCGTGGCGGGATCGTACGCGCGAGATATGCGTTAGAGACGGCGTCAACGCTTCGACGGACGATCCGTGGACACGACATGTCGTCGTGCCGGGTAGCGTCGTGGAACGCCTTTCGCGGAACCGATCGAGGAATGCCAAGCGGCCGTTGTTGTCGGATACTATCGAAGAAACCCGTTTCTAGCCCGGCGAGGCGTGCGGCCGACGACGGTTAGCGTCGAAACGAGCCGCGGTCCCGGCGATCGCAGGTTGATCCGGGCAGCACCATCCGTCGACCGCAGAATCGTTTTCGTGCGTGCCGACGTTCCAACTTTCAACGGGGATCGACGGCAATAGTATCAAATATATGTTATATATAGAAGAGTTATAGCTTGGGCAAACTGAACGGCGTTCCTGCCGGCGAGAGTGGCGCTTTTTTCGATGAATGTGCTTTGATACTCCGCCGTCGCTGCCGGGACGGTCGAAATCGACTGGAGACGAGATACGGGGTGACCGACGGTCAGGATCCGAAATTTTTCAACGGTCGGATGACGTAGTTATCGGCGGGCCGGTTCGGTCAAAATCGGGCGCGGAGTCATGGGTAGGAAAGGGCGGAGGCGGAGTCGAGAGCGCCGGATGGAAGCGGGGACCCGGATCGGACCCGAGATGAAGGGGACCTCAGTTCAGGTGGAGGTCCTCGTTCGGGCGGAAGCAGATGACCCGTTCCTCCGACAGCTCCTCGATGGCGTACTTTGGTCCCTCACGGCCGATGCCGCTCTCCTTTGATCCCCCGTAGGGCTGTTGGTCGGCCCGGAACGTCGGGATGTCGTTGATCATGACGCCTCCGCACTCGATGTTCATCGCGGCCGTGAGACCGACTTGATGGCTCTCGGTGAAGATCCCGGCCTGAAGGCCGTAGGGCGTATCGTCGGCCAGTTCGATCGCCTCCGAGAGGGTTTCGTAGGTCTGGACCGCGACGATCGGCGCGAACGCCTCCTGACAGACGACGTCCATGTCCTGGCTCGTGTCGTCGATGACGGTCGGCTCGACGAGCGCCCCGTCGCGGCCGCCACCGAGTTCGACCGTCGCACCGTCCGCCTTCGCGGACTCGACCCACTCTTCGATCCGCTCGGCGTCGTCCTCCGAGATGAGGGGGCCGACGTCGGTATTTTCGTCGAGCGGATCGCCGAGGGTGAGTGCCGACGCCTGCGAGATGAGTTCGTCGAGCAGCTCCTCGTGGCGGGACTCGTGGACTAGTATGCGCTGCGTGCTGATACACATCTGGCCCCCGTAGGTGTAGGCACCGTCGATGATACGGCTCGCCGCGTCCGCGACGTCCGGGGCGTCCTCGTGGACGATCGCCGGCGAGTTGTTGCCGAGTTCCAGCGACACGCCGGCGAGCTCCGAGCGTTCCTTGATTCGCTTGCCGACCGCGCGGCTGCCGGTGAACGAGTAGTGGTCGATATCGTCGCTGTTCAGGAGGGCCTCGCCGACGGTTGACCCGCTTCCGACGACGAGGTTGAGGGCGTCACGCGGAAGTCCGGCGTCGAACAGCGTCTCGGCGAGCTTGACCGCGGTCAGCGGCGTCGACGTCGCCGGCTTGTGGACCACCGTGTTGCCGGCCGCGAACGCCGGACCGAACTTGTGGGCGACCAGGTTGAGCGGGAAGTTGAACGGCGTGATCGCGGCGACAACGCCGACGGGGAACCGCTTGGTGAACGCGATCCGGTTCCCGTTGCCGGGCTGGGCGTCGATGGGAACCTCCTCGCCGGAGTGCCGTTCGGCCTCGCCGGCCGAGAGCTGGAACGTGCTCACCGCGCGCTCAACCTCGCCGCGGGCGGTTTTGATCGGCTTGCCGGCCTCCGCCGCCATCACTTCGGCGAACTCCTCCTTCCGCTCCGAGATCAGCCGACTCGTCTCGCGGAGTATCTCGGCCCGCTCGTGGGCCGGCATCATCGCCATCGTGTCTTTTGCCCCGTTCGCGGCCTCGATCGCCCGCTCGGCGTCCGCCGGGGTCGCCTCCGTTACCTCGTCGATGATCCGTCCGTCGTACTTGTTTCGAACCGAGATGGTCTTGTCCCGCTGTATCCACTCGGATGCGACATGAATTGACATTGTAGTCTTCAGCAAGTAGACCCACGATGTACAAAATTCTATCGGGAAGGCGGCTCAGGCCGGGGACACGGTGAACGGGGACGGCATCCCGGCCACTGGACGGTCGCGGGCCGCGTCCCGCCTCCTCGGAGTGCTTCCACTCCTTGAACCACCCTACTCCTCGGACACGCAGAACACGACGGGGACCGGCGAGTTCTGGAGAATCTGCTGTGCCGTGCTACCAAACAGCGCCTTCCCGGTCGGGGACCGCTTCCGTCCGCTGATGACGACGAAGTCGACGTCGAAGTGCCCCGCCGAGTCGACGACGGGAACCCGCAACACAGCGAGGTGTTCAACGGCGCGGCCCTGCTCGACGACCTCGGGATCGGCATCCCGCCGTTCAACAACTTCATCGCGACTCAGGGGTTCATGCACGAGAACGAGGCTGCCGCCGAGGCGCTTCTTCAGGCGTGGTATCAGGGTATGTCGTGGCTCGACGCGGACCCGATGGGGCGGGTGATGGAGGACCGGGAGACCCACTTCGAGCAGATCGGCGTCGAGACCGAGGCGCAGGCGCAGTACGTTATCGACTGGGGGGTCAACCTGTCGATGGACAACGACTACCCCTACAACTACGTCGACGTCGAGTACACGGAGGAGCGCGCGGAAAGCGAGCGGAACTTCCTCTCGGAGGCCGCCGACCGCGGGTTCGTCCCGGACGGCTGGGAGGACCATCTCACTCACCACCAACTTCCGCAGGAGTAGTGGTTCGACGACGACGCACTCGGGGCATTCCGAGGTGGTCGTTGTCCGGCGACGGTTTCGGTCGTTGCCCGATGACGCCTTCGGTCGGGCGGTTTGGGGCGACTCACGGCTTGGATGCGACGGTTTCGGCGGGCAACGCCTTTTGTGCTGACGGTGCCAAATCCATATATACCGTCCGACATGAGGTTCTACCATGGAAACGATCGACCTCGACGCGACCGACGAAAAGCTCCTCTCGGCGCTGAACGACGACGCCCGTCGTTCGGACGAGGAGATAGCCGACGTACTCGACGTTCCCTCCGAAGAAGTCGGCGACCGGATCGAGCGACTCCAAGAGAGCGGGGTAATCACGAAGTTCACGTCGATGATAGACACCTCAAAGCTCGGGTACATCTCCGTCGCGTTCGGGTTCTCGGTCGAACCCGGCAAGGCGGACGGGATCGCCGAGTCACTCAGCGGCTACGACAACATCTACAAGCTCTGGATCCTCTCAGGCCGCCACAACGTAATCGCCCACGCGAACTTCGAGGACATCACCGAGTTCCAGGAGTTCAGCTCGGAGGTTCTCCACGAAATCAACGGTATCGCCAGCTACGAGACCTCCATCGCGACGAGCTCCGTCATCAACGAGGGCGGCGTCGTGCTGACCGACGAGTGAGACGGCGGGCGGAACGGGTCGACCAATGGACCGGCGGAGCTGTACACCCGCGGAGTGACCGACAGACGAACGGCAACGCAGTCAGTCGTCCCATAATCGGTTCCGGGGATCGGACCCCCCGCTCAGGCGCTCGAGTGAGCCTGTCGGATCACCGTCCAGTCGGCCGGGTCGATCCGATTCTCGCCGAACGACGTGTTCTCCGGATACGCCGTTAGGATCAGGATCCGGGTGAGGTCATCGAGGTAGTCCGCGAGCGTCTCGAGGGTTCCGTCCGACAACCCGCCGAGTTGGTCGAGGAGCACGACGGGAGTGACGTCGGCGACGTCGTACGCCTCGAACCCGGCGACGGCGGTGACCAGACCCAACAGTTCGACCTCCCCTTCGCTGAGCGCGTCCAGCCCGACCTCGCGGCCGTCCCGGGCGACCACGAGTTCGAATTCCGACGTGAGACGGGCGGTCTCAAAGCTGGTCTCGAACCGCGAGACCGTCGTCCGGATCGCGTCGTCGAACTCGGTTCGAATCCGATTCCGGACCTTCTCCTTCCGGGTCCGGAGTTCGGTTATCTCGTCGGTGAGCGACTCCGTTTCCTCCCGCAACGTTTCGACCCGGCCCGCGGCCGTCTCCGCCTCCTCGATATCGTCAGCAAGGTCCTCGAGTTCGGCCTCCTTGTACTTGATCTCGCTCCGGACGTCCGAGACCTCCTCGTCGGCGCCGTCAACCTCGGCTTCAAGCCGGTCGATCTCGTCATCGACGCTGTTGAGCCGGTCCCGGGCGCTCGAAAGGTTCCCCTCGCGTTCGGAGATCGTCTCCTCGAGTTTGGTGATCCGCGACTCGAGGTCCGCCTTCCGTTGGCGTTTCCGCTCGACCGCGTCGCGCTCGCTTTCCAGCCGTTCCATTCGCTCCTCGTACTCGTCGACCGCCTCCCGGAGTTCGAGAACCTCGTCGCCGATCGCCTCGAGTTGAGCCCCGAGCACGTCGGCCGTCGTGTCGTTGCCACAGAGCCAACAGGAGTGCGTGTCCTCGAGCAATCCCCGGTCGACGTCGGCGAGCAGGTCGAGCCGGTCCTCCTCGACCAGCCGCTTGTTGGCGGAGTATACCGACTGGAGCAGTTCCTCGTCCTCCCGGGCGCGTTCGTACTCCTCGCGGACCGCGACGAGTTCATCCTCGATGTCGTCCGTGTCCGTGGTCTCGATGGCCTCGTACTCCTCGTACGCCGCCGTCAACTTCTCACGGGATCGGGACAGCGTCCGTTCGAGTCGCTCGATGAGGTCCGTCACGCGCTCCCGTTCCGCCCGGTGGTCGCTCAACTGTTCGCGCATCTCGGACGGCATTGCGTCCTCGAATTTGGTTTCGCGCTCCCGGAGCTCCTCGAGTTCGGACTCGAGTTCGTTCCGCCGTTGCGTCAGGGAGACGAGCCGGTCGGCCCGTTCTTCCGCCCGCTGGAGCTCTATCTCGACCGAGTCACGTTCGTCGCGCAGCTCCCCGATCCGTCCGTCGATGTCGGCGACGTCGAGCGGGCGGGTCAACACCTCCGCCAAATCCCTGCCGTCGCGGACGGCGCTCCGGACCTCGTTGTCCTCGTCGAGGAAGGCGAAGAGGTCGACGAGCAGGCGGTCGTACTCGTCGTCCAGTACCGGGTCGCCGTCGCTGACGACGTTGGGGCCGTTGCGGTCAAGCCGAACGGTATGAGTGTCTCCGTCGAGTTCGACGACAACCTCGCCGGCCTCCTTTCCCTCGGTAAGCGGCGCTCGGACGCCGAACGCCGTTTCGACGGCGCGGACGAAGCTCGATTTTCCCTGCCAGTTCGACGCCTGTACGGTGTTGATCCCCGGATCGATGTCAGCATGTCCTTCCAGAATGCCCGCGATGTTCGTTATTCGCACGTCCATTTATTGATCTGATCTAATGGGTAGGGTAAAGAAATTGACGATCGATTCAATTCGATCGTCAGAAAGGGGACGTGAGCGCACCGGGAAACAAATTGGAGGCGGTTCGGTCGACCCGGAGTCGGTACCGGGGCGGGCCTACCCGTCCACGCCGAGATGCGCCTCACAGACGTATCCGAGCCGCAGCGTCTCGTTCAGCGTCCGTCTGGTCGGACACTCGGGACACGATAGCTGGACCCGAACGGAGACGTCGGCGTCGGTCGCCCCCTCGATCCGTCCCTTCGTTTCGTGCGAGGAGAGCGCCTTTTCGACCTTCTCCACGAGACGATCCGACGCGATTTCGACGCTCGTCCGTTCCCAGTCGGTTTCGGCCTCCCGCGTCTCCTTTTCGTCGCCCAAGCAGTCGGTGAGGTGCCGTCGGAGGGTGCTAAACGAGATCATATCCTTGTGGAGCCGCTCGCCGTCGATCCCGTCCTGTGTTAAGTCGTCGAGGAGTTCGTCACGGGCAATATCGTTGTCGCCGGTCAGCGTCTCGAACTCGTCGTCGAGGCGCGTGCCGAGGGTCAGTCGGTCGTTCGCCTCGTACGCGCTCCGTAGCAGGCGCTTGTTGAACCACGTTGAGAGCGACCGATAGCCCCGTTCCTCGAACCGTCCCTCACCCTTCCAGAGGGCGGTCAGTTCGCGATCGAGGTCGTCGAAGTCGTCGTGGTCCGCCTCGACGTCGTATCGATCGGCCACCCGCCCGACCTTACACCGTTCGGAACTCATCGGCGGATCGACTCTCGCAAGCGGTTTAGGCTTACTGGAAGGGCCCGATGCGGATTGCCGTGAGCGCCCGCGACCGGAACGGCGCGGAAGCCCGTCCCGGTACCCGGCGGATTAGTACAGTCGTTCGGTGAGCCAGTCGGCGGCCATCGGCCGATACTTGTACGGGATGTTGTTACAGACGTGATTCCCCTCCTCGTACAGGACGAACTCGCCGTTCGCCGCGCCCTCGACGATACGCTCCGTCTGTGCGGGCGGGATGATGTGATCATTCGTTCCGGTGACCATCAGCGAGGGGGCGGTGAGCTCGTCGATGTCGTCGCGGAGCGACATCGCGTCCGTAATCTCGTCGACCTCGACGAGTGACTCGCTTTGACACGCCCACATGAACTGCTCTTTCACCAGATCGGACCCCCGACCGCTCACGGAGCCGACGGTGAACGGGCCGGAGATGCCGACGCACGCGTCGAACCGGGGCTCGTTGGCGGCGACGTACGGCGCATAAAACCCGCCGAGTGAGACGCCGTAGACGCCGACGCGGTCGACGTCGACGCCGTCCGGATCGAGCTCCTCAACGCGGTCAAGCACGGCCGAGATGAGTTCCGGGTAGTCGGGGGTCATCCCCTGTTCGTACCACGTTTCACCCTGTGCGGCGCCGTCGACGGCCACGGTCGCGACCCCGCGGTCATGGAAGTCCGGGTCGTACGCCGAGAGCTCCTCCTTGATCGAGTCCAGGCCGGGCAGGAGAACGACGAGCGGCGAGTCGCCGGTCCCGTCCGGACTCGCCTCCGGAACCCGGAGGTTCCCGGGGACATCGAAGTCGCGGTACGGCGCCTCGATGCGCTGGACCGGCGGGTCGAGGTACTCGCCGGCGCGGCTGAACAGGTCCACCGCGGTCAGGTGCGCGTCGTCCCGCTCGTCCTCGTCGACGTGCCAGACGTGCGACCCGAAGTGATAGTACATCGAGGCCTGCTTGAGGTGGCGGCCGGCGGCCCGCTCGTCCCCGCGGTCGAGGGCGTTCTCGCCGAGTTCGGCGTGTTCGTCGCCCATCGCGGCGAACTCCGAACACCAGTCGGCCCAGCCGTCGATGCGCTCCGCCAGTCGGGTAAGGTCGTTGTGATCGATGCCGTTCGCGACGAACCGCGGCGTCCACTTCTCCAGCGACTCGGTCGCGAAGTTCTCCCCACGGTCCGCATGCTCCTCGGACTCGGACATACGAGCTTTGACTCCCCCGAGTAACAAAACGTTTGCCACGACGGCAGCGGTACCGGTCGGACCCGAGAACACGGTTGAGCGAAGGGACCACCTCGAAGGCCCTCCTGCCGTCGGCTCCCGTAACTCGCGGTGATCCTCGGCTCGCTTCGCTCGCCAGCGACGTCGATCGGCCGGCGGAGCCGGCGAGAGCGATATCGGCCGACCGACCGGCCGGGTCGTCGGCGCCGCTCGGTCACTCCGGGCGCATCGCGGCCCGGCCCACGACGCCCCCGTCACAGACGTCGCCGAGGAGATCCGGGGTGCCGTCGAACCCGGCGACCGCCGAAACGATCGGCTCGATGGTCCCGTCGGCGACCAGTTCGGCCGCCCGCTGGAGCTCGTGTTTCGAACAGTACCGGCTCCCGACGACGGCCACCTCGTTCATCACTTCCGCCCGCGGCGAGAGTGACATCTCGTTCCCGGGGAAGGTCGTCAGGTTGACCAGCGTCCCGCGCGGACCCAACAGATCCACGGACGCCTCCAGAAGGTCGGTCACGCCGGTGAAATCGATGACCGCGTCGTACGGCTCGTCCGCGAGCGCGGTCAGGTCGTTCTCCTCGCCCGGGTCGTGGACGCGCTCCGCGCCGACGGCGGCACACCGGTCGAGTTTGTGGCTCGCGGCGTCGACCGCCGTCACGTCGGCGCCGAAGTGGTCGGCGACCTGAACCATGTGGATCCCCACGCCCCCACCCGCACCCAGGACCAGGACCCGGTCGCCACGCTCGACGTTCGCGCGCTGGTTCGCCACGTGATACGGCGTTGCGACGGCGTCGGGGATGACCGTCGCGTCCACCGGATCGATCCCGTCGGGGATCCCGATGACGTTGCGGCCGGGGAGACACGCGTACTCCGCGAATCCGCCGTCCGTGTTCACGCTGATCCATCCCTCGTGGTTCTCACAGAGCGAGTCGTGACCCGACCGGCACGCTCGGCAGTGACCACAGACGATGTGGAAGTACGCCGTCACGGGATCACCCTCCTCGACGTGGGTGACGCCGTCGCCGACCGCGTCGACCCGTCCGACGAGTTCGTGACCGGGAACACGCGGGAGGTCGTCGGGGTCGTCCCCGAGGTTCCCGTCCATGACGTTTCGGACCGTCCGGCCAATCCCGGTTGCCTCCACGGCGATCCGCACCGCCGTCGCCGACGGCTCCGGCTTCGGTCGTTCGGCCCGCGCGAGCGTTTCGCCCCACTCGGCTATCTCAAGACAGTCCATGCGAACGCCCGTACCGAGCGCGCCGACCGTAATAAAACTCGGTTCCTCGTCCGTTGATTTCCGGGAGCGCCGTCGCCGCTCAGACGCGGACGAACTCCAGCGGGTGCTCCTGGATGACTTCGGGACCGTCCGACCGAACGACGACGAGGTTGCCGGTCTGGACCCCGTACCGCTCGTCTCTGGTGATCGGGTTCGGCTGGACGACGACGGCCATCCCCTCCCGGATCTCGATCGGGTCCTCGCTACCGTAATCGCCGTCCTTGGCCGCCTCGATGTCCGCCCGGCCGATCGTGGGGGGAACGATGTCGACGCCGAACCCGTGGACCAACCCGTCGTAGATGGTGTACGGCGACTCAACGAGCGGTTCGGCCGCGTGGAGGACGTCCTCGGTCGTGTTACCGGGTTCGAGGACGTCGAGGATGTTCTCGTAGGTCCGCTCGGCGACGTCGTGGAGGTCCCGATACCGTTCGGGCGGCTCCGCGCCGACGGCAAACGTTCGCTGAGTCTGGCCGGTGTAGCCCCAGTACCCCGCCCCGAGTTCCGCGTTGACGACGTCGCCCTCACGGATCGTCCGGTTCGACGCCTGCTTCCAGTGGAGACACTTGCCCGGTTCGGGGTCGTCCATGGGCGTCGAGGAGATGAACGTGATGTACTGGTCGCCGCCGTCGGCGAGGTACGACTCCTCGACGGCAGCCTTGAGTTCCATCTCGGTGATCCCGGGCTCGAGGGCTTCTTCGAGCGCCCGGGTCGCCGTGTCGGTGTGTGCCGCGCCGCCCTTGAGCCACTCGATCTCCGCCTCGCTCTTCTCGACCCGGACGTCCTCATAGGGCGCCGAAAAGTCGACGAGGGCGGCATCGAGACCGGCGTCGATCGTCTCGTGGTGGTCGTGCGGGAGCGTGATCCCATGGCTGGCACGCGGACCGGCGAGGCCGACGGTGCCGTCGGCCGCGGCCGTCCCCTCGAGGCGGTCGACGACGTTGCCCGCGGGGTCGATCCCGCCGTCGACGACGTCGTCGATCTCGCTCCATGCCACCGCCGTCGGAACGTGGCTGCCCAGCCCGATGAGCAGTTGGGACGGCTCCGCGGGGTCCGCAAAGAACACGAGGTAGTTGTGGTGGTGGTCGAGGTAGTTGGCCAGGTAATGAATGTTCGCCTGATACCGGCGCGCAATGCCGGAGTTGCCGTACATCACGAGGGCGTCGACCCCCGCCTCGCGCATGGTCTCACGGACGGCCGTGCGGCGACGGTCGAACTCGGACTCGGAGAATCGCGGGAAATGCTCCGCCGACGGGTGCTGGCTCGCCATACACTCGCGGCGGTCGCCGCGGGCTTAGTGGTTTGGGTGACGACAAGCGGTAGTGTTCGGAGAAGCGGCTACGGCCGACGACGGCGACGTCACCGCCCGAAACTCCTCGGCGATGACCGGAGCCGAGGGCGACGACCGGAACCGAAGGCGACGACCGGAACCGAAGGCGACGACCGGAACCGAAGGCGACGACCGACCGTGGATCGAAGGTGACGGAGAGCCGCGGACCGACGTCGCGGGCGCTAGCGGGACGCCGGTCGAAAAGTATGGACATAAAAGCGGTCGAAGGATGATCGACCAGCCGAGGCGGTACGTTAGAACCTACAGACGACCTTGATCGCGCCGTCTTCGCGGTTCTTGAACGTATTGAACGCGTCCTCGAACGCCTCGAACTCGAACTCGTGGGTGATGAGCGAGTCGACGTCGCTCTGCCCGTTCTTCACCATCCGAGCGCTGGCCTCGGCCTTGTTCGCGTGGGCGCGCGCTCCGCGGAAGTCGATCTCCTCCTTGACGAGGTCCGCCATCGGGATTTCGAGGAGGTTCGTATTGGGAATCCCGTCCAGGCTGACCGTGCCACCCTTCCGAGTCATCCACACCGCCTGCTGGAAGCCCGCCTCGCTCCCGGCGGCCTCGAGTGTCACGTCGACGCCGGTGCCATCGGTCAGGTCACGCACTTGCTCGACGACGTCGTCCTCGCGGTACGAGATGGTGTGTTCGGCGCCGAGCTCCTCGGCCAGCTCGTTCCGGCTCGGGCTCCCGATCCCGATGACGCTTCCGGCTCCCATCGCGACCGCGTGCTGGACGAGGAGGAGGCCGACGGTGCCCGTTCCGATGACGGCGACGTCGTCGCCGGGTTCGATGTTCCCACGAACCGAACACTGGAGCGCGATCGCGTTCACGTCCAGCAGCGCGCCCTCGGACCAGGAGACGCTCTCGTCGAACTCGTAGAGGCTGTCGGCCGGGATGGTGACGTACTCGGCAAAGGCGCCGTCCATCGTGTGGCCGATCTGTCGGTGGCCGGTGTCGAAGTCGCCGTAGTTGTGACAGAGGTTATACCGGCCCTTCCGGCACATTTCACAGTGGCCACAGCCGGAGTGGGTCTCGCTGAACACGCGGTCGCCCGGCTCGAACCGGTCGACGTTGTCGTGGACGTCAACGATCTCGCCGGACCACTCGTGGCCCGGGATGAAGGGATAGCCCGGGGGCCATCCATCGACGTCGCTGCTGAAGATCTTGGGGTCGGTGCCGCAGATCGAGGCCGCCTCAACCCGACAGAGCACGTTCTCCACGTCGTCGACTTCGGGCGTATCGATGGTGTCCATCGACCAGTCGTCGGGACCGTGGAGTACGACGGCTTTCATACTGTTCGGGATGGCCTCGCCTATTTCTACTGCCATGAACTATATTATTCGGAACTGCCTCATAGGTGTTACGCTCTTTCCCATAGGGTCCGGAGAACCACCTCGACTGTTCGGTCCGCGTCGATACGCCCGTTCGGGTTCGGTCCGGGACAGTCCGAACCGGCCCGGATTGACCCGATTGGACCGAAGGGCGGTCCCGACGGTCGAGCCTACGAGTCCGACGAGGAACTCCCACGCTCGGCCATCATGGACGACGCCCGCGCCTGCCAGTCTCCCCGGAGGTACCAGAACGTCGCCAACGAGAGCATCCAGAGGTACGACAGCACGAGCACCGCGTACACGGCGACCACGCCGACGTCGAGCAGTTCGCCGGCGACGTACGTGCCGCCCAACATGATCACCCACGCGCCGATCATCCGCGCGAGGAAGGGGATCCGCGTCTCGCCGGCGCCCCGAAGCGCGCCCGCGACGACGAAGAACATCCCGAAGAAGACCCCGCCGACGCCGAAGACGCGCGCAAAGTCGACCGCGTAACCGAGCGTGGCCGGATCGCTCGTGAACACTCTGGCGAGCGGCTCGGCCGCGACGAACAGCGTCCCGCCGGACAGCGAGAGGACGCCGAACGCCAGCCCGATGACCGCGGCGCCGTTGAACCGCGCCGCCTCGGGGTCGTCGCTGCCGAGCGTCTGGCCGACGATGACGCTCGACGCGGTGCTGAACGACCGATAGAACGGGCCGGTTACCTGTTGACGCATTCGGCGACCGATGTGGAACGCGGCCACGACCTCGGTCCCGAACCCCAACAGCAGCGCGTTGAACGGGAACGAAGCCAGCGTCGCCGACATCCCCTCGGCGAACTGTGGGGTCCCGATGACGATGAGCTGGCGCGTGATCGTCGGGTCCCCCGGCCGGGCGAACGAGAGCCCGACGTGCGAGGTCGACATGGCGGCGAGGATACAGCCCGCGGTAAACGTGTTCGCGATCGCCGTCGCGAGGCCGACGCCGAAGATGCCCAGCCGCGGGGAGGGACCCAGACCCAGCCCGAGCACGACCGAACAGCCGATGTTGATGACGTTCGCCCCGATGTTGATCATCATCGGCGTCCGGGTGTCTCCGGTCCCTTGAAGCGCACGGACGCCGATGATGGCGACGTGTCGCGCCGGACTGGCCACGAGGATGACCGCCAGATACGTCCCACCCAACTCGATCACTTCGGGGGCCGCACCCAGCACGTCGATCGCGAGCGACCCGAACGCCACGCCGGCGCCCGCCAGCGGGACCCCGATTAACGCCCCGAGGATCAACGCCTGCGTGACCGCCTCGTCGCGGTTGGCGGTCGCCCCCGCGCCGGTGTCCTGACTCGACAGCGAGATCGCGGCGCCGCCGAGCCCCTGGCCGAGCCGGAGGGGGATCTGCGCGTAGAGGTCGGCGAGCCCGATCGCGGCGACGGCGACCGGGGAAAACAGCCCGGTGACGATGATGTCAGTCGTCCGCATCAGGGTCCGGAACACCTGCTGTACCATCACCGGCCAGGAGAGTTCGGCGGTCCATCGCCAGACCGCCTTCGCCCGCTCCAGCCGACTCCCGCCGGACCCCGGGATCTCCGCGTTCACGTCTGTGGGACCCGGACCCTGTCTGTTATGTCTTTCTGATCCACCGTCTATGGCCGTGATGGCGCCCGCACGTTTACCGGCCTTCCGATCCGCGCCGAAAGCGTCGTCCCGAGCCGTCCGCCTACAGCGTGAGAACCTGCGGTCCGGTGATGAGGACGACCCCGGTGACGACCAGTACCGCGCCGCCGATCAGCTTTTTCGTTACGGTCTCGACCTCCCTGAGGAACAGGAACGTGAACAGGATCGCGAACAATGACGTCGGGCTGGAGAGGGGGTCGACGACCACGACGGTCCCGCGGCTGAGCGCCTCGAACAGGGCGAGCAACGACAGCGCGCTGAGGACGCCACAGCCGACGAAGTACGCGTACGCCCTCCGGGGCGCCACGAGGAACCCGCCGATGTCGCGTCCGTGCCGGAACAGGAGGTAGGCGAGCAACCCGACGAGCCCGGCGGCCTCGTTGATCGCGACGCCCTCGAGCGAGCTCACCTCACTCGCGGTGAACGCGTACCGGCGCGCGACGTTTCCGGCCGCGAACGTCAGCGCGGCCGCGAGCGGGAAGATGAGATCCCGGAGATTCCACCCCGAAATATCGCCGCCGCCCGAGAACGCCACCATGACGAGCCCGACCACGACGACGACGATCCCGAGAACGCCCTGAAGCGTGACGACCTCGCCGAGGAAGACGACCGCAAACAGGGTGGCCCAGACCGGTCGCGTATTGAGCGTCGCGCTGCTGATGCTCGCGCCTACGCGCTGGACCCCGGTGTAGCTCAGCACCCGCGCCAGCGCCGTCGCGCCCAGCCCGGTGAGCACGAACAGGCCGAGCACCCAGCCGGGAATCGCGAGCACGTTGCTCCCGCGGATCAACAATGCGCTCCAGTACATCGCGAGACTCACGAGAACCACCGTCAATGACACCTGAAACGGCGTTCCGCCGTGTCGCATTCCGGACTTGGCGAGCGGGTCCGATGCCCCCCACCCGGCCGCAGTCAACAGCGCGAGAACGACGACATCGTGTTGCATTCACCCCTCGATTCGACGGACCGTGGCATAATTATTGGGGGTTGTCAACGATGGTTTTTATCCGGGACTATCGATCGAGGGATTTTGGGGAACACGTCGACCGCATGTCGGATCCCGACGTCGTCGCCGGCAGATCGTCGATCGCGGCGGAAGTCGCCGCCGCCCGTGGCGGTTTGATCACTCGCATATCATAAATCCGATAGGCGTAGAGTATTAGCCACGTTACGCCGTTAGTGAGCGTATGAACGTCCCGATCCGGGTGCTCGTCCTCATCGTCGGACTCGTGAGCATGGTGCTCCTCTTTTACCTGAATTTGTACGTCGCCGAAGCGTACTGGTATCGGGGAATTTCGGACGGCGAGGACGGCGACCCCCCCGAGTAACGAGGCGGCCGGCCTTCCGACGAGAGGGAGGTTTACGGTCCCCAAGGATCCATGGACGTACGAGAGCATGAGAGTCGACGTACATACGCACTTCGTACCCGAACGGTACCGCGACCGATTGGCGGAGATCGGGGCGGCGGTCCGCGTCGAGGACCGCGATGGGACGCCACACGCGGTATATCACGATACCGTCCGAGAGATCGCCCCCGGGTTCCGCGACCTGGACGCTCGGGCCGCCTGGATGGCCGAGCAGAACGTCGACCTGACGCTGGCGTCCATCTCGAACCCGAGCCCACACGACGAGGCGTTCACGGCCGCGGAATCGACCGAACTCGTCCGCGCGATCAACGACGGCTTCGCGGAAGCCAGCGACGAGCGACCCGACGAGTTCGCGGGCCTGGGGGCGATCCCGTTCCGCGATCCGGCGGCGGCCGTGGACGAGATCGATCGGATCGCGACGGCCCTGGACCTGTCCGGGGTCGCCGTGCCGACCGCGGTCAACGGACGGCCCCTCTCACGGCCGGAGTTCGAACCCATATTCGACAGGGTGGCCGCCCACGACCTGCCGGTGTTTCTCCACCCGACGCGCAACGTGGTGAGTGACACGCTGTCGGAGTCCGAGGGCGGCCTCGATCCGACCGTCGTCTTTCCGGTCGACACGACCGTCGAGGTGACGCGGCTCATCTGGAGCGGCTTTTTCGACGCGCACGACCTCGACGTGCTGATCGCACACATGGGCGGGGCGCTCCCCTACCTCGTCGGTCGACTCGAGCGGGGTCGCCGGCGGTTCCGTGACGACCCGGACACGCCGCCCGAACGGTCGATGATCGAGTACGTCCGGGAGTTCCACTACGACGCCATCTCGTTCCACGGCCCTGCGGTCGGCGCGGCCCTGGAGACCGTCGGGGCGGACCACCTCCTGTTCGGCACCGACTACCCGTTCAACATGGAGAACGCGCCGGCGACCGTCGCGGACGTCGAGGCCCGCACCGCCGATACGGCCGCCGAACGGCGCGTCATGGGGGCTAACGCGGCGGAGGTTTTCGACCTCTGAGTGGGATTCGATCGCCGAGACGGGGGGCGTTCGTGCGCGAACCGTCGTGACGGAGCGGGTGGCGGATCCCGACTCGCGACGACGTAGCGTGGCGAAATCGCTGGCACCGATACCCGGGTTTTATTCGCGTCATCGACGATCGGTCGTGTGAGACATATGCCGGATACCCGTCTCGGAAAACGGAATCGGCGCCGGGAGTACTACGACCGCTTCGACGGAGCGGAGATGGAACGGCGCTGGTCCGCCGTTCGTGAGCGCATGCGCGCGGAGGAGCTTGGCGCGCTCGTCGTCGCCGGCGATGCGGGGTTCGGACGGACCCACATCGGCTATCTCACGAACTACCACCCCCCGTTCGTGAGTTACTTCGTCTTCTTCGCCGACCCGGACCGGCCCTCGCTGTTGCTGGCCGGACTCAGCAATCACAAGCAGTACGTCCGCGAGGTGGCCGAGGCCGACGACGTCGAGATCATGCTGCCCGATCCGATGGGGCAGGTCGCGGACAGGCTGGAGGCCGGGGGAGCCGCGGCCGGGCGAGTGGGTATCGTCGGCCACCATCCCCGATACGACCAGGGGCTCTCGCACGAGCATTACGAAGCACTCTCCGGAGCGATCCGGGGAGAACTCGTGGACGCGACCCGGACGGTCATCGAGGTCGGGAGCGTCAAGAGCGAGGCGGAACTCGAACGGATCCGGCGGGCCGCCGAACTGACCGACCTGGGCCTCGAGACGATCGCCGAGACGGCCGAGCCCGGAGTCACCGAGCGCGAGCTTCAGGACGCGCTCACGAGGCGGTATCTCGACACGGACGGCGGCCTCGGGGTCGCGTTCATCACGTCGGCCCCGATGGACGGCGCGGAGTCCGGGGAACCCCTCCCCTGGCACAAGCCCTCCGGTCGGGAACTTCGGGCGGGCGACGTCATCACGACCGAGATGAGCGCCGCCCACCGCGGCTATCGAAGTCAGGTACACCGGACGTTCGTCGTCGGAGCGGACCCCAGCGACGTCTACGAGGATCTGTGGGAGACCGCCCGATCGGCGTACGATCGCATGCTCGACGCGATCCGGCCGGGGAACACGGCCCGGGACGTCCACGAAGCGCTCGGCGTCATCGAGGAGTCGCCCTACCGGTTGTACGACGTCGGCCTCCACGGCTACGGGAACGGGTATTTGCCACCCTACGTCGGCACCGAGTCGGCGAACTACTGGCCGGCGGAAGCCGACCCGGTCACCGACGGCTGGACGTTTCGGGAGAATCAGGTCGTGGTCGTCCAGCCGAACGTCGTCACCGAGTCGGAGCGTCACGGGCTCCAGCTCGGTTCGGCCGTCGTCGTGCGCGAGGACGGCCCGGAGGTCCTCCAGGAGTATCCGCTCCCGATCGTCGAGGTGTAGTGTGTCACGGGCGTGAGACGGCCTTAGTCCGTATCGGACTGCCGGCCGTTCGGATACGGGACCCTCCAACCCGCGAATGATCGGGTGCGAGACCCTGTGGCCCGCGAACCCGTTATCCACCCACAGATCGGGCCCCGTCGCCGGCGGGTACTGTAACCACACACGGTGGCTGGAATAAACATTAACATTTATAATGTATAGGAGCAAGACACGTGATATGCCATTTGGCAACACGGCATCGGAAGACGAGAGGGAAGACACGAGTAAATCGACCATGCACCGGCGTGCGGTCCTCGGATCGATCGGCGCGACGGGGTCGGTACTCGTCGCCGGATGTGGCGGCGATAGCGGGGGCGACGGCGGCGGCGGTGGCGGCGGCGACGGCAGCGGCGGCGACGGCAGCGGCGGCGACGGCGGCGGCGGCGGCGACGGTGGCGGGGGCGGCGGCGAGCAACCGAATTATCTGGTCGCGGACCTCAACGGCAATCCGGGAAGCCTTGACCCCCACACCGTCGGGGCGACGGCGAACAACGCCAAGATGGTCTGGCCGGACAACGCGTACGAGACCCTGGTCTTCTACCAGGAGGACAGCCCGGAGATCGAGCCGCGACTCGCAACGGAGGTCCCGACAGTCGAGAACGGACTCATCACCAACGACGGGCAGACGTTCGAGTTCCCGCTTCGGGAGGGCGTTATGTTCCACACCGGCGACGAGATGACGGCCGAGGACGTCGCCTTCACCATCGATCGCGCCACTACGATGAACCTGGCCGGCAACGCAGGGGACATCGATCAAGCGGTCGAGGAGGTTGAGGTCGTCGACGACTACACGATCCGCATCACGACGAATCAGCCCCGGCCCGCGTTCCTCACGGCGACGATTCCCTCGAAGACGTTGGGCATCATGAGCAAGGAGGCCGTCGAATCGCACGGCGGCGTCTCCGAGGGACAGCAAAACCGGTGGGTGGCACAGAACACCGCGGGAACCGGCCCGTACTACCTCGCGCAGTGGAACAGCGGGTCGAACATCCGGTGGGACCTCCACGAGGACTACTGGGCCCCCGACACGGTCGGCCCGGACGGCGTCTTCCAACGCGTTCACAGCGCCGTGTCCTCCTCGGTCGCATCGATATCCGCCAGCGAGATCCACTTCTCCGGTCGGGAGGCGGCAAGCCTCTCGGAGTTCGAGGGCAGCGGCGCCGACACCACGTTCTTCCAGTCGCTGGCACAGCTGTTCTTCTTTTTCAACTACGAGATCCCGTACGACCGCGACAACATGCCCGACGACGACACCGTTCCGTCGGACTTCTTCCAGGACCCGAACGTCCGGAAGGCGTTCGCGTACGCCATCCCGTACGAGGACTACATCGAGACCGTCTGGGACGGTGCGGGCTACAACTCGAACCAGCCGTGCCACACCAACGCGCTCATCCACTACGACAACAGCGCCCCCAACTTCACGCAGGACCTCGAGCGGGCCGAGGAGCTGTTCCGTAAGGCCGGCTACTGGGACGAGGGGTTCACCTTTACCCTGATGTCCGAGAACTTCGCCGAGGCGGCCGACACCCAACTGTACATCAAGGACCAACTCGAGGCACTAAGCGACAACTTCAACATCAACACGATGACGATGCCGGAGTCACAGTACGTCAGCCGGCGGTCGGAGGACCCGTGGTCGTTCACCTGTGACGCCGGTGGCTTCCCCGCGTTCGGTCCCGACCCGGCCCCGTACTACCAAGCGCTCTACGACGGCCCGCCGGGGACGGGAACGCGGATGGCCGACTACATCCCGCAGGAGCAGATCGATCTGGCCAACGAAGCCGGAGCGACGCTGGACGCCGAGCGGCGGAGCGAGATCTACGCCGATCTCCAGCGCCAGACCGTCGAGAACCCGCCACACATCTCGCTGCTCACCGAACAGCTGGTCAAGATCCACCTCCCCTGTGCGGAGCCGCACGTGAACCCGGCAGCGGGGAAGGACATCTCCAAGTACTGGGACATCTCGAACTGCGAGCGGATCCAGTTCTAACCCGGTCCGCCGCCGGCATCCTCCTTCGGCGAACGGTATCTTCGCGTCGTTATATAACTGAGAGAGACAAAAAGCCTAATTGACCACGTAGAATCATAACGCATGATGAATGATCCACCGGCCGAAAAAACACGAACGACGGACGGCGGTACCGTGATACGACAGGGAACGGAGGGAGACGCCTCGACCGGTTCGAGCGAGTTGCTCGCCGAGGTCAGAGACCTCAGACTCTACTTCGACACCGACCGGGGCGTCGTCAAGGCCCTCGACGGCGTCGACTTCGACCTCTACTCCGGCGAGATATTTGCGTTGGTCGGCGAGACGGGGTGCGGAAAATCGATCACGGCCCGGTCGTTCATGCAGCTCGTGCCGACCCCACCTGGTCGGTATCCGAGCGGTCGGATACAGATGCGCTCGAGAGACACGTGCGACGCGTGCGGTGGATCGGGATGTTCCGAGTGTCGCGACACGGGGAACGCCTTCCGGGACCTGCTGTCGGTTACGGCCAGCGAGATGGAGCACATCCGGGGCGATCGCATCGCGATGATCTTCCAGGACCCCGAAGAGACGCTCAACCCGTCGCTCACGCTCCGATCACATCTGGCGGAGGCGATCCTCGCCCATCAGGGTGAGGAGGTCATGCGGGAGGCCGGGGTGCCGGTCGACGATCTGAACGGCATCTCCAAGCGGATGGTCCGGCGGTACGCCTCGGCGGAGCGGTCACCGCTGCTCACGTACATCTGTTCGCTTCCGCCGCTGCGCAAGCACAAGTCGGCCATCCGGGACGCCGTCAGGGAACGGAGCCTCGAACTCCTCGGGCAGACCCAGTTGCCCAATCCGAAAGCCGCGCTGTCGAACTATCCACACGAGATGTCCGGCGGACAGCTCCAGCGCGTGATGATCGCGATGGCGCTGGCCGCGCGACCCGACCTCCTCGTCGCGGACGAGGCGACGACCGCCCTCGACGTGACCACGCAGGCGCGCATCATCGAACTCGTCGGCGAACTCCAGTCGGAGTACAACACCGGGATCCTCTACATCACGCACGACCTGGAACTCGTGAGCGACATCGCGGACCGCGTCGGCGTGATGTACGCCGGCAGCATGGCCGAGATCGGAACCGTCGACCACGTGTACAACGACCCGCTCCATCCGTACACGAAGGGGCTCCTCAACTCGGTCCCGTCGGAGAAGACCGTCGGCGGGCGCCTCCAGGGCATCGACGGCTCCATCCCCGATCTGACGAACCCACCCAAGGGGTGCCGATTCTGTACGCGGTGTCCGGACGTGATGGACCACTGTTCCGACGTGGAGCCGGCGATCACCGACGAGGGCGACGGACACGAGGTGGCGTGTCACCTCTACACGGACCAGCGCGACGACGGATCACTCACATAGCAGCAGTACCACGCCAAATCAATGTCTCAATCAGAGAATCCAGACAACGTAACGGACGTCGGCACCGCGCTGAGCAGCGAGACGAAAAACGAAATCATTCTTCAGTGTACCGGGCTCAAGAAGTACTATCCGGTGACGGGCGGGGTGTTCCAACGCAAGATAAGCGACGTCAAGGCCGTCGACAGCGTGGACTTCCGGATACAACGCGGTGACATCCAGGGGATCGTGGGGGAGAGCGGGTGCGGGAAGTCAACCCTCGCGCGCGTGCTGGTGAACCTCAACGAACCGACGGACGGGAACATCTACTTCGACGTCCCCGGGGATATCGCCGACGAGATCGCCGAAATCGAGAACAAGACCGACGACGAGCGCACCTCGGCGGAGGATGACCGGCTCGAAGAACTCAAATCGGAGTACGAGATCAACACGGTGACTGGCAAGCGGGCGAAACACTACCGGGAGAACGTCCAGTTCGTCTTCCAGAACCCGTCGAACTCGCTCAATCCCCGAAAGCTCATCCACCAGACGGTGTCACAGCCGCTCAAGGTTCACACGGACCTCCAGACGGTGGAGCGCGAGGAGCGTGTCCGCGAACTCCTCAACCAAGTCGGGCTCGGCGAGGACTTCATGTACCGCTACCCGCACCAGCTCTCGGGCGGGCAGAAACAGCGCGTGGCCATCGCCCGCGCGATCGCCACGAACCCTGACTTCATCGTTCTCGACGAGCCGACGAGCGCGCTCGACGTCAGCGTCCAGGCCCAGATCCTGAACCTGCTTCAGGACCTCCGTGAGGAGCTCGATCTCACGTACCTGTTCATCACCCACGACCTCGGCGTGATCCGGCACGTCGCGACGAACGTGGCCGTGATGTACCTCGGAAAGGTCGTCGAGAACGCCTCGCGATCGGAGCTCTTCCAGGAGCCGGAACACCCCTACACGGAGGCGTTGATCTCGTCGAGTCCGGCCATCGAGACGGGCGGGGACCGTATCCGTCTCAGCGGCGACGTCCCGGACCCGGAGGATCGACCGACGGGCTGCTACTTCCATCCGCGGTGTCACAAGTCGGAATCGTTCTGTGGCTGGAACGGCACGGACGTCCTCTCGATACTACAGGTCAACGTCACCAAGGACGAACGCGTCGAGACGTTGTTCGACGAACTCAACGACACGGAGATCGACGGATATCATGCCGAATTCGAATTCACCAACCGGGTCGACATCCAGCGGGTCAAAGGGGAGCTGTCGGGCGAGGAGGACACGTTGCGGAGCCACAACGACGAACTGTTCGATGCGGTGACGGACGTCGACGTCGAGGGCCAGACCGTCGTCCTCAGCTTCCGGGACATCGAGACGCCGGAGCTCATCGAATCGGAGTCCGGCCGGGACGTCGCCTGCCACCTCTACGACGACGACTACGAGTAACGTTCCCGGGCACCCCCGCCCGAATCGGTCCGTCCGCATCGATCCTTCGAGGCGTTCCGGCAACCAGCGTCCGGCACGGACACTGCTCGGTCGGGCAAATCACTCACTGGATATCGGACGGACAGTACGAGATACTGAGGATAAACTCGGTGATTCCATGTCCGAACGTCCGACTCTACCCATCCCGTCCGTATCCTTCGAGACGCGGACCGGAGATGCGTGGGATGCGTTCACCGACTTGGTACACCAGTCCACAGAGGCATGCGTCTCTCGCCCATTCATCTTATTATGAGAAAAATGGTTCCGCGGCGGTCACTACGATCACCCCTGACCATGGCGTTCCCGCACGGTGAAACCGCCTGAGACGACGGTCTCTCATCAAGGCTACCGCCGGGCTTGGAACCGTCTCCCTTGCCGGCTGTTCCGGCAGTGACGGTGGTTCTACTGACGGCGGTACGGCACGCGGGAGCTTCCGGCTGTTGATTAGCGATCAGCCGGTGGGCATCGAGGAGTTTGACTCACTGGATGTCACTCTCTCGGCCGCTCGCGTTTTTCGGGCCGATGAGAACGAAGAGATCACTTCCGGAGTCGTCAACGGCACCGAAAATGGGACCACCACGTCACCGTCGGATAACACGACCGAGCATGATGCTGACGGTTCCGAAGACGGCGATGGGGGCCCCGTCGAATTCGCCCTCGGTGGCGTGGCCGTCGATCTCACTCAACTGAAAGGCGATCGAGCCGTTTCGGTGCTCGAAGGCGAGCTTGATGAGGGGCGCTACTCAGGGATCGAACTCCAAGTCGCCGGCGCCGAGGGAGTCGTTGACGGTGAGGCCGTCGACGTGATGGTGCCAAGTAATCGACTCCGTATCATCAAGCCGTTTGAGGTCGGGGGCGAAGCGGAACTGAACTTCGTCTTCGACATTAACGTCATTCAGAAGGGGCCGGGGGGCAGCTACAATCTGCTCCCGGTTCTTGCCAAGAGCGGCGTCGCGGGCGACGACGTCGAACTTGAGGAGGTCGACGGCGAAACCCCCGACGCGACGGGGGGGCCGAACGGCACTGACGCAGCAAGCGAAGGCGAATGATGGGCTCCGAGCAGCCGACTCCGGTCCGGTCCGCCGAGCGCGGGCCGACGGGTCCCTGCTCCGGCCCGTGTGCGACGGGATTGTCGTCGAAGACGAGGATGATGACGGATAGTGCCCGGAGCGTGACCGTCCAATGAACGGAAAATACGTCCCCGGCGGCGTCCTCGTTGTGGTCGTACTCGCCGCCGCGGTCGGAGCAATGGTGTACACCGGTGCGGGCCCCGCACCCGGCGGCGATTCGGGCGAGCCCATCGAGGATTTCCCCACGGAGGAGTCGGCAGACGACGGGGCAGAAACGGGGTCGTCTACTGACGTGGACCCGTTCAGGTTCAGGGTGGACGAGATCGAAGACTGTGGGGCGACCTGTCGTGACGTCACCGCAACGCTGACCAATCAACGGAACGAAACCGCGACCGGTATCACCACGTACATCCGGATCTACGCCGGCGAGAACAACACCGACACGGACGACATCGTCTGGGAGGGGACCGTGGACGTCGGGACGCTTGACGCTGGCACCTCTCACACGACGACCGAACGTGTCGAGCTCTCGCTACAGGACGCACGGAAGATCGACCGGAACGATGGCCGGATCACCATTCGAACCACCGTGGAATCGGACGAAGCGACTGCCACGTTCCAAGACAGTAAACGGGTGGCGTGAAGGGCTGCTGAACGGGAGATTTGAGACTTTCTCGGTATACTTTCGAACACAATGGAAGAACGTGTGACCCGAGTGACA
Organism: Halorubrum sp.; assembly: GCA_028275105.1. Taxonomy (GTDB): domain Archaea; phylum Halobacteriota; class Halobacteria; order Halobacteriales; family Haloferacaceae; genus Halorubrum. Next base: position 26,563 of record JAQCNI010000018.1, read on the forward strand.
GTGGTCCCGCGAGATCGATGACGGCGACGTTCTCCGCGGGGCCGTGAAAGGAAATTCTGACGGGGCCGCCGTCCTCAGCCTTCGTTCCGCTCCGGGTCGAGGACGTCGCGGAGGCCATCGCCGATCATGTTCCAGGCGAACGCCCACAGGAAGATGGCGGCGCCAGGGATGACCGAGGTCCACCACAGGCCCCGCAGGAGGTCGGGCTGCCCCTGTGCCGTGAGCCGACCCCACTCGGCGAGGCCGGGTTCGGCCAGACCGAGGAACGCGAGCCCCGACGCGATGATGACGACGCTTCCCATCTCCAGGGTCGCCTGGATAAAGATGGGCTGAATGGCGTTCGGTAGCACTTCCTTGACGACGACGCCGAACTTGCTGACGCCCGTGACCCTCGCCGCGTCCACGTACTCCTCGTTTTTGACGTGCATCACCTCGCCGCGGATGATGCGTGCGTACGTTCCCCACAACATCACCGCGAGTGCGACGCCGATGTTGAAGTACGACGGACCGAGTGCGACTACCAGTGCCAGCGCGAGGACGATGGCGGGGATGGCGATCATCCCGTCAACGACACGCATGAGGATTTCGTCGACGCTCCCGCCGGCGTAGCCCGCGACGGTGCCGACGGTGGTCCCGATCAGGACGGAGACCGTGACGACGCTCAGCGAGATGCTGATTGAGAGTCGCGAGCCCCAGACGATGCCGTACAGGATGTTCCCGCCGGTGCTCGTCGTCCCGAAGATTCCTTCACCACTGAGGGGCGCGGCGAGCGGGTCGCCCCAGTTTCGCGGCATTTGGAAGGGCTCGCCACCCGTCTCGGGGGCAAGAACCGGCGCGAGGAGCGCCATCATAACGAAGGAAGCCACGATGACGAATCCGGTAGCCGTTAGCGGGTTCGCGATCATCTCCCGTAACAGGCCCTTCGCCTGCTCCCATCGACGCTCCAGGGATTTCCAATCGACGGTACGTCCGGTGACGACGGAAAGGATGCTTAGCATCGTTGTTACTCACCGAGTTCGATCCGTGGATCCAGGTACGCGTACAGGATGTCCACGACGAGGTTGACTGTGATCGTTGCGATCGCGGTGACGATGATGAACCCCATCAACGCCGCGAAATCGTTTCCGGTGGCCGCGTTGGCCACCCATTGACCCAGCCCCGGGTAGTTGAACACCACCTCGACGAGGATCGCGCCTCGAAGCAGGAACGCGAAACTGAGCCCGGCGATGGTCAACGTCGGGATCAGGGAGTTCCGACGGACGTGCCGCTTGTACACCATATCGTTGCTGACGCCACGAGCGCGCGCGGCCGTGACGTAATCCTCGTTTTTCTTTTCGACCATCTCGCCCCGGAGGTGGCGCATGATGAGGGCCGCGTTCGTGTATCCGAGCACGAGCGCGGGCATGGCGATGTGCCGGAGCGCGTCGACGAGCGCTCTCGTATCCGTCGCCAAGACCGCGTCAAGCGTGTAGATCCCCGTCGGATGCGGAATCGACATGTAGATCGTCTGTGTCGCCCGACCGAGCGGGAACCAGCCCAGCGTGACGAAGAAGATCCACACCATGATCAGGGCCGACCAGAACTGCGGGGTCGACAGGCCACCGACGGCCAGTCCCCGGGAGACGTGGTCGATCCACGTGTCCTGGTACTTCCCCGCGAGCGTTCCGAGAGTGAAACTAACTATTAGCGCGACGACAAGTCCGGAGAGCGCCAGTTCGACCGTCGGCGGACCGAACTGGACGAGCGCGTTCGTAACGCTCGTCCCCGCCGTCGGCGACCAGCCCAGGTCTCCCTGGAACACTCCCTGCATCCAGTATAAGTACTGAACCCAAATGGGGTCGTTGAGATGGTATACTTCCCTGAGCTGGGCGATCTGTTCGTCGCTGGTGAATCGACCGACGTACAGTGCGATCGGAGAGCCTGCGAGCCTCGTCAGAACGAAGAGTGCGACCGTGACCCCTATGAGTGTGGGGATGGCCCAGAGGCCGCGGCGTATCGCATAATCCTTTGGTTCCATGCTATAGACCGGGTTGTGATTGAATCCACTTATACTTGCGGCATCCCACAGGAACGTCGATGATAGTATCGACGCCGGATCCGCCGGGGGCGACGCCGGATCCGTCGGGGCGACGCCACAATCGCCCCGATCATTCGGGGCATCGGATGAAACACACTGAGTATGTACTACAAGGCGTGGGCGATCCGGCAGCGTCGACCGGGCAAAGGGACGTGTCGACGGAACGGACTGACGGGCCGAAACCGGCCAATTCGGTCGGGACAGCGGGCAGTCGGTCGAGCGAGGACCGGCCCGATCGGAAGGGGTTCCCCTGAATTTATGTAGACACGTGCGCTGGCTCAGATCATGGAAGCAGTCGTATTCCCCGAACCGGACCAAGTGGAGTTGCGGGAGGTCGATCGACCGGACCCCGGTGCCGGCGAGGCGCTGGTGAAGGTCCGATCGTCGACGATCTGCGGAAGCGACGTCAAGATCCTCCACGGCGAGTACGCCGCGACCGACTACCCTCACATCCCCGGCCACGAATGGTCGGGCGAAGTCGTCGAGGTCGGCGACGGGGTCGAGCGCCTTGAGGCGGGCGACGGGGTCGCGGCGGAACCGCACGTCGGCTGTGGCGAGTGTCCCCGCTGTATGGAGGGGTTGTACAACCTCTGTGAGCACTACGGCGAGGACGAGCACGGTCACGCCCACATCGGCTTCACCTCCAACGGCGGGCTTGCCGAGTACGTCGCCGTCGACACGCGTGCGCTTCACACGCTCGAGACGATGACGTACGATCAGGGCGCGTTCTGTGAGGCGGCGGGCGTTGCCCTCCACGCCGTCGAGCGGGCGGGGATCGACGGCGACGACGACGTCGTCGTCATCGGCCCCGGCGCGATCGGACTGTGTGCCGTCCAGATCGCCCGTAATGGCGGCGCCGACAACGTCGTCCTGACCGGGACGCGCGAGGAGCGGCTGGCGCCCGCGACCGACCTCGGCGCGGATCACACCGTCAACGTGTACGAGGTCGACGACGTCGTCGACCACGTGACCGACCTGCTCGGGGGGAAGCGCGCCGACCTCGTGGTCGAGTTGGCCGGAACCGAGACGGCGTCCAAGCAGGCCGTCGAGATGGCTCGCCGCGGGGGCGACGTCGTGCTCGCCGGATCGACGAGCGCCGGTCGCGAGCTGAACGTCGACCTTCGCGAGATCGTGGTCGGTCACAAGAACATCTACGGGAGCGTCGCCAACCCCGAATGGATCTGCGAACGAGGGCTATCGATGGTCGAGCGGGGTACGATAGACGTCGACCCGCTGTTGACACACCGGTTCGCACTCGCCGAGTTCGAGGACGCCCTCGACGCGTTCCAGGAGCGGGAGGGCGGCGCGTTCCGCGTGATGTTGTATCCGGGACAGGAGCCCTCCGAGATCGATCGGACGGCGGTCCAGCGGGAGTAGTCGACGGTACAACAGGGGTAGCCGACGGGTTCGACGGGAGAAGCCGACGGGGCTCGGACGACCGACTGCGGGCGTCGGCGGTCCACGCCCGATACGTCGATCTTTCGATCACATCGACGATCCGACGGGGGCCGACCGGGGGGATCGACCCCACGGCCGAACGCGAATTTCATAGTCGTGAATTATATTACAGAGGGGAGTGTCCTTTCCGGCATGGCAGAAACACCAGCCGAAGCTACCCGGGTCGAACTCCTGCGACGGATGGAGCGTATCCGTCGATTCGAGACCCGTGTCGGTGAACTGTTCGCGGACAACGAACTCCCGGGGTTCGTCCATCTCTACTTGGGCACGGAAGGGGTCGCCGCCGGCACCTGTGAGCCGCTGAGCGAGGACGACTACATCACGAGCACCCACCGGGGACACGGCCACTGTATCGCGAAGGGGCTGGAGTTCAAACCCATGGTGGCCGAACTGTACGGAAAGGAAACGGGATACTGTGGCGGGAAGGGCGGGAGCATGCACATCGCGGACGTCACGCAGGGGATGCTCGGCGCGAACGGGATCACCGCCTCCTCGACTCCCATCGGCGGCGGGGCGGCACTGGCCTCCCAGATTCGGGGTAACGACAACGTGGCAGTGTCGTACCTCGGGGACGGCGCGACGGCACAGGGGCCGTATCACGAGGCGCTTCACCTGGCGGCGACGTGGGAACTCCCGCAGATATACGTCATCGAGAACAACCACTACGGCGAGATGACGAACACGGAGGTCCAGCACCCGGTCACCGACCTCGTCAAGCAGGCCGACGCGTACGACCTCCCCGGCGTGATCGTGAACGGGCAGGACGTCGAGGAGGTCCGGGAGGCGACCGTCGAGGCGATCGAACGCGCCCGGAACGGTGGGGGCCCGACGGTGATTGAGGCGAAGACGTACCGGTACGAGGGCCACTACGAGGGAGACCCGCAGTGGTACAAGGACGACGAGGACCTCCCCGCGTGGCGGACCGCGGACCCGGTCGAGAACTACCGCGACGAGCTGCTCGACGACGGGGTTCTCACCGAGGACGAGTACGGGGAGATAACCGACGAGATCGACGCGAACCTTGAGGAGGCGGTCGCGTTCGGGCGCGACTCGCCGTACCCGGACCCCGAAGCCGCTTACGAGGGTGTGTACGCGGAGGAGATCTGAAATGGCGACGACACTAACCCCACAGACGACCGGCGAGACCGAGGAGATCAGTGTCACCGAAGCGCTCCAGCAGGCCATGCACGAGGAGATGGGCCGCGACGAGGACGTCTTCCTTCAGGGGATCGACGTCGCGGATCGGGGCGGGAGCTTCAGCGTCTCCGAGGGCCTCTTGGACGAGTTTGGACCCGAGCGCGTCCGGGACACGCCCATCAGCGAGGCGGCGATCGTCGGGACCGGGCTCGGCGCCGCCGCCGCCGGGATGCGCCCCATCGTCGAGATCATGTACTCCGACTTCATGGGGATCGCCTTCGACCAGATCATGAACAACGTCGGGCTGATGCGGTACATGTTCGGCGGGAAACTCGACCTGCCGTTGACGATCCGGACGGTCGACGGCGGCGGGTTCTCGGCGGCCGCCCAGCACTCGAAGACGCTCCACTCGCTGGCGATGCATCTCCCGGGGATCCGCGTCGTCTGCGTCTCGACCCCGTACGACGCCAAGGGACTGCTAAAGTCCTCGATCCGCCACGACGACCCCGTCTTCTTTTTTGAGCACGCGAACGTGTTCAACCGCAAGGGCGAGGTCCCGGTCGAGGAGTACACGGTCCCGATCGGCGAGGCGGCCGTCGTCCGCGAGGGCTCCGACGTGACCGTCGTCGCAACGCAGGCGATGTTGTACGAGGCGTTCGACGCGGCCGAGGAGCTCGCGGGCGAGATCGACGTCGAGATCATCAGTCCGCGGACGCTCGACCCGCTCGACATCGACACGATCGCCGACAGCGTCGACAAGACCGGGCGGGCGGTCGTCGTCGACGAGCCGACCCTCAGCGCCAGCGCACAGTCGGAGATGGTCGCACAGATCAACGAGGAGGCGTTCTGGCGGCTCGACGCGCCGATCAAGCGACTCGGCGTCGACAACGTCCCGATCCCGTTCAGCCCCCCGCTCGAGCAGGAGGTTATCCCGGACGCCGACGACATCGTGGCCGAGGTCCGGACGCTGTTCTGATCGCTCCGACTCGGGCCGGCTAACCCCTCGGCCGCCCGACCGCCGATCGAAATATTGAGCTTGTCATGGAAGCCTCCCCACACCCACACAGGACTCACCCAGTACAGCCGAAGGACCGGTTGATCCGGCGTGAGGTGCGGTCGCGGTGCTGTGTGGGATGAGGTGGGGCTCAAAGGGGCAGCCGCGAGGGCGACGCGTGAGGACGCAAGCACCACAGTGAGCGAGTAACACGAGCGAACGAGGAGCGCAGCGAGTCACGCGAGTCGTGCGAGGGCGACTGAAGGGAGCCCTCGACTGGCGAACGGCGAAGCCGTGAGCCGTCGCGGCTGGGGCTTTGTGGCTGTTCTCTGCGTCAGCAACGACATCGTACCGAGCGGCTGGGGCGTTAGAGAAGTTCTCCGCGCGAGTAATGACCCCGCAGAGAACGGGTCTCCCATATTTAGCACGATCGACCTATTCGCACGCAAGCTCTCACGGTTGATTCACTAAACGGTAAGCGAAATCACATCCAGGTGAATGGTTCCGTGATACCCGCTGTTTTTTGTACCCTGGATGCGACTTCTCGGTATGCGCGTCGACGTACACACCCACTACCTGCCGGAGCCGTTCCGCCGCCGACTGCGCGAGTGGGAAGAAGAGGTTCGCATCGAGGACCGCGACGGACAGCCGTTCGTCGTCCACACCACCGGGTCGTTTCCGCTGTTCGCCGGGTTTCGTGACCCGGAGGCACGGGCCGAGTGGATGGCTGAAAACGACGTCGACTACACGCTCGCGTCGCCATCGACGCCGAATCCGAACGAGGGGCCGTTCAGCGTCGAGCAGTCGACGGAGCTCGTCCTGGCGATCAACGACGGCTACGCCGACGTTCAGGCCGAGCATCCCGACAGCTTCGGCGGGATCGGGCCGCTCCCCCTCCGCGACCCCGAGGCTGCGGTCGCGGAGATTGACCGGATCGAAGAACTCGGACTGAAGGGCGTCATGCTGCCGACGACGGTCCGCGGACGGAAGCTGTCACATCCCGACCTCGAACCGGTGTTCGACCGGCTCGACGAGTCGGATCTCCCGGCGTTCCTCCACCCGGGTCGGAACCCGCTCAGCCACGATCTCAACGACGACGAGTGGATGTTCACGCCCCTCACCGTGTTCCCGACGGAGACGACCCACCAGATCGGCCGGCTGATCTTCGACGGGTTCTTCGACCGACACGACTTCGACCTCGTCCTCTCGCACATGGGCGGCGCGCTCCCGTACCTCGTCGGGCGGCTGGAGCGTGGCCGCGAGCAGTTCCGATCGGACGACGGCCAGACGCCGGAACGGACGATCCGGGAGTACGCCGAGGAGTTCTACTACGACACGATCTCCTTCCACCCGCCGGCGATGGAGGCCGCAATCGACACCGCAGGTCTCGATCAGTTCCTGTTCGGCACCGACTACCCGTTCGGGATGGAGAACGTCGACGACACCCTCGAGAGCATCGACGCGCTCGAACTCTCCGACGCCGACCGTGAGGCCGTGATGGGCGGGAACGTCGCCGAACTGTTCGACCTATAGGAGGGTGTCATAGAACTGTTCACATGGGTTTGATTTCGTCGTCAGTTTTATCATGACCCTCCAACGGCCGCCCCCGGCTATGCCTCCCACTCCTCGTGTCGGACGGAGCCGCCAACGAACGACGTGAAGATCACACAGCCGTCGGGGTACTCCATCGGGCCGTGGTCGACCGCGTGCCCGTACAGATAGTCGCCCGGGGTGAGTTCGTGGCCGTGGACGAGCATCCGACCGTCCAAAATGAACGACGCGTGGGCCCCCTTGTGGGTGTGCTCCGGTTCGACGTAGCCGGGCGGAAACTTGACGAGGAAGTCGAGCCGATGCTCCGGCTCGTTCTCGTTGAGAACGTGGACCAGCACGCCCTCCGGCAGGGTCAGGACGTCGCCGCGCTCCCAGTCGACCGACTCCGAGTCCAGCGTGATCTCGACGTCGCTCTCGACGATGACCGGCTCCTGTGGCTCGATGTCGGGAAACTGTGATGCCATCCACTGTCGATCCGCCGCGGGCGGACTTAATACCGTACGCTCGGCAATTCCGCTCTCGCCGTCTACTCGTTGCGGAGGACGACCCGGATCGTCCCGTCGTCCTCGGTAAACGTCTCGTAGGCGGTCTCGAACGCCTCGAGGGGGAATTCCTCGGAGACCAGCGACCCGACGTCGACCTGGCCGTTCGAGACGAGTTCCGCGCTGTCGGTCGCCCGGTTCGCGTGGGCGCGAGCGCCACGGAAGTCGAGTTCCTTCCGAACGATCTCGCGCGTCGGGATCGAGTGGTCCGGGTCGGCCGGCATCCCGTCTGCGGCGACCGTGCCGCCCTTGCGAGTGACCTCGATCGCCTGTCGCATCGTGTCCTCGACGCCGACCGCCTCAAGGGCGACGTCGACCCCCTGGCCGTCGGTGAGGTCGTCGATACGCTCGGTGACGTCCGCGTCGTAGGGGATAACGTGGTCGGCGCCGAGTTCGACGGCCGTCTCGTTGTTCGTCGGGTTGCCCGTGGCGATCACCGTACCGGCCCCGAACACCCGCGCGTGCTGGACCATACAGAGTCCGATGATCCCCGTCCCGAGGACCGCGACGGCGTCGCCGGCGTCGACGTTCCCGCGAGCCGCACAGTGGAGCGCGATGGCGTTAGTGTCGAGCAGCGCACCCTCCGGATAGGAGATGTCGTCGTCGAGATGATACAGCAGGTCCGACGGGACGGCGACGTACTCGGCGAACGCGCCCGCCAGCGTGTGGCCGACCTGCCGGTGGCCCGCCTCGAAGTCGCCGAAGTTCTCACAGAGCTGGTACCGTCCCTTGCGACACAGCTCACAGAATCCGCATCCCGAGTGGCTCTCGGCGAAGATGCGGTCGCCGGGGGCGAACCGGTCGACGTCGTCGCCGACGGCGACCACCTCGCCGGCCCACTCGTGGCCCGGAACGAACGGGTGACGCGGCGGCCAGTCGAGTTTTCCCTCCATCATCTTCGGGTCCGATCCGCAGATCGCGGAGGCACGGACCTTACAGACGACGTTCTCCACGTCGGTCAGTTCCGGCGTCTCGACCGTTTCCATCGACCAGTCGCCGGGCGCGTGTAACACCACCGCCCGCATCCGGTTCGGGATCGCATTGGCTTCGACTGACATGGTAATCGATCGACGAAGGGAAGCATAAACATTCGTGCGAACGGGGGTCGTCGCCCCGATTGGTAACCGGATCGTCGCCCTCGCCGCCGAAGTTTTATTTACCGATCCGCCGTCGGCGTTGGCATGGGCGACGAATACGAGACCATCACCGCGGCGGCCGTCCAGGCGGCACCGGTGTTTCTGGACAGGGAAGCCTCGGTCGAGAAGGGCTGTGAGCTGATCGCGGAGGCCGGCGAGAACGGGGCCGACGTGATCGTGTTCCCCGAGGGGTTCGTCCCCGCACACCCGCTGTGGTTCCATTTCCACCCGGCGACGGGCGACGTCGCCCGGCGTCTCAGCGTGGAGCTGTTTAAGAACGCCGTGGAGGTGCCCGGCCCCGCGACGGAGCGGTTCGCCCGGGCGGCCGACGCCGCCGACGCGTACGTCGTGATGGGCGTCTGCGAGAAGGAACCGAACACCACCGGGACGATGTACAACTCACAGCTGTTCTTCTCGCCCGACGGCGAACTGATCGGCACCCACGAGAAGCTCAAGCCGACCGTCGGCGAACAGCTGGTCCACGCGGAAGGACGTAACGAGTCGTTCGGGACGGTCGACACCGAGCACGGCCCGATGAGCGGGCTGATCTGCGGCGAGAACTCGAATCCGCTGGCCGTGTTCGCTCTGACGGCGGAGTACAGCCGCATCCACGGGATGAGCTGGCCGCCGTACATCCCGTCGGAGTTGAACCCGCTCCCCGATCGGTCGCTCGACGACGCCAAGGCGTTCGCCCAGATGTCGAAGGCGCACGTGATCAGCGCCGTCGGCGTCGTCGACGACCGGACCGTCGAGATGCTCGAACTCGACGAGGCGACGGCACGGACGGTGACGAGCGCGGAGTACTCCGGCGGCTCGGCCATCGTCGGCCCCGGCCGGAGCGTCATCGCCGGACCGCTCGACGACGAGGAGGGGATCCTCTACGGCGACCTCGACGTCGAGCGGTCGATCGAACGGAAGCTGTTCCACGATTTCGCCGGCCACTACAACCGGCCGGACCTGTTCGAGTTGCGGGTGAATCGTAACTCACAGCGACTGTACGCGGACGCGGCGGACGCGGCGACCGCAGCAAACGCCGTGAGCACGGCGGACGCGACCGAACGGACGTCCGAGGGACGGGAGGCGGTCGACGACGCGGTCGCGGACGTCGACGGACGGAAGGATCCCGTCAGCGACGGGATCACGGACGGAGCCGAAGCGACCGACGAATCGGGGGTTGACACGGTCCCCGACGGGGCGACCGGCGATCTCGACTGACCCTCCGGGGCGACCTCGACTGACCTTCCGGGGCGCCGTCGACGGCGGGCCGCCGGCATCGGGCCCGCACCAACGGTGGGTCCTTCGACGGCGGTTTTATGTACCGATACCGTACATGTCGCACCATGAGAGCCGTTCGGATCCACGAGCATGGCGACGAGAGTGTCCTCCGGACGGAGGAGGTCGACCGGCCGACGCCGGCGCCGGACGAGGTGGTACTGGCGGTTCACACGGCCGCGGTCAACCCCTTCGACACGTACATTCGCGAGGGGATCGTACCGCCGGAGGACGGGGGGCTCCCGCACGTCCTCGGCGGTGATGCCGCCGGCGAAATCGCGGCCGTCGGCGACGACGTGGTCGCCTTCGAACCCGGGGACCGGGCGTTCGTCACCGGGCTTGGCCTCGACGGGCCGGGAACCTACGCCGAGTACGTGGCCGTCCCGGACCACCGCGTCGCCCACCTGCCGGCGGCGGTCCCGTTCGAGGCGGGCGCGGCCGCGGCCGAGACGGTGACCACGAGTCTCATGGCGCTCGATCGCGGCGGGGTCGACGCGGGCGACGTCGTGCTCGTTCAGGGGGCCGCGGGCGGCGTCGGCCACGCGGCGGTCCAAGTCGCGGCACACGAGGGCGCGTTCGTCGTCGGGACCAGTAGCCCGGGATCGATGGACGGCGTTCGCGACCTCGGGGTCGACGCCGTGGTCGACTACGCGACCGAGGACCTCGCGGCCGCCGTTCTCGACGCGACCGGCGGCCGGCCGGTCGACGTCGTCGTCGAGACCCACGCCGCCGCGAACGTCGCCGCCGACGTCGGCACGCTGGCGACGGGCGGGACGATCGCGGTCCTCGGCGAGGACGACGACATCACGCTTGCGGGGCCCACGGCGGGGCTGGCCAAGGGGAAGCGGGCGACCCTCGCGTTCGCCTCACATATGCGATCGACCGAGCACCACGGCGAGGCACTCGCGGCGGCGGCTCGGCTGCTCCGACGGAACGCGGTCGAGGTGACGGTCGATGCGACGTTCCCGCTCGAGGAGGCAGGGGCCGCCCAGCGGCACTGCCTGTCGTCCGGCGGGTTCGGCAAGACGCTGCTCGACGTGTCGGGCGAGGGGTCGGCGTAGGGGCGTCCCGGCGGTCGAGACGACCGGGATCCCGGGGGCAGGTTTTAGTTGGCGCCGCGTCACCGGAATGGCATGGCAGAACGACGGGTGATCGACGTTCCGGAACTGGAGGAGTCGAAGTCACGGTCCTACGAGCAGTGTATCAGGGTCGGCGACCGGGTGTTCGTCGCCGGGCAGACCGGGTGGGGCGAGGACCGGATCGTCTCCCGCGAGTTCGAACCGCAGGCGCGACGCTGTTTCGAGCGCATCGAGTACGCCCTCGAGGCGGCCGGCGCCTCGATGGCGGACCTCGTTCAGATGACGGTGTTCATCACGGACATGCGTTACGCGCGGGAGTTCAAGGACGTCCGCGGCGACGTCCTCGGCGAGAACCTGACGACCAGCGCGCTGATCGGCGTCGACCAACTGGCACAGCCGGAGATGCTCGTCGAGATCGAATCGGAGGCGGTGATCACCGACGACTGACGCTGGACGCCGGTCTGAACCGGGGCGGGGGAGCCCGGCGCCCGGGAACTAAGTCCGGCGCGGTCGACCGTCCGACATGGGGATCGAACTCGACCTGTCGGGACGGACCGCGATCGTGACCGGCGCCGGCCGCGGGATCGGCGAGCGGATAGCGACCCACGTCGCCGCGGCCGGGGCGGACGTCATCCTCGCCGCCCGGACCAAATCTGAGATCGAAGCGACGGCCGAGGACGTCGAGGCGGAGGGCGTCTCCGCGTTGGCCGTCCCGACCGACCTCGGCGATCCGGACGACATCGACCGTCTCGTCGAGGCGACGGTCGGAACGTTCGGCGCGCCCGAGATTCTGATAAACAACGCGGCCGCGAACCTCGAGAACGACCCGATGGAGCAGTCGATCGACGAAGTCGATACGATGCTGGATGTGAACCTCCGGGGCGTCTTCGTACTCTCACAGCGAGTCGCCAACGCGATGCTCGACGGCGACGTCGACGCGGGGCGGATCGTCAACGTCGCCAGCGTCGCCGGCCACGTCGGGATCCCGGCGATGACCGTCTACAGCGGGACGAAGGCGGGGCTGTACGGGATCACCCGCGGGCTCGCCGCGGAGCTCTCCTCGCACGGCATCACCGTCAACAGCGTCAGTCCGGGGATGATCCGGGTCGACCGGATCGAGCAGCTCATGGCTGAGAAGGGGGATCTGTACGACCTCGACCGGATCCCGGTCGGTCGTCTGGGCGATCCGGAGGAGATCGCCGACGCCTGCGTCTTCCTCGCCTCCGACCGCGCCGGATACGTCAGCGGCGAGGACCTCCGCGTCGACGGCGGGGTCGCCATCACGGCCGGGCTGTATCGGTGAGGGGTCCGGCTACCTCGTCGTGGGCTCGCCCCGCCCCCCGTGCGTAGTATTAAGTGACGGGTCGGCGATCCGAAGGCCATGTCCACGCCTGAGACGATGCGCGCGGCGGTCCTCGACGAACCGGGCGCGTTCGAACTGCGGGACGTTCCCGTACCGGACCCGGAGCCGGGCGAAGTGCTCGTACGCATCCGTGCCTGCGGCATCTGTGGGTCTGACCTGGAGATCCGGGACCACGGCTGGCTTCAGGACGGGACCGAATACCCCCTGATACCGGGCCACGAGTGGACCGGCGAAGTCGTCGAAACGGGGCCGGAAACGTATCACTTCGAACCGGGCGACCGCGTCGCCGACGAGACGCACGGCGGGTGCGGGTACTGCCGCAACTGTAAGCGCGGCCGGTACACGGCATGTCTCAACTACGGCGAGCGCGAGAAGGGACACAAACACTACGGGTTCACCGTCGACGGCGGCTACGCGACGTACTGTGCGATCCGCGAACGGAACCTCCATCACCTCCCCGAGGTGCTCTCCTTTCGAGCCGGGACGCTGGTCACGACCGCCGCCTGTTCGCTGTACGGCGTCGAACGGGCCGACGTCGAGGCGGGCGATACGGTCGCGATTCTCGGCCCCGGGCCGATCGGCTTGACCGCCGTCCAGTGTGCCAAGCTCCGCGGCGCGAAGGACGTCGTCGTCACGGGAACCCGCGAGTCACGTCTCCGGGTCGCCCGCGAGGTCGGCGCGGACCACACCGTGAACGTCCACGAGTCGGATCCCGTCGAAGCGGTACGGGAGCTGACCGACGGCGTCGGCCCGGACGTCGTCATCGAGACGGCAGGCGTCCACGAGACGGTCAGTCAGGCCGTGGAGATGGTCCGCCCCGCGGGCCGCGTCGGAATAATCGGCAACCCCGGTGAGGGGGAGACGCCGATATCGACGCAGGCGATCGTCAACGGCGACCTCGACGTGTACGGCGTGAAAGCGCAGGGGCAGAACGCCGCCGAGCGCGTCACGAAACTCATGACGCGACCGGAGTTTCGAACGGATCCGATCATCACCCACGAGTTCGACTTCGAGGACCTCCACACGGCGATGGACGCCTTCGAGAACCGCGAGGACGGTGCGGTGAAGGTCGTCGTCACGATGTGAGTTCGAGGGCGACGTCGCCTCCGGGGATCCGGACTAAACCGCCCGACTCAGCTTCGGTTGGCGGGGCGAAGCCGAGCAGGCGATCCGACCAAAAACGGGGCTTCGACCGGGCGAAACCGCCGGAGAGCGACAATTTTTAATATCGGCCCGGGGTGTCTCTTAGGCATGGTCGAATTATATGACCTAAACCAGCCTTGGGGAGCGAACACGTGGCCGTGGCCGTACTTCGACGACCCGGAAGTACAGGCCGTCCATCGCTTCAGCAAGGACGTGAACCACTCGCTAAAGATCAACACCGCGATGCATATCGGGACCCACATCGACGCCCCGCTCCACTTCGCGCCGGAGGGGTGGGACATCTCCGAGATCCCGCTCGACCGCCTGTTCGGGGAGGGGCTCGTCCTCGACATCTCCGACAAGGTCGACGAGTACGGCATCATCAAGCCCGAACACTGTACGGAGGCCGCCGACGAGGCCGACCTCGAGATCAAGAAGGGTGACTTCCTCGTGCTGTACACCGGCTGGAAGGAGTACTTCCAGACGGGCGAGGAGGCCAACGAGCTCAAATACTTCGCGAAACATCCCGGCCCGCACAAGGAGTTCACCGACTGGTGGATCGAGATGGACTTCCCGTGGGTCGGCAACGACACGCCTGCGATCGAACACCCGCTCAACACCGCGATCCGCAACTACCGTCAGGACCTCGACCTGCCCGGCGAGATGGAAGCGGAGCTCGGCGAGCCCATCGAGGAAGTCCTGCCCGACGACGAGTGGCTCTACTGTCACAAGAACGCGCTGCCGGAGAACCTCATGATGGTCGAGAACCTCGGCGGCGACATCGACCACCCGGAGGTCCTCAACGAGCGCCTCCACCTCGCCTCGTTCCCCTGGAAGTGGGACAACGGCGAAGCCGCGTTCTGCCGCACCGTCGCGTTCAAGGACCTGTAACAACGGCACGTCGCCGGCGCGTCGCTGCGCCCGACCGCACCCGGTTTTTTGTATCCACGTTGCCATCGGCGGGTATGGTTGGCGACCCGATCGAACGGCGGGACGTGTCGCTCGTCGGCTTCCACGATCTCGAGGGACGTCCCGCGTTCAAGATCGCGCTTCAGGAGTCCGACGGGCGATGGTACCTCTATCTGGCCGATTTCTGGCGGAGCGGTTGGACCGTGTTGGACGTAACGGAGCCGTCGACTCCCGAGTTCGTCACCCACATCGACGGCCCGGACAACACGTTCACGCTTCAGGTCCAGGTCGCGGACGGGCTGATGGTGACCTCGCTCGAACAACCGCGGATCCGCGACCCCGCGAACCCGACCGAATACGGGCTCCCGGCGTATGACCCGGACGGGTCGTACGCGGCGGGCGCGTCCGTCTGGGACGTCGAGAGCGACCCGGAGAACCCCGAACTCCTCGGGCAGTACGAGAGCGGTGGAACGGGGACCCACCGGAATTTCTACAACGGCGGCGACTACGCCTACATGTGTAGCGGCCCCGAGGGGTTCGACGGCAAGTGCCTGACCGTCGTCGACCTCTCTGATCCGGAGTCGCCGGAGGAGGTCGCACGCTGGTGGTGGCCAGGGCAGGCCCCCGACGAGGAGGCCGACGAGCGGTACTACTGTCACGGGCCCGCGTACCGCCGAGGCGACCGGATCTATCTGAGCTACGGGAGCGTCGGCGCGCTGATCCTCGATATCGAGGACGAGACGGACCCGACGCTGCTGTCCCGCGTCGAGTTCGGCGACCTCGGGAGCTGGCTCGGTACCCACTCCGCAATTCCGATCCCCGACCGGGACCTGATGACGGTCAACACCGAGGCGATCAACGAAGGGGGACCGCTCGACGACGACGGCGAGCCGCTGAACTACACCGTCATCGTCGACGTCTCCGAGGTCGACGGCCCGCGGTTCGACGGTCAGCGACAGGTCCGCCCCCGGATCATCGGGTCGGTGCCGATGCCGACGCCCGAGGCGAACGCCCCCTACGACACGTACTACGACCGGCCGGGGCGCTTCGGGCCGCACAACCAACACCATCATCGAGGGGAGTCGACGCGGTTCAAAACCGATGACCGGCTGATCATGACGTACTTCAACGCCGGGTTGCGGATCTTCGACATCTCCGACCCGCGCCATCCGGTACCCGCCGGCCACTACGTCCCGGAAAACCCGGACGAGCGCGTCGGGTCGCCGCGACCGGGGTCCGACCTCGTCTCGACGCTGGAGGACGTCGTCGTCGACGACCGGGGGTACATCTACACGACGGACCCACAACAGGGGCTGTTCGTTCTGGAGTCGGATCGACTCTGAATCGGCGAGGGTCGAACTGCGTTAGGAAGGTAAGGTCGACCGGAGCAAAACGGTGAGAGACCGCCCGCCGGTTCCACACCCGTGTTCCGGCGTCGAGACTACTCCTTCGTCAGGACCGTGACCGGGTCATCGAAGTTGAGGATCACCTGCTGTGCGGTGTCACCGAACAGTGCCTTCCCGCTCGGCGAGCGGCGGCGGCCGGCGATGAAGACGTGGTCGCAGTCGTGGTCCGCGGCCGTCTGGATGATCTGTTCGTACTCGTCGCCGACCGCGCCGACCGCCTCGTAGTCGACGTCGACGTTCCGGAGCACCTGCTCGCCGACGTCATGGGCGAACTCTCTCGCGCCCTCGGACGCCTGCGAGACGTTGTAGTTGCCGCCCTCGATGGCCGCGACGTCGCGCATCGCCTGCCGGTCCTCCTCGTACTCCTCGTTCGACGTGACGTGTAACAACACGAGCGAGGCATCCACGCCCGCGGCAAGTTCGCCGGCTTCCAACGTTATCCTATCGACACCTTCGGCGGCGTTGGCAACCACGAGTGCTTTACGCATGATCGGTGATTCCCCGGCAATCAATAAAAACTCTCGGGTACGGCGACCCCGTGAGCGCGGTCGACGCGGGGATCGACGGTCATCAATCGGGGGCCGACGGCCGCGTATGCAAAAGCGGATCGGTCGGTTGAACGCCGCCCGCGGGCCGGACCATCAAAGTTAACACGAACTCATACGGTTGTTCCCGTATGCGGTCACAGTTCGATTTCGATAGGGAGTGGCGGATGTTCGTCGG
Organism: Halorubrum sp.; assembly: GCA_028275105.1. Taxonomy (GTDB): domain Archaea; phylum Halobacteriota; class Halobacteria; order Halobacteriales; family Haloferacaceae; genus Halorubrum. The sequence goes on from JAQCNI010000018.1 coordinate 43,353, forward strand.
CGGGACGTTCCAGGAGGCCGACGGCGGGGAGCGACTCGACGTCGAGGACCCGGCGACCGGGGCGGCGTTCGCGACGGCCCCCGACGGGACGGTCGCCGACGTCGACGCCGCCGTCGACGCGGCGACCCGGGCCGCGGACGAGTGGGGCTGGACCGACGCGAGCGACCGGGCCGGGATGCTGTTCGAAGTCGCGAACCGAATCGAGGCGCACCGGGAGGAGATGGTGGCGCTCGAAACGCGGGAGAACGGGAAGCCGCTCGACCAGTCGGACAACGACGTCGTCGCGGCCGCCGAGACGTTCCGGTTTTACGCCGGCGGGGCGGACAAGTTTTACAGCGACACCGTCGAACATAGCCCGGAGCAGGTCCGGCAGAAGGTGTTCGAGCCGTACGGGGTCGTCGGGATCGTCATCCCGTGGAACTGGCCGCCGATGCACACGGCCGACTTCGTTGCGGTCGCGTTAGCAACCGGCAACACGGTCGTGCTCAAACCTGCGCCGGAGACGCCGCTGTCGTCGATCCGGATCGCCGAACTCGCGGCCGACGTTCTCCCGGACGGCGTGCTCAACGTCGTTACCGGCGGCGTCGACCCCGGCGTCCGCTTGACGAGCCACGAGGGCGTCGACATGCTCGCGTTCACCGGCAACGACGACACCGGCGAGAAGGTGCTGGAGGCCGCCGCCGGGAACATCACGCCGGCGATGATGGAGCTCGGCGGGAAGAACCCGGCCATCGTGTTCGACGACGCGAACATGGACCGAACGGTGAGCGGCGTCGTCGCGAGCACGTTCTACAACAGCGGACAGGCGTGTTCCGACGCCGAGCGGATCCTCGTCCACGAGGACGTGTACGACGAGTTCACCGCGGCGCTCGCCGAGGAGGTTCGCTCGCTCACGGTCGACGACGGGTTCGACGAGGCGAGCCAGATCGGGCCGATGGCGACGAGGGCACAGGTCGAGAAGTTTGATCGATACCTCGACATCGCCAAGGACGACGGGGCGAGCGTCCTCGCACGGGCCGAGCCCCCGGACGACCCGGAGTACGCCGACGGTCACTGGGTCGCCCCGACGATCCTGGACGACGTGTTGCCCGAATCCCGGTTCGCCTGTGAGGAAGTGTTCGGTCCCATCGCGGGGCTTATTCCCTTCGGCGATGAGTCGGAGGCCATCGATATCGCCAACGGCGTCGACTACGGGCTCACGGCGACGATATGGACCGAGAACGTCGGGCGCGCGCACCGCGTCGCGAGCCGCGTCGAGGCCGGGCAGGTCGCGGTCAACGGCACCGGCGGGGGCGGGCTCGGGCTCCCGTTCGGCGGCTACAAGCGCTCGGGCGTCGGGCGGAAGAAGGACTTCACCGAGACGATGCGGGAGTTCTCGACGATGAAGGCGATCCGCATCGACACCAGCGAGGAAACGCCGTCGCTGTGATCGGCGGCGGCGCGGGACGGTAGCGGATCGGAGTGGTCGTCGCGGTATCCGCGTTGCGGGGCCAACGCTGCGTATCGGTTGGATAATACCGGAATTAAGGAGGAGTACCTACTCGTCCGCGCCCGGCGCCCAGCTACACTCGTTGCCGTCGAACACGGTCTCGTGGTCGCCGTTCGAGAAGTACTCGAACACCCGCATGGACTGCCCTTCGCGGGCGAACAGCCGGTGACGGTCGCCCTCGCCGATCCACGCGACGGAGCCCTGCGAAAGCTCGAGTTCCTCGCCCTCGACCTCGAGGACGCCCTCCCCTTCGAGGATGTAGAAGAAGTGGTCGGTCCCCTCGTGGTGATGGACGGGACAGGAGACCCCGGGGCCGTAGTCGACGACGTCGATGAGAAGGTCGCCGGCGGCCGGGGCCAGTCCCTTGTTGACCAGCACCGTCTTGCTCCGACCGTCGTGGAGGCTGTCCATGCCGCCGACGGCGGACTCGTGGTAGACGCGCGTTCCCTCGCCGCCGAGCGCAACGTCCTCGGCGTCAAGATCCGACTCGGACAGGTCGCTGTGAGCGATCACGTCGTTAGCTTCGGACATACGCCGTCATCAACGCGGAGTACGTACTTAAAACCACTCCGCGGCCCCGACGCCGACTGGGGGCCACGACGGAACGGCGCCGGTCGGCGGCCACAACACAATATTCAAGCCGCTTGCGGTTGCGTTCGTCCACGTGTCGACCGAAAGCGCGGCCGGAACCCTGGAGGACCATCCGCGCGGGTACGCGCGTCGGATGTTGCTCGTCATCTCGCTCGGAACGATGCTGATGATGACCGCCCGGATGGCACTCTCACCGCTTTTACCGCGGATCATCGGTGATATCGGGGTGACGACGGCACAGGCCGGCGGCGCGTTGACGCTTATGTGGGCGCTCGTGGCCCTCGCACAGTATCCGGGCGGCGTGCTTTCGGACGAACTCTCCCGGAAAACGGTGCTGGTGGCGAGTTGAACGGCCGCGTGGCCGACGCCGCCCGCGCCGCCGTGGATGAGACAACGGTCGGTCGGCCCGAGTTCCGCGATGTCGAACAGGGCGGTCCACGCGGTCGCCCCGACGTTCGGGATCGCCGCGCCTTCCTCGAAGGAAACCGACTCCGGGAGGTGTGCGGCCTTGATCGTCGGGATCGCGACGTACTCCGCGGCGGTCCCGCGCTCCACCTGCCCGACGCCGCCGAGGAACACCTGATCCCCCACCGCGAACGACTCGACGTCCTCGCCGACGGCCGCGACCTCCCCGGCCGCGTCGCCGCCGGGGATCGCCGGCAGCGACAGGGATCCGAACAGCCCCTCCCGGAGCGTCGTGTCGACGGGATTGACGCTCGCGGCCCGAATCTCGACCAGGAGTTCGTCCGGTTCGGGATCGGGTCGGTCGATGTCGTCGATTCGCAGTACCTCCGGGCCACCGTGTTCGTGGTATCTGACGGCCTTCATGTGCGCCGGATCGTCGCACCGGTACAAAAGATCGATGGACGAACGCGGCGAGCCGGCGGAGAGACACCACGACGCTACTCCGACGCGATGCCGGCCTCGATCCCCGGGCCGAGGTCCTCGAGCAGGACGGTCGCACAGTTGCGGCCGGGGGCGGCGCTCACGCTCCCGCCGGGCCACGTACACGCCCCGGTCACGTACAGATCTTCGACCGGACCGCGATAGTTCGCGTACCCGCGCACCGGGCGGTTCGCGCCGTACTGGTCCGGCGTGTAGTCCCCGCCGTGGTAGCTTCCCCGGTAGGAGTGGTCGTTACGCCGTTCGAGGTCGACCGGACTGTTGATGTCGACGTCGACGATGGTGTCCTCGGTCAGGTTCGGCGCGAAGTCGCGCACCCGGTCGAGCAGCCGCTCGGTGACGTCCGCCTTGATCTCGTCCCACGACTCGTCGCCCTCGTAGTCGTACGGGAGCTTCCCGACCAGCTTGTACGAGTGGAGGCCGTCGACCCGGCGCGTCTCGTCGGCGACGGTCGGACACAACGAGAGGATGAACGGGTCGTCGAGATACAGCTCCCCCCGGTGGAACGCCCGCGTTATCTCCACGAGGTTCTCGACGCTAGAGGCGGTCCCCATCGCGACGGACTCAAGCGGCCCGTCCTCCGTCTCGTATCGCGGCGGCTCCTCGGTGGCGAAGTGCGCGGCGAAAAGGGTCACGCCCGTCTTCCAGTCCTCGAGGCCGCGGGCGAACGCCTCGGGCACCGCGTCGTCGGGCAGCATTTCCACGAGGTGTTTGACGTGGATCGTCGAGACGACGGCCTCCTCGGCGGTGAATCGCATCCCGTCGACCGACCGGACGCCGGTCGTCCGACCGTCGTCGACGAGGACTTCGTCGACCGGATGGCCGGCGTATATCGACCCGCCGTGGTCCTCGATACAGTCGACGAGCGCTCGCGGCAGTTGGCCGGACCCGCCCTTCGGCAGGACCCACGAGTTCTGCTGGCGGCCGTACGCGAGCGAGAACGCGCGCATCCCGCCCTCGACCCGGTCGATGGGCTGGACGGTCAGGATCGCGAGGTAGGCCATGAACGCCCGCGATTTGGGGTGGTCGAACCGTCGCTCGATGATCTCCTTGGGGCTCTCCAGGCTCCGGCGGACCCACTCGTCGCCGTTGGGTGCCTTCGCGAGTTCCGCCTGAACGGTGCCCTCCTTCGGGGGTTGATATCGGGCCTTCGTGTAGTGGGGAGCGACCGCCGCGTAGTCGTCGAGCAGCTGCCGGTACGCGTCGGCGTCGGCCTCGGAGAACTTGGCGAACTCCTCGGCGGTCCGCTCACGGTCCTGCCACATCGTGAGGCTCGTGCCGTCGTCGAACGGGACCGTCACGACCGGGTCCGGGTGGAGGTACGTCAGCCCGTACTCGGAGAGGAGTCCGAGTTCGTCGTTCCGCAGGGTCGGGCTCGCCTGGATGAGGTTGTGGGCGGTCGAGCAGGTGTCCTGTTTGAGCCCGTCGACCGTGTGCTCCTGTGTCCGGGTGTTGCCGCCGACGACCTCGTTTGCCTCGACGACGCCGACGTCGTATCCGGCGCGCGCCGCGTACGCCGCGGTCGTGAGGCTGTTGTGCCCGGCACCCGCCACGATGACGTCGTGTGTTGGCATGGGTAAACCGGGTCCGTCAACACCACACTACTTAAACTCCGGGTCGACGGGGACCGATGCGGTCGGACGTCCCGAGGGGCCGGGAGCCTCGCGACGGTCGAGACCCCTCACTCCACCTCGGAGGCGGTGTCGACGTCCGACTCGCCGATCCGGTAGTCGAGGTCCTCGAGGACATCCAGGGTCTCGGCGATGTCGCCGGCGCACGTACCGGCCACGCGTTCGACGAACTCCTCGGCCATCGCCTCGTCGACGTCGCTGACGTCGCCGTACCACCCCGACTCGTACATGATCCGCACGTCCGGGATGATCGGATACGCCTCCCGGTTCCGGCGCAGATCGTCCATCATCGAGGCGTGCTCCGGGTCCGCCCCGTCAGTCGCCCGGTCGAGATGGACCAGTTCCGGGTGGTCGGCCAACACGGGTAACACCTCCAGGGGCCCGCCGTGCGTGAGGTCGTGGTAGTCCTCGTACAGCTCCTGGGCCGCGTACGACGCCTGCGAGATCACGAACCGGACGTCCGGATGTTCCGCCTGGAGTCGTCCGGCCGCCGTCTCGATCGACGACGTCGACCCCTCGTGCCAGTTCACCACGACGATCTCGTCAACGCCGTGCCGGATCAGACTCTCCGACACGTCCCGGAACAGCGCCATGAACGTCTCCGAGGAGAGGTGGATCGCCCCCGGCATGTCCGCGTGGAACGGCGTCACCCCGAGTGACCCGAACGGGACCATCATTCCGTCGAGCCGTGCCGTGACCCGCCGCGTTATCGTCTCGATCGCGTACGCGTCCGTGCCCACCGGCAGGTGGGGGCCATGCTGTTCGACGCTCCCGGTGGGGATGACCGCCGGGGCGCCGTCGTCGATCCGATCCTCGATCTCGTACCGGGTCAGCGCCTCGAAGTCGTTCTCCCGGGAGAACTCCGGAGACTCGTCCGTACTCATGTGTCGATCCCTCGGGTGCGCTCCGCGTCGATCATCGCTCGGGTCCCGCCGGCAGTCGGGTACACTCTGCTTGCTGTCATCTACCGACCGATCGACCCTTCGGATAAAAAGTCTGACTCTGCTCGACGCGGGGAGTCAGCCGAGCTGGATGAGGACGACCCCGGCGACGACGGCAACCAAGGCGACGAGCACACGGGGGGACCGCGGGAGTTCCCGACGCCGCGCGTACGAGATGGCGACGACGAACAGCGGCGCCGAACTCACGAGCGGGATGACGGTGACGACCGACCCGACCTCGAGCGCGAAGAACTGCGCGAGCCAGAACGCGGCGACGGCGACGCCCGCGGCGGCGAACGCCAAGTACGCGGGCCGCGAAACCGTCCCGAGCTCCCGGCGCCAGCCCGGGGACGCCGCGAGCATGCCGAGGAACGCGGTCAGTGCGGTCGTCTGTCCGGTCGTCGTGGCGACGGCCGGAGCCGGCATCCGACCCAGGCCGAAGTCGACGATCACGTACGACACGCCGAGAATGACGGCGGCGGCGACCGGATAGCCGAGGTCGCGGACGTCGACGGCGGCGAGTTCTCGGGCGATCAGGTCGGTCGCCCGGGCCCCCTCGTCGACCGACGCGGTGTTCCTGACGAACTGGAGGAGCCCGCCGCCAACGACGACCAACAGGATCCCCGCCCCGGTGTAGAGCGTCAGCGTGTCGCCGAGGGCGGTGACCGCGAGCAGCGTCGCAACCGCCGGGTAGGTGGACTGGATGGTCGCGGCGATGCGTGCGCCGACCAGATCGATCCCCTCGAAATACAGCAGC
>JAQCNI010000037.1 GCA_028275105.1 Halorubrum sp.
GCACGGATTGCCGATAGACCTCACCAAGTCACCATCGCTGTGGAGAATGACGGTATAAGCACCCCTACGCCGTCTGTGGATTACGGAGAAAGCGGCCTCGGGATGGACTCGCGGGGATTTGAACCCCGGGCCTCTTCCTTGCGAAGGAAGCGATCTGCCGCTGATCTACGAGCCCGCATTGGAAAATAAATCCCCGTCCGTACTTGTACCTTGCTTTTCGGGTCCCGGACCGGGACCCGCGGGCGAAGACGGAACCACCGTGACCGACGCGCTTAGGTGACCCGCGTGCCGAGTATGAATCGAATGAAGGCGGGAGAAGCGGGCCGGAGAGAAACGGTCCGCCCTGCGTAACGGTTTTGAGAACCTTCACGGATTCGTTATCCTTTTGCGTCCGGGGACCTTCAATTAGTGTATGTCAGGACCGACTGCGGGGACCGCCGACCCGGCGGCGACGGCAGCGTTGAAACACGTCGCGCTCGCCGGCGGGTTGACCGAGACGAAGGTGTCGTGTGCGGCGTTGGGCGACCGCCTCGACGCGTCGACTCAGACCGCCTCCCGCCGGCTCCAGACGCTCGAATCCGCGGGGCTCGTCGAACGCGACGTCGTCGGCGACGGCCAGTGGGTCCGCGTCACCGGTGAGGGTAAGGCGATGTTACGCGGCGAGTACGCCGACTACCGACGCCTCTTCGAGACGGACGTCGAACTCGTCCTCCGGGGGACCGTCACGAGCGGCATGGGCGAGGGGCGCCACTACATCACCCTCCCGGGCTATGCGGAGCAGTTCGTATCCCGACTCGGGTACGAGCCGTTCCCGGGCACGCTCAACGTCGAACTGGACGCGGAGAGCGTCCGGCGGCGCGGCGAGATCACGGGCGTCGACGCCGTTCCGATCGACGCGTGGGAGGACGACGACCGCACCTACGGGACGGCGGCCTGTTACGCGGTCACGCTCGTCGCCGACGGCGACCGCTACGGGAACGCCCACGCGATCGTTCCCGACCGGACGCACCACGACGACGACCAGCTCGAACTGATCGCGCCAGACGAACTCCGCGCCGAACTCGACCTCGCCGACGGCGACGCGGTCGAGGTGCGCGTCGAGGCGGCGGCCCGGGGCGACGAGCCGGCCGAGCGCGTCGATGCCGAGGTGGCCTGATGCGCGCCGACACGGGGGAGCCAGCCGGCGTCCCCGACGACTCGGACACGCCGGCGGCGGTCGACCGCACGCTGGCCGCGTTCCGCGTCGGCGACCCGGTGTGCGTCCACGACTTCGCCGACCGCGAGGGGGAGACGGACGTGATCTACCCCGCGGCGGCGGTCGACGCGACGGCGGTGGCCCACATGCGCAACGACGCCGGGGGACTGATCTGTGTCGCCGTCGACGACCGCGTCGCCGACGCGTTCGGCCTGCCGTTCCTCGCGGACGCGATCGACCATCCCGCCGCCGACGACGATCCGGCCTACGACGACCGGTCGTCGTTTTCGCTGCCGGTCAACCACCGCGAGACGTTCACCGGGATCACCGACGCGGACCGAGCGCGCACGATCGCGGAGCTCGCGAGCGTCGCCGCCGCCGTCGACGACGACCCGTCGGGGTACACCCCGGAGGAGTTCGCCGCGTCGTTCCGCGCGCCCGGCCACGTTCACGTCCTCCGGGGGGCGGCGGCGGGGCTCTCCGACCGCGTCGGCCACACCGAACTCGGGCTGGCGCTCGCCGAGGCGGGCGACGCCGCCCCCGCGGTCGTGGTCTGTGAGATGCTCGACGACGAGACCGGCGAGGCGCTGGCCCCCGAGGACGCCGCCGCCTACGCCGCCCGCCGGGACATCCCGTACGTCGAGGGGTCGGCGCTCCTCGACGCGCTCAGATAAGCGATCGACCCCGTCGCCGTCGGCGCGCTCCATCACGATCATGACTACTCGCGAAGCATGGATCCGGCGGACCGAGACGAATATCTGATAAATTTAAGCCGGAACCCGCCGAATTCCGTAGTATGGGATTCGACGAGATGGACGTCGACACGATCTGGAAGAACGGGGAGTTCCTCGATTGGGAGGACGCGACGACTCACGTCCTCACCCACGCGCTCCACTACGGGAGCGGGGTGTTCGAGGGCGTCCGCTGTTACGACACCGAGGAGGGCCCGGCGATCTTCCGGTGGGACGAGCACGTCGATCGGCTGTTCGACTCCGCGAAGATGTACGACATGGAGATCGATCACGACCGCGAGGAGATCACCGAGGCGACCCTCGAACTCCTCCGCCGGCAGGACCTCGAATCCTGTTACATCCGCCCGATCGCCTACTACGGCTACGACTCGCTCGGCGTCTCCCCGAAGGACTGCCCGACCGACCTCGTGCTCGCCGCCTGGCCGTGGGGCGCGTACCTCGGCGAGGAGGCCCAGACGGAGGGCGTCAACGTGATGGTCTCCTCCTGGCGGAAACACGCCTCCTCGCAGGTTCCGACGAACGTCAAGACCACCGGACTCTACGTCAACTCCATGCTCGCCGGCGAGGAGGCCCGTCGGAACGGCTACGTCGAGGCGATCGTCCTAAACAAGGAGGGCAAGGTCGCCGAGGGGCCCGGCGAGAACATCTTCATGGTGAACGACGGCGAAATATACACCACCGGACCCGCCCAGTCGATACTCGAGGGGATCACCCGGGACACCGTCATCACGCTTGCCGAGGAACGCGGCTACGAGGTCCACGACGAGGCGATCATCTCCCGGGGACAGCTGTACACCGCCGACGAGCTGTTCTTCACCGGCTCCGCCGCGGAGGTAACGCCGATCCGGTCGGTCGACGACACGGAGATCGGATCCGGGACGCGCGGCCCCGTGACCGAGGAGCTACAGGAAGCCTTCTTCGAGGTCATTGAGCGTGAGGTCGACGACCACGACGAGTGGTTTAGCTACGTGTAAACGCCCGTCGCGGCCCATTCCCCGCACGCGTCCGAGGGAGGCCGCTCTGACCTACGACCCCGACCCCTCCGCACCCGACGGCGACTCGGTGGCGCTCTCGCCGGACGACTCGCCGGCGGACGAGGGGGGCGCCCCGGCGACTCCCCCGGGTCGACCGGCGCCGGGACGGCGATCCTCGGAGCGCTCGTCCGAGGGGATCCCCTCCTCCTCGACGGGGATCTGGTGGGCCGACTCCGCGAAGCCGGCGGAGAGGATCCGGGTCATCCCCTCCTCGACGGTCTCGCCGGTGTCCTCGACCCGTTCCGGCTCGACCTCGATGACGAATCCGGTGGTGATGTTCGGGGCGGTCGGCATGAACAGGACGATCTTCCCGTCCCGGGTCTTCTTGCCGGTCCGGAACGCGGTCATGCGGATCCCGGGCCACGTTTCGAGATACACCGGGTTTTGAAGCTCTTCAGTGCCGGAGATGGCGGTCTCGGCCGCGAGTTTCGAGGCGTTGTACACCACGCGCAACGCGGGAATCCGGTTGATCGCGTCGTCAACCACCGTCTCCGCCACCCGGCCGATCGTCGTCCGCATGAAGTACCCGACCGCGAGGACGAGCGTCGCGAACACCGCGATTGCGATGACCACGCGGGAGAGCGGCTCCAGCGGTCCGGGAATGGCCTCCGGCTGGAGTGCGTCGATGAGCGGGATCGACGCGATGTGGAGGTAGATCCAGCGGATGACGAGGAGCAGAACCAGAAGGGGGGCCAACACGATGAGTCCGCTCGCAAAGTCTCGCTTCCACGTGGACATCGGTCACGTCGACATGCGTGTGCGACGCTTAAGAGGGCTTCTACAGTGGGGCACAACGGACGCTCGGGCGATCGAGGCGTTGTCACGGGGAGCGTTCCCGAACGGATCCACGGTTTATAACATCCGGTGGGCCGTCAATCGGCCGTATGGTCGGTTCGCTCATCGCGACGGCGTTCTGGGCGATGTTGCCGGCGTACGTGCCGAACAACGTCGCGGTGCTCGCCGGCGGCGGCCGCCCGATCGATGGAGGACGGGAATGGCGGGGCGCGCGCGTGCTCGGCAACGGGAAGACGTGGCGGGGGACCGCCGTCGGGACGGCCGCGGGGGTCGGCCTGGCGCTCCTCCTCAACGGGATCGTCGACCCGATCAGCGCGACGGTCGGCGTCGATCTCCCGACGTTCGACCTCCGGGCCGCGGTCGGGCTCGCGTTCGGGGCGATGTGTGGCGACATCGGCGCCTCCTTTCTCAAGCGCCGCTCGGGCCGCGAACGGGGAGCCGCGTTCCCCGGGCTCGACCAGCTCGACTTCGTCATCGGCGCGCTCTTCCTCACCTTCCTCGTCGCGCCCGGCTGGGCGACCGGCGTCTTCACGCGCCCGGTCCTCGTGGTTGTCGTCGTGATCACGCCCGTGCTCCACGTGGCGACGAACGTCGTCGCCTACGCGCTCGGCGTGAAGAACGAGCCGTGGTAGGGTGCGGACGGACGACGAGAGGTGCCGGGAGTGAAAATGGAGCGTGGAGACGAGGAGGATCTCGATCGGCGAGTGAGGGTGACGATCACGACGAAGGCGGGGACGACGAAGGCGGCGACGACCACGGCGGTGGGGGTCACGAAGACGACGGACACGATACCGTGGACGAACCCACCGCGACTGCCGAGGTTGCCGTGAACACGACCGACAACGGAGAGGCCCACTTCAACCCGCACGTTACGTGGGTCGAGACCGACGGCACCGTCACGTGGGTGCTCGAAAGCGGAAGTCACACCGCAACCGCGTATCATCCGGAAAACAACCAGCCGCAGCTCGTCCCGGCCGGGACCGAACCTTGGGACAGTGGAATGCTCTCGGAGGCGGGAGAAACGTTCGAGCACACGTTCGAGACCGAGGGGGTGTACCACTATTACTGTGCTCCCCACGAAACCGGCGGAATGATCGGCAGCGTCATCGTCGGCGAGCCGGACGCTCACGGACAGCCCGCGCTCGACGACCCGCCGGAGGACAAGCCGGCGGTCGTTCGTGAGAAGATCGTGGAGCTCAACGAGATGTGTAACGAAGTCCTCGGACACGGACACGATTGACCGAATCGTCCATCGTTCTACCGGCTTTTTGATCGCACGTCGGATTTTTATCGGGACGATAGAATTCGCAACAAGATATATATACTCGCGTGCCATTCATTGGCACGCAATGTCCAGCGTACCCAGCTCGAACGACGACGTGTTCGACGAGTTCCTATCCGACCGCGGCCACGAGACGGAGATCGTCCGCTGGGAGCGATCGTATAACAAGCTTCAGTGTCCCGAGTGCGGCGCGCTTCATCCGGAAGGAACGGAGCGCTGTTCGGTCTGCGACTGGCAGCCGACCTGACGTCGGGACGACGTTCGGCGGCACCGGGGTTTTCTTTCCGTGAAATTTGGCGGCAGTATTATATATAATGATTAGCTAGTGATGAGTATGCCGACCTGCCAGAACTGCGGATCGTTCGTCACGACGGATTACGTACGGGTGTTCACGCCCAACGACGTGGACCGACCCCGCGTCTGCCCCGCCTGTGAGGACCTCGTCCGTGACGGTGCCGACGTGCGGGAAGCGCGCGCAACTCGAAGCAACTGAGAACCGCCCCCCCGCTGGGACGCAACGCCGACTCATGGGATCGCCGGGTTGACCGCCCCCCGCCGCAAGCTGCCGACCGTCGCTCGGCCCGTCATCCTCGACACCGCAAGGCAGGGCGTTTAAGAAGAGCCGGGCTCACTAGTGGATAATGGCCGATCCTACCGTAACGCGACTGTTCGGGGGCCCCGGGAGCGGGAAGACCACGGCCCTGCTTGACCGCGTCGAGGGGATCCTCGAGGACGAGGACGCCGAGGTCCGCGACGTCCTCGTCGTCTCGTACACCCGTGCGGCAGCCGCCGAGATCCGCGAGCGGCTCGCCGAGCGGCTCGACGTCTCCCCACGGAGCCTCAAGGGGAACGTCTGTACGATGCACGCGAAGGCGTACGAGCTGCTGGACCTCTCGCGGGGCGACGTCGTCGGCGAGGACGGCAAGGAAGCGTTCTGTGAGGAGTACGGTATCGAGTTCGAGGACCAACACGGCGGCGCCGGCCGTCGGACCGCGCGGTCGACGACGATCGGCAACAAGATCATCGCCACCTCCCAGTGGCTCCAACGCACCGAGCGGGACGTCGCCGACTGGTACGACGTTCCCTTCCAGTGGGACGTCGAGGAGGTCCGGCTCCCCCCCGAGGAGGACCCCAACGCCCAACAGGGGAACAAGTACACGCCGACGTGGCCCTCCGACGACGACCGGATCGACGTTCCCGAGGCGATCCGAGCGTGGCGCGGCTACAAGGGCGACAACGGGCTCGTCGGCTTCGCCGACATGCTCGAACGCGTCGCGAGGGGATCGCTCGTCCCGAGCGTCGACCATCTCGTCATCGACGAGTTCCAGGACATCACGACGCTCCAGTACGGCGTGTTCGAGGAGTGGCGCCCGCACATGGAGAAGGTGCTCATCGCCGGCGACGACGACCAGGTCGTGTACGCCTGGCAGGGCGCGGACCCCGACCTCCTGTTGGAGACCGAGGTCGACGAGGACGTCGTGCTCCCGAACTCCTACCGGCTCCCCTCGGAGATCCTCAACGTCGTCAACGCGGAGATCCGCCACATCGACAAGCGCCAGGAGAAGGACCTCCATCCCCGCAAGGAGGGCGGCACCGTCGAGGCGATCGAGTCGCCCTCGATGCTCGAACTCGTCCGGAACGTCCGGTATACCGTCGAGGACGACGAGGGGAGCGTGATGTGTCTGTTCCGCGCGCGCTACCAGATGTTCGACTTCATCGACGAGTTCATCGATCGCGGGATCCCCTTCACGATGCTGACCGACGGACGGATGTGGACCGATCGGGTTCAAGACTACGTCGCCGCGATCAAGAAAATCGACGAGGGCGAGCCGGTCACCCTCCTCGAAGCCCGCCGGCTGGCGGACATGCTCCAGGAGTCCGCGTTCGGCACGAACGACCGCGACGAGTTCTACGACCTCCTCGACGACCGCGAGGAGGCCGCGGACGCCGACGACATCACGCTGGTCGAGGTGCCGGTCGACGATCTGACCGAGTTCATCCCGTTCATGCCCGACCCCGCCAGCGCCGACGACATGGTTCGGAAGGTGACCAGCTTCCAGCGGAAGTCGATGGGGGCGTACTTCGGCGGCGATTACGAGGGGATGGACCCGACCCGCGTCCGCGTCGGTACCATCCACTCGGCGAAGGGTCGCGAGGCCGATCACGTGTTCGTCGCGACCGACCTCACGGAGAAGGTCGTCGAACAGATGGCGGCCTCGGTCGAGGACCCGACCGACGTCGCCGGCGTCGAGGAGTTCACCAAGTCGACGAGCCCCGTCCCGGTGCTCACGGACAACGAACGACGCGTCTTCTACGTCGGGATGTCACGGGCCCGCGAGCGGCTCGTCATCCTGGAGAGCCTCGTCGGCGGCGCGCCGACGCTCCCGATCAGCGTCCTGCTGTTCAACGAGGCCCGCGACGAACGCCCGGAGGAGCTGATCGAGGAGGCCCAGTCCGAGCTGGCGGTCCCGGAGCCGGAGCCGTGAGCGACGGGGGGATCCGATCCGAAGCCTCCGGGCAAGCGGGGCGATGACCGGCGACCGAAACGGGCCGCTCGGAACCGACTTGACCCCCGTCGCTGACGCGGTCGCTGGCGCGGGCGCCGACGCGTTCGTCGCCGTCGGCGACCGGTTTGACGATGGCGTCCGGTACCTCACGCGGTTCGTGGGACCGGATCAGCCATACGGACTCGTCATCGGGCCTGGGGCGGCGACGACGGCACCCCGGGCGATCCTCCTCGCGCCGGAAGGGTTCGGTACGCGGGCCGAACGGGCGTTCGTTGACGCGGCACGAACGACCCGGGCCGGCGACGGCGGACCGGCCGCGGCCGGCTTCCATGACGGGGTCGGCCGGTCGGTCAGGACCGACCGCGTCGACGATCCAGTCGGCGTCCGCGCGGCGGCGGTCGTCGACGGATGGCGCGACGACGAGCGGGGAGGCGAGAGAACCGGCGGGAACGACGACGGAACCGACGGCGGCGGCCACCTGCTCGTCCCGCGATCGATCCCCCACGACGCCGCGGTGTATCTCCAGCGCGCGCGCTACGACCTCGCGTCGACCCCGATCGTCGCGGAGATCCGCGCGATCAAGACCCCGACCGAGATCGACCGGCTGCGCCGGGTACAGCTGGCCGCCGCCGCCGGGATGGCACGCGCGGAGACGATCGTGGCTCGGAGTGAGCCGGTGGAGGGATCCCGCGTCGATTCGACCGATGAACCCCGAAGCGACGCCGACGAGGGCGCCGTCCTCGGATGGGACGGCGACGATCTCACGACGGGACGACTCCGGCGGGCGCTGAACGCGACGCTCGCCGAGTGCGGCGTTCGTGACGCGGGCAACACCGCCGTCGTCGCGGGGGCGGGGACGACGGACCACCGCGGGTTCGAGCACGACGTGGTCCGGCCCGGAGAGACGGTCCGGATCGATCTCGCGCCGCGCGGGCCGGACGGGTACTACGGCGCCCTCGGGCGAACGTTCGTCGTCGACGGCGACGGCGGCTGGGCACGGCGCGCGGACGTCGCGGTCGGGGCGGCCCGGAACGCCGGCCTCGCGGCCGTTGAACCGGGCGAATCCGTCGCGAGCGTCAATCGGGAAGTGACGGCCGAGGCGGCCGCGTACGGGTTCGATCCGGGGGGTGCCGGCGACGAAGCGGACGCGGTGGCGACGCCCCGGACCGGCCACGGCGTGGGGCTGAGCCGCCACGAGTCTCCATCGCCCACGGGTGACGCCGAACTCCGCCCGGGTCACGTCCTCACGGTCGGGTCGAGCGTGAGCGACCCCGAACACGGCGGCGTCCGGCTGGCTGACCTGATCGTCGTAACCGAGGACGGACACGAGGTCCTCGCCGAGTATCCGCTCGGAACGGTCCCCGAAGCGCGGGAGTGAGCGGTCCCCGCCCGCCCCTCATCCGACTCCTGCCCGACCCCTGCCCGACCCCCTTCGGACGCCCGTCCGTCCCGACTACTTTTCGGCTGATCCGTCGTCGGAACCCTCCCGAGGGGAATCCCCGCCGCGGAGTCGTCGCGGCAGGAGCCCACGGACGAGCGCGCCGAAGAGTCGCTCGGGATTGAGGAAGTACTGCGGGAGGACGACCATCGCGACGGCGACGACGAGCAGCCCCGCGCCGAGCGCTACCTCACCGGCAAACAGCCGGCCTCCCGCGTAGTTCGCGAGCGGCAGCGCAAACACGAGCGACGCCGCCAACCCGATCATGTCGAACACCCCGAGTCCCATGGCCGACCGTAGCGCCGCGAGCGTAAAAACGCGGCCCTCCGACCGAGGTTCGATCGTTCGCACGCCCCCGACCCCGAACGGCTATGTGCCGTCGGACCCGCGATCCCATATGTTCACCGGTATCGTCGAAGGGACCGGAACGGTCCGGGGGCGGACCGAAACGGACGACGGGCTCCGGCTTCGGGTCGACGTCGACGTCGACGGGTTCGGCGACCTCCATCACGGACGGTCGATAAGCGTCAGCGGCGTCTGCCTGACCGTCGAGGAGTTCGGGACGGGCGGCGAAGGGTCGACCGACTGGTTCGAGGTGTTCCTCGCGAGCGAGACGGTCGCAAAGACGTACCTCGGAGAGGTCCACGAGGGCGATACCGTCAACGTCGAGCGCGCGATGCCCGCCGACGGCCGGTTCGACGGCCACGTCGTCCAAGGGCACGTCGACACCGTCGCCGAGGTCCGGACGGTCGAACGGGTCGGCGAGGACTGGCGGTTCAGGTTCTCGATTCCGGCCGGGCACGGACGCTACCTCGTCGATAAGGGATCGGTAACGCTCGACGGAATCTCGCTGACCGTGGCCGAGAAGCGCGACGACGAGTTCGACGTTGCGATCATTCCGACGACCTACGAGCTGACGACGCTCTCGGGGAAGGCGACCGGTGACCCCGTTCACCTCGAGGTTGACGTGATCGCGAAGTACGTCGAGAACATGCTCGACGGGTACCGGTAGTCCGCAACCCGCCGACTGCGACCGACCCGGCCTACGCGTCCGTCGCGCCCTCGACCGTCTCACGGACCGCGTCGACCCCCTCGTCGTGGAGCAGGTCGCCGACGACGATCACGTCGGCGTGGCCCGCCATCGTCCTCGCGGACTCGTAACCGTGGATACCGCCGCCGTAAAACAGCGCGGCATCGTCGAGGGCGTCGGCCGCGGCGGCGACGACCCTGGGATCGCCGAACGTCCCCGAGTACTCGAGATAGACGATCTCCTGTCCGAACATCCGCTCGGCCACTTTGGCGTACGCCTCCACGTCGTCGGCGTTGAGGTCACAGTCGGCGTTCGTCAGCTCCGCGACCGCGGCGTCGGGGTTCATCACGATGTACGCCTCGGTGTGGGTCCGGCCCCAGTCGAGATCGTCGATACGGACCCACTCCTTGTGTGCGCCGGTGATCCAGAACGGCCCGCCCGCGTTGAACACCGTCGGAATGAGGTATCCCTCGAGCGCCGGCGAGTCGATGACCACGCCCGGGTTCGACGGCTCCTGGTAGAGGGGCACGTCGTACGCGGCCGCCGCGTCGACGACCCGACTCATCTTCTCCGCGGTGACGTCAAGGGTCCCGCCGATCTCGATCGCGTCGGTCCCGGTCCGACAGACGTCCTCGAACGTCTCGTCCCCGCACAGCTCCTTGTCGGGATCGACCTTCAGCACGTGGTTCCAGTCGTCCCACGGATTACTCATCGGCCGTGAATCCGCCGGGCGGGACCAAAAAGGTGCGGAAGCCGGGGCGACGGTTATGGAAGTCACAGCAGGTCGTCGAGCTCGTCGGTGTGGAACGCCGCCGTCGAATCGGGCGTCTCGTCCGGCTCGTCGCGGACCGCTTGGCTGGCGCATTCGAGAAACGCCGCAGCCCGTTGGGAACGCTCAACGCCCCCGAGGAGCACGACGGCCGCGAGTCGGCCCGAGTCGAGCGGGAAGTCGCCCCCGCGGACCTACATCGACCCGGTCCCATCCTGGAGCCATCGGCGTGCCTTCTCCGCGCCCTTTCGCGGGATCCGGTCGGGGTCGCCCGCGATCGCGACGAGGCTGGCGTCGGCGTCGGTCGCGTCCGGCAGCGATAGCCCCGTCATCACCGCGCTGCGGACGGTGCTCGTCACCGTCGTGACGTTCTCCTCGGGGTCGTCCGCGGCGGGCGCCGACGCCGTGGCCGTTCACGCGGGACTGGCCGACGAGCACCGTATCGACCGGGAGGGGTTCGAGGTCGGCGGCGGCCGTGTTGACCGCGAGTGCGCCCCGAACCGCGCCGACCCCGCGTTCCGTGTCGAACTCCGCGAGCGCCGTCGTGAGCTTGCCGCCGGCTTGGTCAACACCGACGAGGAGAGCTTTCATACTCGTCGGGTGTTCATCCATCGACAATACGTTTCCCCCCGGGTTTAAGTCGAAAGCCGCGGCCACCCGCGGTATGTCGGGCGAGACCGAGGGAGCGAGCCATGCGGAGGCTGAGGGGGTCGAACGTGCCGGGATCGACGGCGAATCCGGCGGCTCGGGGAGGTCGTCGAGCGGAGGGCCACGGCTCAACGAGCGCCTCGCCGCCGTCGAGCGGGCGCTCACCGGGAGCGATCGTCCGGTCAGCGACGTCGACGGGATCGCGGCCGCGGCCGACGAGCGTGACGCGTTCGCGGACCGGCTGGACGCGGTCGAGGCGCAGATCGAAGATCTGGAGGCCGCGACGCAGGCGGTTCGGGGCTATGCGGGCGCGATCCGCGCGGTCAACCGCGAAGTCGAACGCCGCGCCGACCTGGCGCTCGCGCGGGCGACGGCCGCGCGGGACGGCCCCGAACCACATGATAACGACGCGCATGACGACCGGGGGATGACCGACGAGGGGCCACGGACGGAAGCCGACGGCGCCGAACGACCCGGCGACGCCAGCGGCGGTCTGCCGAACGACGACGCGCTCGATGCGGCGCTCCCTGAGGACCGACGGGCCGGGACCCGCGAGACGAGCGGGCGGAGAGCCGATCGGGTCGACCGCGAGACGAGGCCCAGTGACGGCCTCGCCGACGGCGACGGGGTCGGCGGGCGGTCCGTCGACGGCGATGACGACGGAGCCGACCTCCTCGAACGGCTTCGGGAGGCGCTGTGATCCGATGGGGATCCCGGAGCGCCGTCGCCAAGGTGAGTCCGTGAACGGTCGTCGGTTCGGCGACCGGAACCGGTGATCCGGGTCGTGCTGACCGTCCTCATCGCGGTGGCGCTCATGGGCGTCGCGATGCCCGCACTCGAGGACGCACGGGCGGGGACGACCGCCGAGCGGGTCGGGACGGAAGGAGACCGGATCGAGCGCGTCGCCGCCGCAATCGCGGCCGGATCGGTCGCCGTCCCGGAGCGGTCACTCGCCGCCCGGCGATCGATCGTCGTTCGCGCGCCGAGCGGGTTCGCCGCCGCACGGATCGATCGGCTCGCCCTCGTCGGCGGGGATGGGATCGGGAACGCGGCCACCGGGACGACCCGGACGGCCGCGGACGGGGAACGGACGGTCACCTCGGGGGCGACCCGACGCCCGGATGGCACGAGCCCGAACGGTACGAGGGCGGGCCGCGCGATACCGGATGGGGGAGTCGCCCTCGTCTATCGGATCCGAGGGGAGCCACTCCGAGCCGTCCCGGTGGCGCCCCCGACCGAGGCGGTCACCGTCGCCGTCGTCGACGGGCCGATCGAGTTACGGACGAGCGGCGAGAGCCGGCTCGAATTCGGGTTCGTCGACCGCGGCGGCCCGACGATCGAAATCACCCGTGTGGGCTGATCGGAACGTCGGGGACGGGCGGTGACCCCGGATCCGCATCACTACTCCCTCGCCCGCCCCGTTACTCGCCCGCCCGCTCGTCGGCGTCGTCGAGGATGATCTCCGTTATCTCGACGACTCGGTCGTCGGCCAGCAGCGTCTCGATGGCCTCGTCCGGGACGGCGTGGTCGAGGTTATACACCGTCAGCGCCTCGCCGCCCTGGGTCTCGCGGCCGTTGAACATCCCGGCGATGTTGACGCCGTGGTCGCCGAGGACGGTCCCGATGAGTCCGATCACGCCCGGCTCGTCGGTGTTGCGCGCGACGAGCATGTGGCCGTACGGAACTGCGTCGACGCGGAACCCGTCGATTCGGACGATCCGCGGGTCCTCGCCGGCGAACAGGGTTCCTTCGACCGAGATCTCGTCGTCGCCGTTCCGTACGGTGACCCGCACGAGGCTCTGGAAGTCCTCGGTCTGGCGCGTCTTCGACTCGGTCACCTCGATCCCACGCTCCTCGGCGAGCCGCGGCGCGTTGACCGCGTTCACCTGCCACTCCAAGGGTTCGAACACGCCCTTCAGCCCCGAGGCCGTGACGAGCTCGACGTCCTCGGCCGCGATGTCACCCTCGTAGGTGGCCTCGACGCCCGTGATCCGGCCGTCAAGCAGCTGTGCGGCCACCTTCCCGGCGGTCTCCGCGACGGCGATGTACGGCTCGATCCGCGGGAAGGCGGTCTCGTCGACCGACGGGGCGTTGAGCGCGGTGAGTACCGGCTCCCCGTTGAACGCCGAAATCACTGCCTCGGCGGTGTCGACGGCGACGTTCTCCTGAGCGGCCTCCGTCGACGCCCCGAGGTGGGGCGTGACGACGACGTCCTCGGCATCAAGCAGCGGGGAATCCGCCGGCAGCGGCTCCTCGGCGAACGAGTCGATCGCCGCGCCCGCGACGACGCCGTCGTCGACCGCGGCCGCGAGCGCCTCCTCGTCGACGATCCCGCCGCGGGCGCAGTTGATCAGGTAGCCACCCTCCAACTGGGCGAGTTGCGCCTCGCCGATCATTCCCTCGGTTTCGGGCAGGAGCGGCGTGTGGATGGTCGCGACGTCCGCCCGACCGAGCGTCTCGTCGAGGTCGTCGACGAGGTCCGCGCCGAACTGCTCGGCGCGCTCCTCGGAGATGTACGGGTCGTAAACCACGAGCTCCATCCCCAGCGAGTCGAGCCGTTTGGCAACCTCCTGGCCGACGCGACCGAGCCCGATGATACCGAGCGTCTTGTTGTTCAGTTCCGTTCCGAGGAACTCGCCTTTCGCCCACTCGCCGTCCTTCAGTCGACCGTGTGCCTGCGGGATCGAGCGTGCCGCCGCGAACGTCATCGCCACGGTGTGTTCGGCCGCGGCCCGAACGTTGCCGTCGGGAGCGTTGGCAACGACCACGCCGTGGTCGGTCGCGGCCTCGATGTCGATGTTGTCGACGCCGATACCGGCGCGGCCGACGATGACGAGGTCCTCTGCGGCCTCGAACACCGCCCGCGAGACGTCGGTGCCGGACCGGACGATGAGCGCGTTCGCGTCGCCGACGGCGTCCAACAGCGCGTCGCCCTCGACTTCGTAGTCGGTCTCCACCTCGTGGCCGGCGTCCCGCAGCCGATCGATCCCCGGGTCCGCTATCGGATCCGTAACGAGTACCTTCATGTTCGCACCGACCCGGGGCGTGAGGTTAACGCTTTCCTCATCGCGCGGATTTGCCGGTCGGGTCGTGGGTCCTTTCCCCGGGCGTCATTCATCCGCGCGAGAGTGACATGCGGGGTGAACTGGTGGGTTTCGGGGTCGAAGCCGAGCACGGTCGTTTCCGCCTCCAGCGATTCGTGGAGCCGGGTAAACGCCCCGCTTCCCGCTCCGATCCCGGCCCGGACGACCGAGATGGACTCCGGCGAGGGGAAGACGCCGAGGAAGTTCGGGGTGATGTGAGCCCCCGCCGGGTCGACCGGGTTCAGCCCGGCCGCGCCGTCGAACGATCGATCCCGTCGCTTACCGCGCCGTCGCGGTATCGGACCCGCCGGCGCTCGTCGCGTTCTCCGTCGGTTCTTGCGGCTGTGTCGGGCCGGTCGGGCCGGTCGGGCCGGTCGGTCCCGCCCGATCGTCCGTGTTGGGGGGCTGCCGCGCCGGGTTCCGGTCGTTGGTCACGAGGAAGTCGGCGAGGTTCCCGATCAGGACGTCGTTGTCGGCGCGCTGGGCGTTCTCCGGCGAGAGGAAATCGCTGTCGCCGACCATGACGACGCCGTCATCGCGGACGAGCAGCGGCTCCTCGGTGGCGGCACGGGTGGTCGACAGCTCGCTACCCGCGATCGGCCGGAATTCGGCGGACCCGGCGGCCGTTCCGACCGTCGTCGCCGTCGGGAAGACGGCGCGGTCGACGTCGGCCGTCAGTGCGGAATCGGCGTCCGGCTCCGCGTACACCCGCTGGTAGTTCAGGTCGTTTTCCGCCATGTTGTACACGTAGCCGGTGCCGGTCGTCACGTCGAGCCGCGCGTCGAGCGACGCCGGGCCCGGCTGCTCGAACGTTGCGCCGGGCTCGGTCGCCAGGAGGACGCGCCCGTCGCCGTCGACGAACGACTCGATGTCCTCGAGCTCCTCGTCCGAATAGTCGGTGCGGAACGTGACGAACGCGTCGGCCTCGGCCAGCTCCTCGCCGAGCGTGGTGGGCTCGCCGTCCGGCGAGTCGCGCGGCCGTCGCTGGTCGTCGTCCGGGGCGTACACCCGGACGTCGTGGCCGTTCTCGATCAGGGCGTTCGCCAGGGGTCGGATGTCCCGGTCGGCGACGTCGGGACCGCCGAATCCGAGCAGTGCGAGCAGTCCCAAGCCCGGGGTCCCGCCGGCTTCGACCCCGGGATCGACGACGACGGTCTGTGACGACTCATCGCTCGACATCGTGACGTCGGCCTGGCCGGGCGTTCCGTCGTTGATCAGGTCCTCCTCAAGATAGTGATCGTTCTCGATCTCCGGGGACGGCGCGGTCCCGTCGGCAGTCGCGTACCCGGCAACGGCCGAGCCGGCGGTGATCGTCGCGAACGTCACGAGGAACGCGACGAGGAGGGTGGCGGGCCGATTCATGCGGACGCACCCCCGGCTCCGGCCGGCGCGGATCCGTCCGTCGTCCCGTCGGCGCCGGATTCATCGGCGGCGCCGGATCCATCGGCGGCGGCGCCAGCGCGCTCAGCCGAGATGTCGTCCGCGGAGAACCGCTCGATTGTGTCGACGTGCGGGACCGAGTCGAGGTGGACGTACGCGACGCCCATCGGCTCGACGTCGCCGTAGCCCGGGTCGTTGGCGTGGACCGCGACGACCTGCTGGTCGGTGCGGATCAGGATCGGGAACGGGGAGTCGGGTCCGGTTTCGCGGGTGTCGACCCGATAGTCGCCGAGATCCTCCGCGGTCGCGGCCGCGTGGATCGCCTCGTTGAGCGACCCGATCTCGTCCGCGAAGCCGTTTCGGACGGCCTCGGTGCCGAGGTAGACGTCGGCTTTCGCGACCTCCTCGCGGGGCATCCGGAACGTCTCGCCGCGCTCCGCCATCATCGCGTTGACGAAGGTGTCGGCGAGCGTCTGCCGTTCGGCCCACCCCTCGATGGCGTTGCCGCCGACCTTGTCCGGGCCGCTCGGACCCGAGATGGGCGAGGTCGTCCGCGGGGACGGCGCGTTCAGTCCGATGCTCCCGACGAGGGACGTCGGCAGCACGTAGATCTCGTCGGCCGGGGCCATCGCGTAGTACCCGCCGGACGCGCTGATCTCCTGGACGCTCGCGATCACCGTCATCTCCTCACCCGTGCGCTGAACTGCCTTGTAGATCCGTTCGGATGCGACCGGCGCGCCGCCGCTCGTGTCGATCTTCAACACGACCGCGCCGACCGACTCGTTGCCTCGTATCGACGTGAGTTCGCTTTCGACGTCATCCGCGAGGGCGGTGTTTACCGGCCCTTCGATCTCGACGACCGCCACCGCATCGCTCGTCTCGTTGGTCATCCCGTAGACGGTCGGGGCGAACACGACCCCGAGCAGCGCGGCGGCCAACACGACGGCCGCGATCTGTCGTCGCGGGGTGACAGTACTGGAGAGCGTATCTGTTGACATTCCCGAATAGGGCCATACGGGAAACCGGCATAACATCCCGGGAAAACTAAACCGTGATTTTCACTTTGTGTCGTGGTACCTTCCGGCACGTGAACGCGTCGGGGACTGGCCCGTCGGTCGATAACTGGGTGACCGATTACGACGCATCCGGCGACCACTCGCAGGCGTCGCCGGCCGTCAGGTCGCGATCATCGATGTACGCCGACAGGCAGGCGTGGTTACAGAAGTACGCCGGCGAGCCACAGTCGTCGGTACAGTCGCGGAGACAGATCGGGTCATGGTCGAATATCCGGGACCCGCAGTACGCACACGATTCGTCGTCGCCGGGGAGTGCGATCGTCGTCGACATGGCCGTTAAGCGGGCCCGTCCGGCGAAAGCGTTTCGATGCCGCCACCTGCCCGGCCCGTCCGCGGCGCGCCGACCCGCACGCCAGCACGCGACCGCGCCGGCGTCCCGCCGACGTAACCCTTACCCACCGTGACCGCCAATTCGAGGCATATGACCGACGAACAGGACGGGGAGGGCCGCGAGTCGCCCGAGGAGGCGGACCGAGAGCCATCACCGGCGGACCGAGAGCCGTCACCGGCGGACGGCCGCGGGTCGCCCACGGCGACGGGCCACGAGTTCTCCGCGGGCCAGGGCGTCGACGTCGACTACGAGGAGTTCACGCTCGATCCCGAGGAGATCGACGCCGACCCGAACACGGTCGACCCCGTCGACTCCCGCGTCCTCACCGACATCCTCGACAAGCGCAACGTCGAGAGCGACGCCATCGACGTGGATCGCCTGATCGACGTCGGGCTCTCGTACATGGGAATCAACCGGTTCGAGGAAGCGACCGAGACGCTCGAGCGCGCCGCCAGCTTCGCCGAGGAGGACTCGCCGGAGGCCCAAGAGGCGTGGGTGAACAAGGGGGCAGCCCACGCGGAACTCGAGGAGTACGACCAATCCATCGGGGCGTACAAGGAGGCGCTGCGGATCGACGACGACTCCGAACACGCGGCGACCGCGGAGACCAACATCGCGTACGCGCTTTGGGAGTTCGGTCGCCACGAGCAGGCGCTCGAACACGCCGAACGCGCCGTCGAGATCGACTCGCGGTTCGCCGAAGCGTGGTACAATCGCGGATTCCTGCTCGTCGAGCGCGGCCTCGCCGAGGACGCCGTCTCCTGCTTTGACAACGCGATCCGGCTCGGCTACCGCGACGCCGGCGTGTTGGAGGAGAAGGCGCGCGCGCTTGAGGAAGCGGGCGAGCACGAACAGGCCGAGGAGGTTGCCGAGCGCGCCGACGAACTTCGCCGCGAGGCCGAGGAGCGGATGGTCGAGGAGGGCGTCGAGCAGGGGGGGACTGGCGGGACGGCCGGTGCGGGCAAAACCGGCCAACCCCGCGGATCCGGCGGCCGTGAACCCGATCACGAACTCCGCGGCGAGGGGCCCGAGGGGTTCTAGGCGCCGATGCTCCTCCGCGAGCGCGAGACGCCCGAAGGCACCCTCGTCTCGGTCTGTGACGCCGACTGTCTGGGCGAGACGTACGACAACGGAACGGCCACTCTCACCGTCTCTGAGGAGTTCTACGGCGGCCCCGACGCCGTCGAGGCGGCGCCCGAGGCGGTCGTCGACGGCCTCCGTCGCGCGCAGGTCGCCAACATCGTCGGGACGGAGGCAGTCGGCGTCGCGGTCGACGCCGGACTCGTCGACGAGGAAGCCGTCCTCGAGTTCGACGGGACGCGACACGCGCAGTTGCTCTGGCTGTGACCAACCGCCACCGACGCGAAGTATCATCGCCAAGCACAAAGAATATTATTAGCCGTGTCTAATTAGGCGACATTGACGGACATTAACGCGGTCACACCGGCTCCGTCGATCGATCGGGACGACCGGGAGTCGGACGGCCCGACCGGACGGCCGAGGTCGGCGAGGGTGGCGAGCGCGGGATCGAGGGGGTGAACGACGGATGAGCGATCTGACGTGGTTGAACGTCGTACTCATCGCCGCCGGCGCGCAGTTGGCGGTCCTCCCGGGCGAGAAGGTTCAGCTCATCATCGCCGGTCTCTCGACGCGGTTCAACCCGTACGTCGTCGTGAGCGCCGCCGGAACGGCGTTCGCAGGGTGGACGATCCTCGAGATCTGGTTCGGGCAGGCGGTCACGACGCTGCTTCCGGGGATCTATCTGGACGGGTTGACCGCGGGCCTGTTCCTTCTGTTCGCGTACCTGCTGGTCCGGACCGCCCCCGCGGCGGACGCCGCTGACCCGGAGGCCGCGACGGGGTCGCTGACCGACGGCGGCGAACTGGACGTGCGCGTCCCGGTCGTCGGCTGGCGGGTCCCGAACTATCTCGGCGGGTTCCTCCCGATCTTCGCGATGATGACGTTCGGCGAGTTCGGCGACAAGACGCAACTGATCACGATCTCGCTCGCCGCCCAGTACGCCGGGTTCCCGACCGCGATCTGGACCGGCGAGATGCTGGCGATCCTCCCCGTGAGCCTGGCGAACGCGCTGTTTTTCCATCGTTTCTCCCACAAGTTCGACCTCCGGAAGGCCCACTTCGTCGGCGCGGGGCTGTTCCTGTTTTTCGCCATTGACTTCGCGTCAAGCGTCCTGATCGGGGTCTCGCTGTGGGAGACCGGCGTCGAGGCCATCGCCGGGGCGGTCTGACCGGGTCGACCGCAGGGTTCCCCGGTCCCCTCGATGGTCGCTCGGCCGTCGTCGCTCACCGGATCCGCGCGAGCACCGCCCGGCGCCCGCGTTCGGCGCCGAGTCCTGCGACGAGCAGGACGGTCCCGGCGGCGACGAGCGCGAGTGAACCGGAGACGGCGTCGGCGACCGGACCGACAAGGAAGGCGAGCACGCCGAATACGAACCCGAGCGCCGCGACGTTCGCCAGCGCCGCCTCCCGAAGGCCGATCGCGCCGACGACGAGCGCCAGCACCAGCCCGAGCAGACAGCCGAGGGCAACGAGCGCGCCCACAAACTCGCCCACGTCGCCGGCGGCGGTCCACGCGACCGCGGCCGCGACCGGCGCGGCGCCGGCCGGGACGGCCGCGTATCGGGCGTCCGTATCGCCGCCCGCACGGCGGACCGCGACCACGGCGGCGACGGCGGCCACGGCGCCGACGAGAATGGTTCCCGTCGAGACGCTCCCGAGTTGCGAGCCGGACGCGACGACGGGGACGGGCGCGAGGACCGCGAACGCGCCGCCGACCCACCGGAGCGTGCCCGCAAGCCGGGGAATCGCCGAGTCCATACTCCCCCCGCCGGCCGGGAGTCCGGCGACGTAGACGGCCGCCCCGTAGAAGCCGAGGAGGGGGACGATCCCGTCCGACGTCGCCGCGGTCACGAGCGTCGCGGCGCCGAGGACCGTCGCCACCCCGCCGACCGGTCGCGAGTCGATCCACGCCGCGATCGTGAACGCCACCGTCGTCCACGCCGCGACCAGCCACGGCTCCGCGGCGTCGCGGTCGACGGCGGCCGTCAGCTCCGCAAGCTGGAACAGGCTCACACCCACGAACAGCGCCGCGAGCAGCCAGAGGCCGTGTGCGGTTCGTGGGGAGGTCCCCTCCAAGCGCGCGCCGCCGCCGGCCGCGGCGACGGGAACGCCGACGAGCAGGGCGACTCGGACGGCGACCGGGATCGAGTCCCAGCGCTCGATCAGGAACGCGGCGACGCCGACCGCGACGAGGGCGCCGCCCATCAGCGCCAGCGCGACGACGACCCGATTCTCGCCGAGGAGTCCGTCCTCATCGTCGTCGGTCGGCGAGGCAGCCGATCCATCTTCGGCAGTCGCCCCCGCGACCGATCCGTCCTCGGGGGCCGCATCCGTCAACTCGAACTCGCGGATCCGGGCGGCGGTCGACTCGTTCATCACCCCCGCGTCGGTCCAGCGGTCGAGCGCCTCGTGGAGGGCATCGGGGTCCATACGGGCAGGGACCGGGGGACGATTCAAGAGTGTTCCCCCGCGTCGGCCAACTCGGCGCCGCTACAGGTCGGCGACGTCCTCGATCGCGTCGGTGAGCGTCCGCACGCTCTCGACCGTGTGCTCGCCCATGTGCCCGATCCGGAGCGTCTCCTCGCCGATGTCGCCGTACCCGTTCGAGAACACCATGTCGTACTCCTCGCTGACGGTCGCTATCGCCCCGGAAACGTCGATTCCGCGGGTGTTCTCGATACAGGTCACCGTCCGCGACTCGTACCCGTCCTCGGCGTACAGGTCGAAGTGTTCGCGGGCCCAGTCGCGGGTGTACTCGGCCATCTCGCGGTGGCGCTCGTCGCGGGCGGCGTGGGTCTCCTCGAGCATGTGTTTCATCTGTTTCCGGTACGCCAACATGAGCGGGATCGCCGGCGTCGAGTGGGTCTGGCCCTTCCGATCGTAGTAGTCGAGACAGCGCCGGAATCCCCCGTACCACGACGAGTCGTCCGTCTCAACCTCGCGCTCGTAGGCCGCGTCGCTCACGACGCAGACGGCCAGCCCCGGGGGCATGGCGAACGCCTTCTGAACCGACGTGAAGATCGCGTCGATGCCGTGCGCCTCGATGTCGACGTAGTCGCCGCCAAGCGCCGAGATCGCGTCGACGACGAAGTACGTATCCGGGTACTCCGCGACGACGTCCCCGATCGCCTCGATCGGGTTGCGGACGCCCGTCGACGTCTCGTTCATCACGACCGTGACCGCGTCGTACGCCGCGGCGTCGGACTCGAGGGTCGCCCGCACGTCCTCGGGTTTCACCGCCTCACCCCAATCGTACTCGATCCGCTCGACGTCCTTGCCCAACCGCTCGGTCACGTTGGCCTGGCGTTCGCTGAACGCGCCGCTGGTGGGACAGAGGACGCGACCGTCGTCGACGAGGTTGAGCGTCGTCGCCTCCCAGAACTCCGTGCCGGAGGCCGTGAGGACGATGACGTCGTTGTCGGTATCGAGGAACTCCTTGGTGTCCTCGACGATGGTCGTGTAGAGGTCGGTCATCCGATCCATCCGGTGGCCGAACATCGGCTCGGCCATCGCCTCGATCACGTCGTCGCGCACCTCCGTCGGACCCGGGAGGTACAGCGTTTTGTCCGGATACTCGCCCGTGTATTCGCGTTTCTTCGTCACTGAAACCACCTAGTGTTTGATCAGCCGTCGCGGGGGGGTATGTTCCTTTTGATGCGGTCGCGGCGTGCGACCCACGGCCAGTCCGAAACGTATCCGTGGTCGTTATTAACGTGTACCGTAATAACACGTCTCGAAACTATACGGTATGTTAAACTTTATGTCGGCATGCGACCCGCCGTCGGGACGGGCGTCGTCGTGATTGTCACGGCCGCCACCGTGCTCGGGCGCGCCCCCGTGGGACGGGTCGGTCGCGACCGCGCGTTCCGACGGATCGAGCTCCCGGGCGTCGCCGTCGTCGAGTACCGGCTTCGGCGGTCGTAGGCGACTCATAGTGATTACTGCGAGTCCGTACCGCCGCGACGATCCGTGTCGGTGATGAGAGCCGCGTAACGGGCGTCTTTCGACACCGTCCATGAAACTATTCGCCGTAATCACTATTAGCCCCAGTGCCAGAATGAGTTCCCGTCCTCCTCGACGGGGTCGGTTCTGGCTCGTAGGTCGGCGACGTCCTGTGCGGTCGGCTCGACGTCGTCCGGGAGCCGTTCCATACACTCGAAACAGAGGAAGAATTCGGAGCCGTCGGTGAGTTCGAGAGTCATTCCCTGCGTCGACTCGAACGAGAAGTTCCAGAGGTCGCCGATGCCACCGGCGATCCGTACCTCCCGTTCGCAGACGTCACACGGCTCCGAGGCCATACCGAGCGTTAGGTGCCCGACGGTTAAGACGTATCGGCCGCAGAACGTGGTGATCCTGACACGGAATGTGAACGTTCTGTGATGTCCTTACCGAGCAGCCGGCGCTCCGCGCCGGCGGCCTCGCGCTCCGTCTCACGCCCTGACGGGCGCTCGCGGGAGCGCGCCGACCGTAAGCTGGTTAACGGGCGATCATTATCCACGGTTCGACGACTCGTCGACGACGTGGGCGTCCGCAGGGTCGAACCCCACCGCGACCGTTCCTTCAAGCGGATCCTCGGTTCGCACGACGAGTTCTTCGCCTTCCCAGGAGAGATGGACGCGGGTCGTCTCCCCGAGGAACTCCGCGCTCTCGACGTCGGCCCGGACGCCGTTCTCGGTCCGACCCACGCGCAGGTGTTGCGGGCGGACGCAGAACGTCAGCCGGTCGCCGGGGCGGGGAACGTCGGTCTCGATCGCTTCGCCCCCGATCTCGACGCGGAGGGTCCCGTCGCCGACGTCGACGGGGACGGTCCGGGCGGACGACCCCGTTCCGTCCACCGCGTCGTCGCGTCCGTCGTTCCCCTCGACGACGACTCCCTCGAACACGTTGTTGTCGCCGACGAACTCGGCGACGAACTGCGAGGCCGGCCGGCGATAGACGGTCCGGGGGGGCGCGACCTGCTCCGGGGTGCCGCCGCGCATCACCGCGACGCGGTCCGAGATCGCCAGCGCCTCCTCCTGGTCGTGGGTGACGTAGACGGTCGTGATCCCGAGTTCCGCCTGGATCGCGCGGACTTGGACGCGGAGCCGTTCGCGGAGTCGCGCATCGAGCGCGCTCATCGGCTCGTCGAGTAGCAGGAGGTCGGGGCCGGGCGCGAGCGCCCGGGCCATCGCGACGCGCTGGCGCTGCCCGCCCGAGAGGCTCTCGGGGTCGCGGTCGGCGGTCCCCGGGAGGTCAACCAGTTCGAGCAGTTCGCGGACCCGCTCCTCGCGGCTCACTCCGCCCGGCGGGTCGGCGAAGCGGAGTCCGTACCCGATGTTCTCGCCGACGGTCATGTGCGGGAACAGCGCGTAGTTCTGGAACACGACGCCGACGTTGCGGTCCTCGGGCGGCACCCCTGCGACGTCGGCCCCGCCAAAGCGGATCGACCCCTCGGTGGGCGCCTCGAACCCCGCGATCAACCGGAGCGTCGTCGTCTTCCCGCACCCGGAGGGGCCGACAAGCGTGAAGAACTCCCCCTCGCGGACCCGCATATCCACGCCCTCGACGGCGACCGTCCCGTCGTATTGCTTGCCCACGCCGTCGAGTTCGACCGCGATCGGGGCGTCGGCGTCCGGAGCCGAGGCCCCGTCTCCGAGCGGATCAGAGCCCACGGTACTCACCTCCGAGCCGCTCGATGACGACGAAACTGAGGCCGGTCACGACGAGGAGGACGACACCCATCGCGGTCGCGGGCCCGAGTCGCCGCCCGATGAACCGCTCGATCGCGACCGGCATCGTGTACGCGTCCGCGCCCGCCGCCAGCACGACCGTCGCGGTGAACTCGCCCATCGAGATGGCGACCGCGAACGCCGCGCCCGCGACGACGCCGGGCCAGACGAGGGGAAGTTCGACGTCCCGGAGGACCCGGGCCCGCGAGGCCCCGAGCGACCGCGCGGACTCCACGAGCGACCGGTCGAGAGATTCCAAGCCGGGCGCGACCGTCCGGACGACGAACGGGTACCCCGCCACCGCGTGGGCGGCGACGACCGCCGCCGACCCGGCGACCGCGATCCGCCACCCCGCGACCTCGACGCCGAACACGAGCCCGCGGAGCAGCCCGAGCCCCACGAGGATCCCCGAGACGGCAAAGGGGGCCATCGCGACCGCGGCGACGAGAGTTCGACCGCGGTATTGGCGGGTTGTCGCCACCGCGACGATGACGCCCATCGGGAGGGCGACGAGCGCCGACGCGGCCGCGAAGACGAGCGAGTTCCGGACGGCGGGCCACGGTCGGACCTGGAACGCCGCGCCCGTTCGCTGGCGCTCCAACAGGAACCGGTAGTGGTCGAGCGTGAGTCCACCGTCCCCACCCGTGACGCTCGCGAGCAGCATCGAGGCGATCGGCGCGAGAAACACGAGCGCGGCGACCACGACGTAGACGGCGAGCCCGAGTCGGGGGAGCAGTTCCCGAACCGTCGGCGCGGGGGGGAACAACGACCGCCGGGGAAGCGGCCTGATTCCCCGCGACGTCACCGTTTGTGCCGCCTCGTACCGGAGGTACGCCGCCAGCACCGACAGCGAGATGACGAGTTCGACGACCGCCAGCGCCGCCGCCTCCGCGTAGTTCAGGTCGCCCACGAGCCGGTAGATGAACACCTCGACGGTCGCCAGCTCGAACCCGCCAAGCGCCAACACGATCGGGAACGTGCCGAACGTGAACACGAACGTCAGCGCCGCCCCCATCAACACCGCGGGATACACCTGGGGCGCGACGACGTCGACGAACGCCCGAACCGGCCCCGCACCGAGACTCCGGGCGGTCTCGACCGCGCTCGCGTCGACCGACTCCCAGGCCGCCGTCGTCACCCGAGCGACGAGCGGGGCGTTGTAGAACGCGTGGGCGATCACGATCGCCTCCAGCGTGAACATGAGCTCGACCGTGGGGAGTCCGAGCCCCGTCAGCACCGCGTTCAGGGTCCCGTTTCGCCCGAACGTGGCGACGTATCCGACCGCGACCATGATCGACGGAAGCACGAACGGGACGATCGTCAGCGACCGGATCGTCCGCCGACCGGGGAACTCGAAGCGCGCCAGCAGGTAGGCTGCCGGGACGCCGAGCGCGACGCTCGCCACCGTCGACAGCCCGGCCTGATACGCGGTGAACCCGACGATCCCGAGCCGTCGGTCCGGCGAGGCTAGCGCCCGCGCGACGGCGAGGGGATTCTCGCCCGCGAACAGCCGTGCGAGTTCCCCGAAGTAGAACGGATCACGAAGCAGTTCGACGAAGACGCCGAGGGTGACGACTCCGTCAACGACGACCGACTCGACGAGGACGGTGCCGACCGGGTAGTAGAAGACGGCGACCAACACCGCGACCGTCGCGGCCATGAGCCCGCCGAGCGCGTGTCGTTCGAGCCGGCCGCGGAGGCGGGAGAGACGGAGGTAGTGACGGAGGCGTCGTCGTCCGCCGTCGGCGGTGATAGGTCGGGCGTCACCGTCGTCCCGCGATGCGTCGCTCACGGATCCGGGCTCAGTTGCCGGCGAACTGGCGCTCCCAGTCGGTGATCCAGCCGTCGAGCGATCCTTGGAGCTGGTCGTAGGTGAACGTCACCGGGTCGGCGGGCTCCTGGGCCAGTTCGGCGTAGCCGTCGGGGAGTTCGGCGTCGTCGGTTGCGGGGAACGAGACGTTGCGCTCGGCGATCTCCCCTTGAACGTCGGGCTCGAGCATGAACGACATGAACTCCCGGGCCAGATCCGGGGTGTCGGCGTCGGCGAAGATTGCCATTCCCTCCGGCGTCGCGTACGCTTGGTCGTTCGGGAACCGGATCTGGTGCTCCTCGAGGTTGGCGCCCTCCATGTCCGCGAACACCTGGTCGGTGGAGTACGACACCACCATCGGGGCCTCGCCCTCGGACCACGAGGTGTAGGCGTCATCCCACGAGCCGAGCACTCGGACGTCGTTCGCCTGGAGCTCCGCCCAGTAGTCGAGGTAGTCGTAGTCGGGGTCGTCGTCGCCGCCCTCGACCACGCCGTCCGGACCGTCACCGAACCGGTGGAGCGTGTGGAGCATGAACGCGCGCCCGGTCGACGACCCGCCGGGGTTCTGTGCGATGAGATCCCCCTGGTGATCGTCGGCGAGGAGCCCCTCGAACGTCTCGGGGGCTTCCGTCTCCGTGCCGTCGTACACGAGGCTGACGTAGCCCGTGTCGAACGGGACGGCCCGATCGAAGGGGTCGAACAGCAGTCCGTCGCGGACGTCGTCGGCCCCATCGACGTCGCCGGCGGCGACGAACAGGTCGTCGTCGAGTTCCTCGTCGACGCGGACGAGGTCCTCGGTGTTGAGCCCGACGTAGAGGTCGGCGTCGATCGGCGCGCCCGAGGCGGCGCGCTCGAGGTAGTAGTTCACCTCCTTGTCGGGAGTCGCCCACTCCAGCGTGGCGTCGACGCGCGATTCGAACTCCTCTTTGAGCCACTCGCCGGGGCTCACGGAGGGCGCGTCGATGAACGAGCCGTAGGTCGCGACGGTCAGGGTTGGGGTGTCGTCGTCGTCGTCCGACTCCGCCCCGTCGTCGCCATCGGACCCGTCATCGCTGCCGCCGTCGCTTCCGTCATCGCCGGCGCCGTCACCGGTTTCGCCGTCGTCGCCCGCGCTGCTCCCGCCACCGTTCTCCCCGTCACCGGTTCGCTCGGCGGTACAGCCCGCGAGTCCGACGACGCCCGCCGCGCCGCCGATCGCCAGGAACCGTCGCCGTGTACGTCGCCGGTCGGCCGCGTCCGTCTCGTCCGTCATTACTGGGTTGTTGTACTCGGTTGTTACATAAGGGATCCGTGTTGCGGTCCGGCGAGGGCGGCCTGACCGCCCCGGACGGGCCGGCCGGAACCGACCGGTTTAATCCGCACCACGGTCCCGATCCGAGCATGAGCGAGCCCGATCCAACGGCAAGCGGGGCCGACTGGTTTCCCGAGTTCGAGGTGATCCCGGCGGTGGACGTTCAGGACGGCTCGGTCGTCCAGCTCGTCGGCGGCGAGCGCGGGACGGGGAACCGCTACGGCGACCCGGTCGAGGCGGCCGACCGGTGGACCGACGCGGACGCTCGGACGCTCCACCTCGTCGACCTCGACGGCGCGTTCGAGGGTGAGCGGGCGAACGCGGACGCGATCCGGGCGGTCGTCGACGCCGTGGACGACGGGGTCAACCTCCAGCTCGGCGGCGGGGTCCGGACCACTGCGGACGCGCGGGGGCTCCTCGACGCCGGAATCGACCGCGTGATCCTCGGGACTGCTGCCGTCGAAACTCCCGAGATCGTCGGCGATATCGACGACACCCATCCGGGGAGCGTCGTCGTCAGTCTCGACGCGAAGGGCGGTGAGGTGGTCGTCGCCGGCTGGACCGAGGGAACCGGGCTCGACCCGGCCGAGGCCGCCGCGCGCTACGAGGCGGCGGGCGCGGGCGTGATCCTGTTCACGA
This sequence comes from Halorubrum sp., assembly GCA_028275105.1. Taxonomy (GTDB): domain Archaea; phylum Halobacteriota; class Halobacteria; order Halobacteriales; family Haloferacaceae; genus Halorubrum. Next base: position 27,848 of record JAQCNI010000037.1, read on the forward strand.
ACGTGGACGTCGAGGGGCAACTGGCGGGGATCGACCGCGAGGCGGTCGCGCGCGTCGTCGACGCCGTCGACATCCCGGTGATCGCCTCCGGTGGCGTCGCGACGGTCGACGACGTGGTGGCACTGAAGCGGGCCGGCGCGGCCGCCGTCGTCGTCGGCACCGCATTGTATGAGGGGAAGTTCACGCTGCGGGCGGCGCAGGCGGCCGCGGACGACGTGGAGCCGCAAGCTTGACATCCTCTCCGCCCTGGAGGGCGAAGATTCCCACGGCACCGCACCGCTGGGTTGGGATATTTACGGTTTGTAGCGACCTCGAAAGGCGGCTACTGGCTGTACCAATCAGCCGTTACTCCTCTCCCGGCATGGGATTCATAGTGATTACTGCGAGTCTTTACCGCCGTGACGATCCGTGTCGGCGATGAGAGGCGGGTAACGGGCGTTTTTCGACACCGTGCATGAAACTATTCGCAGTAATCACTATTAGAGAAGTTCTCTGCGCTAGTACTGATCCCGCAGAGAACGGGTCTCTCATATTCAACACGATCGACCTCTTCGCACGCAAGTTCTCACAGTTGATTCACTAAACTATGGGTGAAATCAAACCCATGTGAATAGTTCTATGACCCCCTC
>JAQCNI010000073.1 GCA_028275105.1 Halorubrum sp.
CCACGCCGGCTCGCCGTGTCCCGCGGGAGTGTGGTATTTCACGATACACCGGCCCCTGTTAAAAACTCCCGGGTTCGACGCTGAAGGGGCGTGCGTGCTCGGCATCGGAGATCCATGCGGGTCGTACCGTGCTCGTACGCAACCGTCGACTGAAACGCTCGACCGTGACTACAGGACCGTTCACGACGACATCACGCTTCTGGTGGACTACGGGATCGTGTTCATCGTCACGGACGATGACCGCTCAAAGCGGCCGTACCTCCCGTACGAGCGGATTCATCTCGACCTCGAACTCACCGCGAGCGACACCGACGAGGAGCCCGCGGCGGTGTGAGATTCTCGGTAGCCCCCGATTCTACACACTCCACTTGCTGGCGATCAGGAGCACCCCAAACCGGCTCCGATCGATTCCGACGAGACGGACGGAGATGGCGTCGAAACGGATCGCGGACGACGGTCGTTGCCTACTCGTCGACGGCGCGATCGTCGAGCGGGTCGGGCATCGGGAGGTCGTCGACCACGGCCTCGATCTCCTCGGGAGTGTGGTCGGTCCCCACGGCAAAGGACCCCGCTCACGCGCCCGCCAAGGTCGCCGACGGCGTCCTCGAACGCTTCGAGTTCGGCGTCGCTCATGGGTTCCTGCCGCCACGCTCCGTCGACACGGGTTCGAGCGTGACGACGATCCGAGGAGTTGGACGCAAGCGTTGTGGGAGATGCCGGATCGGTCTCACTTTTTCACGGACGGTGACGTCACTATGGGGTATTCTCACGAATGGTTATTATGTTCATATATAAAAATTTCCTAACATATATACGGCGCCTGATCGAAACCCCGGACAAGAAATGAAGCATCCCGGACCTCCACAGTTCGTTGCGGTCGGCGACCCCGTACAGTTGGCTCCGCGCGACCCCGACCCCGACGCGACCTATCGCTGGTCGATCACCGACGCCCCGTCGGGAAGCGAGGCGGCCGTCGGCGACGACGCCGTCACGGAGTTCGTCCCGGACGAGCCGGGTCGATACACGACGACGCTGGAGACGCCGACGGAGACGTTCGACCTGACGATCCGCGTCTTTTCGAGCGACCGCCGCCCGACCGGCGAGGGGGCCGCCGGCGAGGGACAAAGCGGGTACAGCGGCCAAAGCGGCGCCAGCGGCTCGGCCCGACCGCGCCGCAGCGGCGGCGAGAGCGGGTTCGCCTCTGGCTCCGGCTCCGGGGCGCTCGGCGAGTCATCCGGCGAGCACGGCGGCCGCCCCCGGATCCGGCTCGACGCCGACGTCGAGGGCAACGAGGCCGTCGTCCGCGCCAGCCCGACCCCGCACCCACGTTCGTCGACCGACCCCGCCGACCTCGACGTGGAGTTCCTGATCGACGACCGCGACGAAATCGACCGGGACGCCGTGACGATCGAGCGGCGGGAACTCCGGATCCCCCTCGATGCGATCGGTTCGCAGGCACGCGTCCACGCCGTGGCGATCGACGCGAGCTACAGCGTCGCCGACACGGTCAGCGTCGAACGACTCGCGACCGACGGCGGCACGGCGATGGGCGTCGCCGACGGCGGGACGGTCGAACACGCGACCGTCAGCCGGCCCAACGATCCACCGGCGTGGGTCGAGGACGTCACGCTGTACGAGATTTACGTTCGCGGCTTCGCGGCCGACGACGATGCGGCGGAGACGACGTTCGAGGTGCTCGAAAACCGGCTCGACTACCTCGAGGAACTCGGCGTCGACTGCCTGTGGCTCACCCCGGTCCTCCAGCACGACGGGAAGCCGCACGGGTACAACATCACGGACTTCTTTTCGATCGCCGACGACCTCGGCGACCGCGACGATTACGAGTCGTTCGTCGATGCGGCCCACGACCGCGGGATGCGGGTGTTGTTCGACCTCGTGTTGAACCACTCCGCGCGTGACCACCCGCACTTCCAGTCGGCGTACGGTACCTCGGAGTCTCCCTACGACGACTGGTACGAGTGGCAGGAGTCCGGCGAACCCGGGACGTACTTCGACTGGGAGCTCATCGCCAACTTCGATTTTACCACCCTCGAAGTCCGTCAACATCTGCTCGACGCGGTCGACACGTGGGCCGAGGTCGCCGACGGCTTCCGGTGTGACATGGCGTGGGCGGTCCCGGAGTCGTTCTGGAAGGAGGTCCGCGACCGAGTCAAACGTCGCGATCCCGAGTTCCTGCTGCTCGACGAGACGATCCCGTACGTCGCCGACTTCCACGAGGGGATGTTCGACGTCCACTTCGACACGACGCTGTACTTCACCCTTCGACAGGTCGGGACCGGCGAGGCCTCGGCGGACGCGCTCCTCGACGCCGTGGAGGGGCGCGCGCGGTCCGGATTCCCCGACCACGCGGCGTTCATGCTGTACCTCGAGAATCACGACGAGACGCGGTACATCGTCGAGTGTGGCGACGCGGCGACGAGGGCCGCCGCCGGCGCGCTGTTCACCCTCCCGGGGATCCCGATGCTGTACGGCGGCCAAGAGCTCGGCCAGCGGGGGAATCGCGACCCGCTTGCGTGGGACCACGCCCGCGAGGGGGTCCGGTCGCACTACGACGACCTGATCGCCCTGCGGGACGACTACCCGGGGGTCGGCCAGGACGGGTCGTTCGAGCGGATCGACTACGAGACGTCGCGGGACGACGTCGTCGGCTTCGCCCGCGAGGGCGAGTCGAACCGCTACGTCGTGCTACTCAACTTCGGCGACGACCCCGCGACCGTCGGGATCGACGAGACGGTCGACGCGACCGACCTCGTCTCCGGCGAGTCGCGAGCGGCCGAGGGCGGAGTGACCGTCGAGGACGTCGCGGTGTTCGAGGTCGCGAACTGACGGTCCCGGACCGCCGTGAGCGTGCCTATTTAGGGGCTGGTCCCCCTCCTATCGAACGGATGGAGTACGTACAGGAACGGGTGACGACGCTCCACGCGTTGACGGACCACCGGCCGGACGCGCCGACCGACCGGGCGGCGGTCGTGGTGCCGATGACGGAACGCGAGTACGGCACGCTCGCGGCCGAGCGCGTCCTCTCGGCGTTGGAAAGAGTCGGCCCAGCGCGGGTGATCGTCCCGCTGCGTGCCACCCCCGAGCGGGTCGGCCCCTTCGCCGACTGGCTCGACGGGTTTGACGTCGACGTGGAGACGCTGTGGTGTGACGGGCCGCGGCTCGCCGACCTCCTCGCGGACCGCGGCGTCGACGGAGAGCGGGGGAAGGGGCGGGACGTGTGGCTCGCCCTCGGCCGGGCGCTCGACGCGGAGTACGTCGTCGTCCACGACGCGGACACGACGACGTACTCGCCGGCGTTCGTGAACCGCCTGCTGTTCCCGCTCGCACACGACCACGAGTTCTCGAAGGGGTACTACGCGCGGGTTGAGGACGACGGGCTGTACGGCCGGCTGTTCCGGCTGTTCTTCCGACCGCTGGTCCGCGCGCTGGGCGACGCCCACGACGCGGACGTGTTGGACTACCTCTCGTCGTTCCGCTATGCGCTCGCCGGCGAGTTCGCGGCAACGACTGACCTCGTCTCCCGGCTCCGGGTCCAGCGCGGGTGGGGATTGGAAGTCGGGACCCTCGGCGATGCGTTCGCGTACGCGGGATTCGACGGGAGCGCGCAGGTTGACCTCGGCCGATACGAACACGACCACCGGTCCGTCGACGGACCGACCGGGCTGGCTGACATGAGCCGCGCGGTTGGGGAAGCGGCCCTGCGCGTGGTCGCCGACGCGGGCGTGACCCCGGACTACGGGACGCTCCCGGATAGATACCGCGAGGCGGCGGATCGGCTGACGCGGCGGTACGCCGTCGACGCCGCATTCAACGGACTCGACTACGACTCCGGGGATGAACGCGAACAGGTGGCGACGTACGCCGACGCCATCGCCAAACCGGGGCCGGATACCCGCCTGCCGGCGTGGAACGATGCGCCGCTCTCGCCGGCGGCGGTTGCCGACGCGGCGCGAGCCGACCTGACGGCGGCCAGGGAGTCGGCGACCGGCGCGAGCGGGTCGCTCAAGGATGGTAGCCCGCTCGGGGACGATCCGCCGTGAATGACGACGTTTCGACCGTCGCCGACCGGGACGACATCGCGGGGGTCGTCGACCTCTTCGGCGCCGTGACCCGCGCGGAGCTCTCGCGGGCGCTCATGGAACTAGCGTTCAAACGCCGAGTAGAACTCGACGCCGACGCCGTCGGGGCGGCGATCGACGGGGCGGTCGACGAGTACGCGCTGGTGCCCGCCCCGCCGGACGCCGTCTCGACGCCGTCGGATCGCTCCGGGGACGCCGCCGACGCCACCGCCGATGCCACCATCGACGCCACCGTCGAAACGCCGTTCCTCGCGGTCGGCCCGGCCGCGTTCCCGTCGCTGCCGGAGGGGGCGACCGACCTCCCCCACATCCTCGACGTGCCGGAACGCGAGGTCGACCGCGACCGGCTCGCCGACGGGGCCCTCGAGCGGCTGTCGAGCGACGCCGTCGCCGCGATAACGGACGGCGAGGAGGCGCGGCTGGCCGTTCTGGCCGACGTGACCTACGACATCGAGGCGTGGGCGTCGGTCGACGCCGGACCGATCCGCGAGCGGATCGTCGACGAGGTCGACCGATGACGTCCCGAACGTAGCTCGCAACGCTGACGGCCGTGACTCGGATCGCCGCCTCCGACCCGACCCGGGTCGGAAGGGCGCGTTTTTTATCGGGGCCCGACCGATCCACGAACATGGCGAAAGTGAGCGTCGGCCTCCGCGGTTGGCGGTTCGACGAGGCGGAGATATTTACCGACGAGGGGGAGCTACGACCCCTTGACGAGATACCCGAGGAGCCGCGCGAACGGCTCGTCAGGCTCGTCAGCCTCGTCGAGGAGCCGTGTGACGTCTGCTACCTCGAGCACGGCGACGAGGCGATCAATCGCTGTAATCAGGCGCGGGTCGTGTACGGCGAGCCGCACGGCGAGGTCCTGTTGTGTGCCGAACACGAGTCCGACTTCATCTACTGGTTCCGCGAGGCCGGCGGCAGCGACCACAAGGGAACGGTCGAGTTCGGCGACACCTTCCACGAGTGGGTTGCCGCCGGCAACGGGCCCCCGGAGGGGTACGCGGCCGTCGAACACGTCGACGAGGACCCCGACGAACTCCCCGACCCGCCGGACCAGACCGAGATACAGCGTCGCGTCGAGGCGGGGTTCGACGGAGACCGGATCGATATTCGGGCACTCGCCGGCGAGGACGCCGACGCCGACGACCGGGTCGGGACGGACGACGTCGACGACGCCGGCGTGGACCTCTCGACGGACTACCCATCGAACCGATGAGCGGTGGCGACGGATCGGCGTCGGAATCCGACGACGTGTCCGGCCCGACGACCCGCCGGAAGCCGGTCGTCGTCGTCGTCGAGGCGGAGACGCCGGGGAACGTCGGCACCATCGCGCGAGCGATGAAGAACTTCGGGCTCGACGATCTCAAGTTGGTCGATCCCCCGGAACTCGAACCCGGCGGCGAGGCGTACGGGTTTGCCGGTCACGCCCGCGAGGACGTCCTCCCGAACGCCGACGAGGTGACGTTCGACGAGGTCGTCGAGGGGTATCATACCGTCGGGACGACCGCGATCACCGGCGAGGACGACCGAAGCCACGAACGGTTCCCGTTCAAGACCCCGGCGGAGCTCCGCGAATCGCTGCGGACGGTCGACGCGCCGACGGCCATCGTGTTCGGCCGGGAGGGCCGCGGGCTCAACAACGACGAGCTCCGCCGGCTCGACGAGGTATGTTCGATCCCCGCCGCCGCCGACTACCCCGTGTTGAACCTCGGGCAGGCGGCGACGGTGTTGTTGTACGAGCTCCGGGAGCTGACGGTCGGGGAGACCCAACTGCCCGACACCGCCGTGACCCGCGCCTCGGAGGCGGATATCGAGCGATTCCACGGGTTTTTCGATTCGTTCGTCGAGGCGACCGGCCAGCGCGAACATCGCCGAGAGAAGAACGCATTGTTGATGCGCCGCCTGCTCGGGCGGGCGCACCCGACCGAACGGGAGATCCACTCGCTGCTCGGGACGTTCCGGAAGGCGAACGCGAAACTGGAGCACGCCGAGTACCTCGCTGCCAAGTACGACGAACCGGCGTACCCGAGAGAGTGACGGTCGATGGACAAGGATCTTCGTGCGGGCATCCGGGACGCATCGCCGCTGCTTTTAGGAATCCTCTCGTTCGGACTCGTCGCCGGCATCGCCGCCGTTGAGGCCGATCTCACGTTTATCCAGACGCTCGGCATCACCGTGATCGTCTACGCGGGGGCCTCACAGCTCGCCGCGCTCGAACTGCTGGACGGCGGGGCGCCCCTCGCCGTCGTGATCGGGACCGCCGTCGTGATCAACCTCCGGGTGGTGATGTACTCGGCGTCGATCGCGCCGTACTTTTCCGCGTATCGTCGCCGGCCCCGGGCAGTCCTGGCGTACCTGCTCACGGACCACGCGTACGCGCTCTCGGTTGCGGAGTACGCCGAAAACGAGGACCGTGACCGCCGTCTGTACTACCTCGGTGCGGGCGGGTCGATCTGGGTCGTCTGGGTCGTCGGGACGGTCGCCGGGGTCGGCCTCGGAACTGGCGTCCCCGAGGCGTGGGGATTCGGGTTCGCGGTTCCGCTCGTGTTCCTCGGTCTGCTCATCCCGGCGATGTCGAACGGCCCGAAGGCCGTTGCCGGCATCGTTGCCGGAGCGGGCGCGGTGCTCGCAGCCGGGGCGCCGCTCAACCTCACGCTGCTCATCGGGTCGATCGCGGGGATCGCCGCCGGCGTCGCCGCTGAGGAGGTGTGGGCATGATCGAACTCGGAGCGGGCGGAGTCGCGCCGGCGTTCCTCGACGCGGGCGGGGACCCGATTTCCCTCGGGTCGGCGGGCGGGCTGGCTCTCACCGGGCCGGTCCGAGTCTGGGTCGCGATCGTCGTCATCGGCGTGGCGACGTACGGGCTCCGGCTCTCGTTCATCCATCTCTTCGGGCTGATCGACGAGGTCCCGCCGTGGCTCCGCCGGCCGCTTCGCTACGTTCCACCTGCGGTCCTCGCGGCGTTGGTCATCCCCGACCTGATAACCGTCCGCCCGAGCGTGGTCGCGACGCTCGTCGACGAGCGGCTGATCGCGGGAGCCGTCGCCGCCGTGGCCGCTTGGCGGACGGAGAGCGTGTTCGCGACGATCGCCGTCGGGATGGTCACGCTCTGGCTGTTCCGCTTCGTCGTCCTCGCGTGACGCCCCGGCGTCCCTTCTCCCGCTTATCCGTCCGTGTCCTCGCGGGGGAGCGCGACGACGGGGATCGTCGCCTCGGTCACCAGTTTCAGGGAGCGGTCGCCGGAGAGGAACCTCACGATGCGATTCCCGCCGCGCGAGCGGTACACTACGGCGGTCGCCCCCACCTCGTCGGCGGCGTCAAATATCTCCTCGACGACGTCCCGAGCGTACGCGGTGTGGTCGTCGGCGTCGGGAAACACGGTTCGAACGGCGGCGTAGGCCTCCGTGGCGAGTTCCTCCGACTGCTCGACCGGGGTCTTGTCCGGAACGCCGTCACCCTTCTCAACGACGTGAAGTGCGGTGACTCGGTCGGGGCCATACGGTTCGAGGGCCGCCGCCGTCGCCAACGCGTCCTCTCGATCCGCGACCGGTAGGATGACGTGTGAGAGTATGTCCGTGGCTTCCGTTCCGTCGTCGCTCATCATGTACGGGGCCACTCCGCAGACTTATAAAAAGATACGGACGCGGTCACGCCGCAGGACGTCCCTCAGTTCCCGTATTCGTCGGAGCGTGTCCGCTCGCGTTCGATGGGGCGGTCGCGCTCGTTGCGCTCCCCACGCTCGCGTCCCATGGCCGCCGCGATCCGTTGTGCCGCGTCGACGAGGGCGTCGACCGCGGCGAAGGTCCGGTAGGTGAGATACGCGCCGACCGAGAGCGTCCCGGCGACGATCACGCCGAACAGGATCTGCGCGCCGAGCACGATCGAGTACAGCAGGACGAGGAGACTCACGGCGGCGAGGGCGGCGCCGGTTCGCGTTCGGAGGGCCTCGACGGGCGAGAGGGGGGCATACACCATGCGTCCCGCTATCAGCGCGGATAAGATAAACATAAGCGGGACGGCCCGGACTCGGTCAGCGGATCAGTCGTCCGCCGGAGCCGCCGAGTCGCCGCTCGAAACGCCGGTTCCGGGGCCGACTTGGATGTCGAGTTCCGCCAGCTTCTCGTCGGGCACGACGCCGTCGACCCAGCCGCGATGGCCGTAGTACTCCGCCTTCATCGCGTCGAGTTCGACGAGTTCACCCTCGCTTGCGCCCTGGCCGGGAATCGCGTCGGGGTGTCCCTCGACGAACCGGTCCGGCAGGGTGTCGTCCGTGCCGTCGAAGCCGGCGAGGTTGTTGAAGTAACGCTCGAGGTTGTAGATCCGCTCGCCGGCCTCGAGCAGTTCGTCCTCCGTCACGTCGCGGCCGGTCATTCCGCCGTACTGGAGCACGTACTCCTCGATCCCCTCCGCGAACGCGTTGAACTTACAGATGTCGAACGAGTCCGAGATGGCGTGGAGGTCCTGGAAGGTGGCGGTGAGTTCGCCCTTCCCCTCCCACTCGTAGGGGTCGACTTTCTCCGGGATCCCGAGGATCTCGGCCGCGGGAGTGTACCCGCGCAGGTGACACGCGCCGCGGTTCGAGGTGGCAAAGGCGATGCCCATCCCCTTCATACACCGGGGGTCGTAGGCCGCGATCGTCTGGCCCTTGACCGAGAGCTTGTTGCCGTGGGCCCCTCGCCGGTCGGCGATCCGCTCGGCGCCCTCCGCGAGCAGGTCGCCAAGGTCACTCGACCGGGTCCCGATCTCGTCGATCAGGTCGATCATTCGCTCGGCGTCGCCCCACTCGATATCGCCGACGCCGTCGAGTTTGCCCTCCTCGCTCATCTCCATCGCCATCGCCATCATGTTGCCGACTTCGATGGTGTCGACGCCGACGTCGTTACACCGCTGGAGCATGAGCGCGATCTCGTCGCGCTCGGTGTGCCCGGAGTTCGGGCCGAGCGCCCACGCGGACTCGTACTCGTACGACTCCATGCGGACGTTCATGTCCTGGCCCTTGTGATGGAGCTGGACCTCGACCTCCTTTTTACACGCGACGGGACAGGAGTGACACGTCGGCTCGTCGACGAGGATGTTCTCGCGGACGTTCTCCCCGGAGACGCGCTCGGCTTCGATGTCGGTCCCTTCGGCCGTATGCTGTGACTCCGTGGAGGTGTACTTCGCGTTCTTCGTCGGCAACCCGTCCATCTCCTCCGTCGCATTCATCAGGACGTTGGTACCGTACATCGACAGCCCCCCCTCGTTGGGCGCGGTGACGTCTGACTCGCGGATCAGCTCCATCGCCTGCTGGTATCCCTCCTGGAACGTCTCGGAGTCGGCCGGTTTCGGCATTCGCGTCCCGCTCTTGACGACGACGGCCTTCACGCCCTTGGACCCCATCACGCAGCCGGTGCCGCCGCGGCCCGACGCGCGGTCGTCCTCGTTGATCACGCAGGCGTACTTCACCTCGTTCTCGCCGGCCGGCCCGATCGCCATCACGGAGACGTTTCGGCCGACGGTTCCGTCGACCTCCTCGCCGATATCGTCGATCGTGTCGTGGATACCCTGGCCCCAGAGATGTGAGGCGTCGCGGACCTCCACGTCGCCGTCCTCCACGAGCAGGTACACCGGGCCGTCGCTCTCGCCGTCGAGGAGGATCCCGTCGAGGCCGGCCCACTTGAGCCGCGCCCCCGACCACCCGCCGTGGTGGGAGTCGGTGACGGTCCCGGTCAGCGGGGATTTCGTCACCAACGCGATCCGGCCGCTCATCACGGTCTGGGTCCCGGTCAGCGGCCCCGTCATGAACGCCAGCCGGTTTTCGGGTCCCAGCGGGTCGACCTCCGGTCCCTTGTCGAACACGTACTTCACGCCCAGTCCGCGCGCACCGATGTACTTCCTCGCGTCCTCGTCGTCGATGCCCTGGTAGTTGACCTCGCCATCGCCGAGGTCTACCTGTGCGACTCGGTCCCTGAAGCCACCCATTCCAGTCATATAATGATCGTTTGTTACATACGGACCGCAGCGAATTAGTTCTTGAGGTCGGACCGGAACCGATCGTGGTTACCATTGCCGAAAAGAGCCGACGAACGCGAACGAACAGGGCTAACAGTACCCCGTCCCGATCCCCCGCCGTGAGCGACTCGAACCCGGGTGGATTCCCGTCCATCGCCGCCGTCCATGGTCGATGGATGCCCGTCACTTTCTTCGCCGCGGTCGTGCTCGTCGCCTCCGTGCTCCCGGTTCAGGGCGGTTCGTCCGTGGGCGATCCGATACTTGGCGGGCTACTATCGGACGGTGACGGGTGGATCCCGTTCGGACTGGGCCTCACCGCTCCGTTCCATTTCGTGGGCTACGCGATCCTGGCCGTGTTGTCGGCGCGGGCGACGGGAGGGGGCGTCCGATCGCTCGTTTCCGCCGCGGCGCTCGCGGTCGGGTTCGGATTCGGGGTCGAACTCGTCCAATCGACGATCCCGTGGCGGACGTTCGCGTGGGGTGACGCCGCCGTCAACGCGCTGGGGGCCGGGGGCGGCATCGCCGCCGTCGCCGTGATCCGTCGTGTTACGGCGACCCGTGCCGCCGGCGCGTCAGCGCGTGACGGATAAATCCCGATAACTCCGACTCCGCCCCGGAAGACCGCCGATCACGACACGGCTTTACGCGCCCGGCCGTAGAGCACTGGTAATGAGTGAACCGAGCCCCGAGGCGTACGAGCAGGGGCGTGGGATGGACGCGCACAACGCGGTCATGCGCGACATCCGCGCGGAGCGGTCGGAGACGTATGACCCGACCGAGCCAACCCGCGTCTGGATCGACGAGGACAACACCCCCGACGGAGTCGTCGACTCGCTGACGATCATCCTGAACACGGGCGGCTGTCGGTGGGCCCGGGCCGGCGGCTGTACCATGTGTGGCTACGTCGCCGAGTCCGTCGAGGGCGGCAGCGTGAGCCATGAGGCGCTCATGACCCAGATAGAGGCGTGTCTCGACCACGAGCGCGAGAACGCCGACGAGCCGGCGGCGCTGATCAAGATCTACACCTCCGGCTCCTTCCTCGACGAGCGCGAAGTCCCGGCCGAGACCCGGCAAGCGATCGCCGGGACGTTCGCCGACCGCGACCGGATCGTGGTCGAGTCCCTCCCTGATTTCGTCGACCGCGGGAAGATCGCCGACTTCGCCGACCACGGAATCGCGACCGACGTCGCCGTCGGCTTGGAGACCGCCACCGACCGCATCCGTCACGACTGCGTGAACAAGTACTTCGACTTCGCCGACTTCGAGGCGGCCTGCGGCGAGGCGGCCGCCGGGGACGACGCGTTCGACGCCGACGTCGGGATCAAGGCATATCTGCTGATGAAACCGCCGTTCCTCGCGGAGCCTGAGGCCGTCTCGGACATGGTCGACTCGGTCCGGCAGTGTGCGGACGTCGAGGGCTGTCACACCGTCTCGATGAACCCGTGTAACGTCCAGCGGTACACGATGGTCGACGAGCTGTTCTTCGAGGGCGGCTACCGCCCGCCGTGGCTCTGGAGCGTCGCGCACGTGCTCAAGGAGACCGCCGATGCCGACGCGATCGTCGTCTCCGATCCGGTGGGCCACGGCTCCGATCGGGGCCCGCACAACTGCGGCGAGTGCGACGATCGGGTTCAGACCGCGATCAAGGACTTCGACCGGCGGCAGGACCCGACCGTCTTCGAGCAGGTCTCGTGCGACTGCGAGGCGACCTGGGAGCTCGTCATGGCGGAGGAGACGAGCTACAACATGCCGCTGGCACCCTGATACCCACCACATCGATCCCGGATCCAAGCCGCTTTACGAACGCCGCCGTAACATTCGATAATGCCGACGTGCGATGAGTGCGGGGAGTACGCCAACCTCCCCTATCAGTGTCGACGGTGCGGCCAAACGTTCTGTGGGGACCACCGTCTGCCGGAGAACCACGACTGTCCGGGGCTCGAGGAGTGGAACGACCCCGGTGGCGTGTTCGATAGCGGGTTCGACGACACCGTCGATGGCGCGGGGGGGCGCGCCGGCGACGAAACGGATGCCGGCGTCGCGACCCGGCTGAAACGCCGCGTCGAACACGAGATGGGCACGGGCGGGCTGTTGGGCTACTTCCGGGGCAACGCGACGTACGTGTTGCTCGCGGCCATGTGGCTCACGTTCGTCGCGCAGTGGGCGGTGACGCTCACCCTCGGCGAGGACATCCACAGTCAGATTTTCGTGCTCCGGTCGGACGCCATCGGCAACGTCTGGACGTGGGTCACGTCGGTGTTCTCGCACTCGCGGGTCAGCCTGTTCCACATCATCGGCAACAGCATCGTGCTGTTCTTTTTCGGCCCGCTCGTCGAGCGTGCCGTCGGCTCGAAGCGGTTCCTCGGATTCTTCCTCGTGGCCGGGGTCCTCGCCGGGGTCGGGCACGTGCTGTTCGTGCTCGCGATGGGCGGGCTCGTCGGCGTCCTCGGGGCCAGCGGGGCGACGTTCGCGATCCTCGGCGTGTTGACCGTCTGGCGGCCGAACCTCGAGATCCTGCTGTTCTTCGTGATCCCGATGAAGCTCAAGTACCTCACGTGGGGGGTCGCGCTCGTCTCCGCGGCGCTCGTCGTCTCCAGCGGCGCCGGCGGCGTCGGCGGGATCGCCCACGCCGCCCACCTGATCGGGTTCGCGATCGGGCTCGCCTTCGGCAAGCGTAACGAGAACCTTGCGAGCCGGGCCGGTGGTCCCGGCGGGATGCGGATGGGGGGGAGTCGCGCCCACGGTCCGGGCGGTCCGGGTGGCCCCGGCGGCCCCGGCGGCCCCGGCGGGCGGCGCTGAATGCCGTCCCCGAACGACCTCGCTCGCCCGGAGTTCCGCCCCGACCCGGAGCTCTCCCGCGAGGCAATGAAATCGCTCCAGCGCGACTTGGCCGCGACGGCGGCGTTCGCGGACGACCACGGGATCACGCCCGACGACGTCACGATCGGCGACGCGGTCGACTGCTCATCCGGACTTCCGCCGGCGACGCCCGGGATCGGCGGTCCTGGCGACGCCGGCGACGCTGGCGACGCTGGTGACCCCGTCTCCCCCGGCGACCCCATCTCCCCCGACGACCCCATCTCCCCCGGCGACCCCGGCTCCCCCGGTGACCCCGACTCCTCCGGCGACCCCATCTCCCCCGACGACCCGGATACCCCGGTCGTCGTCGGGATCGACCAAGCGTTTCGACCGGATCACGACGAGGTGGTGTCGGCCGCGGTCGCGATCCGCGACGGAAGCGTCATCGAGTACGCGGACGCGGTCACGCCGTTGTCGATCCCGTACGTCCCGGGATTGCTGGCGTTCCGAGAAGGGGAGCCGATCCTCGCCGCGCTCGCCGACCTCTCCGCGGATCCCGACCTGCTCGTCTGTGACGGGTCGGGCCGGATCCACTTCCGGGAGGCCGGGCTCGCAACGCACGTCGGCGTCAGCTGCGACCTGCCGAGCGTCGGCGTCGCGAAGAGCCTCCTGTGTGGCGAGCCCGACGAGCCGGTCGGGGAGCGGCCCGAGGGCTGGCGCACTCCGATCCGCGCCGACGACTCGGTGGAGACGGTCACAACGCCGGCCGCGGGCGACGTCGGTGGAGCGAACCCGCCCGTCATCGGATACGCGTACCAGTCCCGGCAGTATCCGAACAGCCGTCGCGTGAACCCGCTGTACGTGAGCCCGGGTCATCGAGTCTCGCCGGAGACGACCGTCGAGTTCGTCGCGGCGCTGTGTGCCGGCTACAAGCTCCCGGAGCCGACCCGGCTCGCCGACGCGCACGCGGACCGAGTAAAACGGCGACACGAAGAGGACGACTGATCGACTACGAGCGCGCCGTTACGCGACCGTTATCACACCTCGTCGGGATCGTCAGTGGACTGGGTGCGACGGGTGATCGCCGCATCGATCCGCCGTGCGGTGGCGCGCCCGTGGGCGCCCCGGGAAGCCGCGGCGCGCCTCCGACGGTCGGCGACCCCGCCGGCGACGGGGCAGGGGAGGCGGATGGTGCGACCGCGGCGTGGGATGGGCGGGTCCTTGTGAACGGTCCCGCGAGATGCTCGGCTCGTGATGCCAGGCTTTTATATCGTGCCTCGAATCATCCCCGCATGGACCATCGACGGCTCGGATCGACGGGAACGAAGGTCTCGGAGCTCTGTCTCGGCACGTGGCGGTTCGGACGGCGGACGGGCGGCGTGCTCGAAACCGACGAGGCGGCGGCCCACGAACTGCTCGACGCGTTCGCCGACCGCGGCGGCAACTTCATCGACACCGCAAACGTGTATGGCGACCCCAACGGGACCAGCGAGCAGTACGTCGGGAACTGGCTCGCCGACCGCGACCGCGAGAAGTACGTGATCGCCTCGAAGGTGTACTTCGACTTCGACGACTCTCACCCGAACGGTTCGGGGCTCTCACGGACCCATATCCGGAACCAGATCGAGGGGACGCTCGACCGGCTGGACACCGACTACCTCGACCTCTACTACATCCACCGCTGGGACGAGGACGCACCGATCGAGGAGACGCTGTCGGCGCTCGACGGCCTCGTCGACGACGGGACGGTGAACTACCTCGGCGCGTCGACGATGGCGGCCTGGCAGCTCACGAAGGCGCTCTGGACGGCCGACGTGAACGAATACGAGCGGTTCGAGGTGACCCAGCCGCTGTTCCACGCCGGCTACTACGAGGACGTCGAGGACTACCTCGACGTGGCCGCGGACCGGGACCTCGCAGTCTGCCCGTACTCGCCGCTCGCCGGCGGCTTCCTCACCGGGAAGTACACCCGCGCGGACCCCGACGATCCGAAATCGGTCCGCGCCCCCGACGGATCGCGGGCCAGCTTCGATGACCGATTTGAGCGGTTCTACCTCTCCGAGCGCGGCTGGAAGGTGCTCGACGAGATCCGGGCGGTCGCCAACGAGGTCGACGCCACGCCCGCACAGGTGGCGCTGCGCTGGCTCATGGACCAGCAGGAGTTCACCTGTATCCCGATCGTCGGCGCGCGCACCGTCGACCAGCTCGACGAGAACGTCGGGGCCGCCGGGGTGTCGATCACGCGCGACCAACACGACCGGATCACCGACGCCCGGTACGGTGAGTCCGGTCGGCGGTGGGGCCACTGAGACGACCGCGCGGTCTCCTCCCGGGCGCCAGTCGGTCGTTTCCCGCCGAACCGAGTCTCGCCGGGTCGTTTTTAATATCGTGCGCCGTAAATCGAAACGTATGGGCGACGATACCACGGAGGGGCCGATGTCCGCCGAGGAGCTTCGTTCGCTAACCGACGGGCTTGTGCGCCAGGGCGGTGGCGGCGGGATAACGCGATACAAGAACGCGGCGGGCGTCGGCTGCCCCAACCCGGACTGTGACCTCGGCGTGTTCCAGACGCTGTTCGTCAGCGACCACGGGTGGCAGCGGATCGGTGCCACTCGCGACGGGATCGAGCTCTGTATCTGTAACACCGAGGAGAAGCGACTCGTGTTCATCCACGACGAGTGAACCGGTCCGACCGTCCACGACGGGCCCGGTCCCCTCGTCCGCACGCGACGGGCCGGCTGGCCTCCCGATTCAAGAGGTTCGGCGTGTACATATCGGTATGACCGACGGGACGGACGACACGAACGACGGGGCGGACGGAGTGAGCGGCCGCACGCGCGAAGGCGACCGCGAGCAACCGGGCGGGACACGGGAACGGACCCGCTCCGACACCGACCCCGATGAGCCCGAGGCTCTCGATCCCACCGAACCCAACTCGGAGCGGGACACCCCGGGGCGGGGGATCACCCCCGACGCGGACCCGATCGAGGCGAACCCGCCGGAGGAGTTCGGGCTCGTTCAGGTCTGGTGGGGCGATGGGAAAGGAAAGACGACCGCTGCGCTCGGGATGGGCGCCCGTGCGGTCGGACACGGTCACCGCGTCCACATGCTTCAGTTCATGAAGGGGGGCGCGGACTCCGTGGAGGCCGTCCGCGGCGAGTACAACGCGATCGCCTCGCTGCCCGGATTCTCCTTCGAGAACACCGGCCATTACGGCTGGCACGGGCTGGCGGACGGCTCCACGGACGACGCCCACGAGCGCAACGCACGGGCGGCCCTCGAGCGCGCCCGCGAACTCGTCGACGCCGCGATCGAGGCCGATCTGGAGGCCGTGATCCCGCTCGATTCCGACCCGGACGGGGGCGTTCATATGCTGATCCTCGACGAGATACTGTACGCCGCGGATCGTGACCTGATCACGCCCAACGAGGTGCTCGACCTGATCGACCGGAAGCCCGGCGGCCTCGAGCTCGTGCTCACGGGGAGCCACGAACGGCCGGCGTATCTGGCCGACGTCGCGGATCTGATCACCCGGGTCGGCAAGGAGAAACACCCGATCGACGCGGGCCAGCGCGCACGGAAAGGGACCGAGTACTGATGTCGGGTGACGCCGGACCCGATATCGGCGGAACTGACGTCGGCGGGACCGACGCCGACGTATCCGACGTCGGCGGGACCGACGCCGACGTATCCGACGATCCTGACGGGGTCGATCCGGCGACGGCGTTACACGAGCACCTCGCCGCGACCGAGACGCTGCCGGTCAAGCGGGAGGCCGGCTGGTATCTCGGCGAGGCGCAGGCGCTTGCTGGCGACGTCGCGAGCGGCGAACTCGACGGGGAGGTCGCCCGGGAACGCGCGGCCGAGGTCCGCGAGTTGCTCGCGGCGTTCGGAGAAACCGGCGACTCGGACGCCGACGACCACGTCGCGGCAGCCCGCAAGCTGGCCGACCGGATCGCGGGACGACCGGAAACCGGGTCCAAATCCATGGGCTAACCCGGTATGGTCGATCACTCGAAAGCGACCGATGGCCGGGACGACCCCGCCAGAACGCTGCTCGTCGCCGGCACCGCCTCCCACGTCGGTAAGTCGACGGTCGCGGCGGGGCTCTGTCGACACCTCGCCGACGCAGGAGTCGACGTCGTCCCGTACAAGGCACAGAACATGTCGAACAACGCTCGGGCGGTCCCGACATCGCCCGGGGCGGACGTCGGTGCCGCCTTCGGCGAGGTCGGGGTCTCGCAGTACGTCCAAGCACGGGCGGCACGGATCCAACCGGAGACCGACCACAATCCGGTGCTCCTGAAGCCCCGTGGCGAGGGGGAAAGCCAACTCGTCGTGAACGGCCAGTCGGTCGCCCACTACGCCGCCGCCGAATACTACGACGACCGATGGGACGACGCCCGCGAGGCGGCCGAGGCGGCCCACCATCGGCTCGCCGCGGCCAACGACGTCGTCGTCGCCGAGGGCGCGGGGTCCATCGCCGAGATCAACTTCCACGACCGGGACCTCGCGAACGTGGAGGCCGCCCGGTTCGCGGATGCCGACGTGCTGCTCGTCGCCGACATCGAGCGCGGCGGCGTCTTCGCCGCGCTGGTCGGGACGCTCGAACTCCTCCCCGCGGACGTCCGCGAACGCGTCGTCGGCGCGGTGATCACCAAGTTTCGTGGCGACCGTGACCTGCTCGCGCCCGGGATCGATACCTTCGAGGACCGGACCGCGGTCCCCGTCTTGGGGGTGATCCCGTACGACGACCCCGGGCTTCCCGAGGAGGACAGCGTGTCGCTTCCGGCCACGGGTGAGCGGGCGACCATCGGCGCGGACGACGGGGTTAAGCCCGCGGACTCCGTGGCGATCGCCGTCCCGCGACTCCCCCGGATCTCGAACGCGACGGACGTCGAACCGCTCGCGGCCGAGCCGGGCGTCCGCGTCGAGTTCGTCCCGCTCGACGTCCCCCTCGACGGGGCCGACGCGGTCGTCGTCCCGGGGACGAAGAATACCGTCGACGATCTCCTCGCCTGCCGGGAGGCGGGGTTCGACGCCACGCTCCGCGCGTTCGACGGGCCGGTCGTCGGGCTCTGTGGCGGCTACCAGCTGCTCGGCGACCGGATCACGGACGCCGCCGTCGAGAGCGCCGCGGCCGACGCTCCCACGGTCGTCGACGGGGTCGGTCTCCTCCCGGTTGAGACCGCGTTCTCGGCCGACAAGCGCGTCGTTGCGACCGATCTTCGGCTCGACGTCGGACGGACCCCGCTCCTCGCCCCCGCGCCGGGATCGGTATCCGGACCGGGAGCCGAATCCGGACCGGGAGCCGAATCCGGACCGGGGGCCGAATCCGGACCGGGAGCCAGCGAGAAGGGCACTACCGACGACCGAGAGGTCGTCGAGGTCACGGGCTACGAGATTCACATGGGCGAAACAAGCCGGGCGGCGGGGAACGTCGACGACGGGTCGGAGAACGTCGACGACGGGTCGGGGGTTGTTGACGACGAGGCGGGGAACGGACTCGCAACGCCGTTCTCCGACCCCGACGACGACCGGCGCGGCGTCGAACTCGGTGCGGCAACCGACACCGTCCTCGGGACGTACCTCCACGGACTCTTCGCGAACGACCGGGTCCGCAGAGCGTTCGTCGACCACGTCCGCACCGCCGCCGGAATCGCCCCGAGTGTTCGCCCGGACGCGGATCCGTCCGGTCGGGCTCCTGACCCGTACGACCGTGCTTCCGCCCTTCTCGGTGAGCACGTCGACCTCGGGGCGCTCGGGCTGCCGGCCGACGGGTCGCAACCGGACGGATCGCGTCGGGGGTCCCGGTAGGTATTTGCCCTCGCTCCCGCAACACCATATGAATGCTCAGCGACGTCATGGAGGACTACCTCAAGGCGATCTACGTCCTCCAGGCCGAGGAGGGGCCACCGGTCTCGACGTCCGAGATAGCCGAGTACGTCGGGAAGACGCCGCCGTCCGTGACCGATATGCTCGGGAAACTTGACGACCGCGGGCTCGTGGACCGTGAGCCGTATCAGGGGGTCGAACTCACGGCCGAGGGAGAAGTGGTCGCGCTCGAGGTCGTCCGCCATCACCGGCTCCTCGAGGCGTACCTCGCCGATCGACTGGACTACGACTGGAGCGACGTTCACGCCGAGGCCGACGCGCTGGAACACCACATCTCCGAGGAGTTCGAACGCCGCGTCGCCGACGCGCTCGACGATCCGAACGTCGACCCCCACGGCGATCCGATCCCCGGATCGGACCTCGAACCGATCGACGAGGAGGGCGGTCCCCGTCTCTCGGACCATCCGGAGGGCGACCGCCTCGTCGTGACCCGGGTGTCGGACCGCGACGACGACGAACTCGACTACCTCGCCGAGGCGGGGATCACTCCCGGCACGACGGTGGAGGTCGTCGACGTTGCGCCGTTCGGGATGCTCACCGTCCGAACGCCGGGCGGCGAACAGAGCCTGCCGACCGACGTCGCCCGGTCGATCCGCGTGACCGACGCCGAGTGATCGTGGCGTTTCCGTCGGTATCAACCGTGCCGCCTCCGCGAGATTTTTTACACGAACGGGCGTGTCGTTCGACGTGAACGTCGTCGGAACGCTCGCCGTCGGCGCGGTGTTCGGCCTAGCACTCGCGGCGCCGCCGGGGCCGATGAACGCGGTGATCGCGGAGGAGTCGGTGCTCCGCGGCTGGACCGCCGGCGCCCGTGCGGGTCTCGGCGCGGCGACCGCGGACGCCGCCTTCTTCGTCCTCGCATACCTCGGGGTCGTCTCGGTCGTCGAGTCGGTCCCGCGGATCCAGGCGGTCATGATCGCCGCCGGCGGCTGTCTGATGTGCTATTTTGCGGTCGGCGCGGCCCGCGGGGCCCGGGCATCCTTCCGGCCCACCTCGGGCGAAGATTCGGAACTCTCGGACGGGAAAGGGTTCCGCAAGGCGCTCGTGCTGGCGCTGACGAACCCCTATCAAGTACTGTTCTGGCTCACGGTGGGCGTCGGACTGCTACGTCCCGGCCAGCTCGACGTCCTCGCCCCACTACCGTTCGTCGGTGATGAGCTCGCCGGGACGCTCGTCGTCGCGACTGGCTCCCCGGCACTGCTCGGCGGGTTCTTCCTCGGCGTGTTCGCTTGGATAACGCTATTCCCCGCGGGGCTCGTCGTCGCAGAAAAACGCCTCGAAACGTTCGCGCCCGTCGTCGCGGTCGCCTCCGCGGTCGTGCTCGCGGGGTTCGGCGTCTTCTTCCTCGCCGACGCGGCGACGACGCTGCTCGCGTCGTAAGCGACCGCATGGACAACGGCTTTGGCCCGGCGGCGTGAGTCCCCGATATGTTCGAGAAGTCCACGTGGATCAAGCTCCCGCGGAACGTGCTCGTCGGCCACGGCGTGGTCGACGAACTGGGCGCCGCGGTCGACGACCTATACCTCAGAGGGCGGCCGCTCGTCGTGACCAGTCCGACCCCGAACCGGATCGCGGGCGACCGCGTCCGCGAGCAGTTCGACGACCCCGCCACCGCGGTCGTCGAACGAGCCTCCTTCGATGCCGTCGAGGAACTCATCGACACCGCCGAGTCGATCGATCCCGGCTACTTCGTCGCGCTCGGCGGTGGCAAACCGATAGACACCGCGAAGATGGCGGCCGATCATCTCGACGTCGGCTTCATCTCGGTGCCGACGGTCGCCTCCCACGACGGGATCGTCTCCGGGCGCTCGTCGATCCCCGAGGGCGACACGCGGCACTCCGTGGCCGCGGACCCGCCGCTCGCGGTCGTCGCCGACACGGAGATCCTCGCTGACGCGCCTTGGCGGCTTACCACGGCGGGTTGTGCGGACATCATCTCGAACTACACCGCCGTGAAGGACTGGCGGCTCGCCCGCCGACTCCGCAACGTCGAGTACAGCGAGTACGCGGGCGCGCTCTCGGAGATGACCGCCGAACTGCTCGTCGAGAACGCCGACATGATCCGACCCGGCTTGGAGGAGTCGGCGTGGGTCGTGGTGAAGGCGCTCGTCTCCTCGGGCGTGGCGATGTCGATCGCGGGGTCATCGCGGCCCGCGTCCGGCGCGGAGCACCTCATTTCGCATCAACTCGATCGGATCGCGCCCGGGAAAGCGCTCCACGGCCATCAGGTCGGCGTCGCCGCCATCATGACGGAGTACCTCCACACCGGTGAGGACGGCGACTGGGCCGCGATCCGGG
Source organism: Halorubrum sp. (assembly GCA_028275105.1). Classification (GTDB taxonomy): domain Archaea; phylum Halobacteriota; class Halobacteria; order Halobacteriales; family Haloferacaceae; genus Halorubrum. The sequence continues at coordinate 21,087 of JAQCNI010000073.1, forward strand.
ACGCGCTTGGCTCACTCGACGCACCGACCACCGCGGCGGAACTCGGCGTCGACGACGCGGAACTGCTCTCGGCGCTCACCCGCGCCCACGAGATCCGCGACCGCTACACGATCCTTCAGGGTGGGATCAGCGAGGAGGCCGCCGTCGAGGTCGCGACCACGACCGACGTGATCTGATAGTGATTACTGCGAGTCTGTACCACCGTGACGATCCGTGTCGGCGATGAGAGCCGGGTAACGGGCGTCTTTCGACACCGTGCATAAAACCATTCGCCGTAATCACTATGAAACCAATCGAGGGCGCCCCCACTCCGCGATTCGCCCCCGAGACCCGAAGACGCATTAGCGTCCCGACCCGACCAAGTGGCATGTTCGTTGCCGGCGCACGCGCCCGCGCCAAGGAACGCCCCGGTACGCTCACGGCGGTGCTCACGATCGTGGGCTACGCCGCCGTCCTCGGCGCCTTCCTCGTTCCCGAGTTCCAGGCGCTGTTCCCCGAACTGACACGGGGTACGGTCGACCTGCTCGCCCACGCGATCGCCGCCGTCAACACGGTCACGATCGTCACGCTGTCGCTCGGCTGGTACTTTATTCGGCGCGACGAGGTACGGAGACACGCCGCCGCGATGGGCACATCGTTCGCCCTCATCCTGGTATTCCTCGGCATGTACGTCCCGAAAGTTGCGGGCGGCGGCACCAAGTACTTCGTCGGGCCCGACCCCGCCTACTACGCGTACCTCGTCATGCTCGCGGTCCATATCCTGCTCTCGATCCTCTCCGTTCCCGTCGTGTTGTACGCGATCGTCCTCGGGGCGACCCACACGCCGGCCGAACTCCGGAGCGAGACGCCCCATGCGACCGTCGGTCGGATCGCCGCCGGCTCGTGGCTGCTTTCGCTCGTGCTCGGCGTCGTCACCTACGTCCTGTTGAATCACGCCTACGATTCGACGTTCCGGGCCGCCGAGGCCCTGCTCCTTCCGTTCGGCGTGCCGGTGTAGGGATCGGGACAGGTGACGGCACAAGGGGACCACGTCAACTGCCGCAGCCGCGAACCGGGGCCTTTTCACCGGTGCTCCGTTCAACTCCCGAGTATGGACGAGTCGGTCTCCCGCATCGTCGTGCTCGGCGACGACGACCGCGGGGCTGACGTCCGAAACGCGGTGCGGTCCGCCGGCGGCCGACTCCTCGGTTCGGCGGCGGCCGATGCCATCGTCACCGTCGGCGAGGAGGCGGTCCGGAACGCACTCGTCGCCGACCACGGAACCCCGGTGTTGCCCGTCGGGGCGGGTCGCTTCTCGGTCCCGCGGTCGTCCGCGTCGACGGCGGTCGAGCGGCTCCTCGCGGGCGACGTGGAGTCCGTCACGCATCCGGTCCTCGGCGTCGCCATCGACGGGGACCCCGTCCATCGGGCGGCGTTCGACGTCACGCTGATCGCGAACCAGCCGTCGCAGATCTCCGAATACGCGGTCGCCTTCGACGCGGGCCACGAGGAGACGTTCCGTGCCGACGGAATCGTCGTTTCGACCCCGTTCGGAAGCGGGGAGTACGCCGCGACCGTCGGCGGACCGATCCTCGATCCGGGGTCGGGGCTCTCCATCGTTCCCGTCGCGCCGTTCACCACCCAAGCCGACACGTGGGTCGTCTCACGGGGCGTCACGCTCTCGGTCGAACGCGACGTCAACCCGGTTCGGCTCGTGGTCGACGGCTCGCCGCGGGAGCTCGTCCCGCCGAAGCTCCCCGTCCGTGTCGAGACGGTCGATCGGGTCGAGATCCTCTCCGTTTCGGGGTGACCGCCGGCCGCCGGCCGTTGACCGTCGACCGTTGCCGGCCGCCCAAACGGTATCGTCGATCGGAAAGGTTCTAATAACTCGTGGCCGCAGAATTCGGTATGGATCCACTGCAGTTCCTCGTCCCCCTCGGCTGGCTGTCGGCCGTCGGGCCGGTACTGCCGTTCGCCATCCTCGTGATGGCCTTCGCAAACCTCGCTACCCGGCATTTCCAGCACAAGCGACACGTCGTTCAGGCCGACGCCGGCGACGGCGTCGAGCGATACACGCTCCACACGATCACGAACGTGGGGCTTCTCCTGTTGAGCGCCCTGTTTACGATCCACGCGCCGACGGGCGGGACGATCCTGTCCGTGCTCGTGGTGACGATGTTGCTCGCCGACATGTTCGAGTTCGAATCGCGGAACGTGGAGGCTCGAAACGATATGGCGGTCGAAGCCCCGAAAAGTGCCATCGTCGCCTCCGGACTTGTGCTGTTGTACGCGGCGTACTACGCGCTATTCTTCGTCGTCGAGGGCATCTGGAACACGATCCTCGCCTGAGCGCGACGCCACCTGCCCCTCCATGTCGTCGTCCGGGACCGCCGGCCGTGATCGCGTCGTATCGACCGGGACCGGTGGCATCTCGAAACCGTCGACGCGTCGCTGCCGGCGTATCAAACGAATTCGGACCGGAGTTCACGTCAGTTCGCTGCGTCGTCGTTGCCGGACGCCCGCAGTTCCCGACTGGCCGGGATCAGGAGCCAAAACGTGAGCGGACCGATGACCATTAGCCAGACGAACACGTCGCCCGCGAGGACCCCGATCTCGCCGAACGTCGTGGTGACCCCCTGCGGCTCGCCGACCAACTGTGCGACGACGTAGTACGATGGGGTGCGGTACCACCCGGCAAAAGTGATCCAGCCGAGGGCCCCGAGAACGAACAGCGTCAGGCCCTTGATGAAGTCGTCCGACATTGTCTCACTCTTCGCTGGAGTCCTCTTGAGCCTTTCCCATCCCTTGAGCCCGGAACCGTGTTCCGAGCACGTACACTGCCGTTCCAAGCAGGATCGACGACACGCCGGCGATCGCGAACCCCGCCGTCAACACGTCCTCGGGGACCACGACCCCGATACGGCCGAACAGGAAGCCGACGGTTCGTCTGACGAAACTCACCTGTAACGTCGCCGCGTCGATCAGGCTGAAGCCGACGAGAAACGTGAGCACCGCCGCCAGCGTCGAGAACACGGTGACGACCTTGTACAATCGCTGGGGCACCACGACCTCTCGCCCTTGGGGACCGGCCCGCGCCCCGGTCGGCTCGTTTCGGGGATCGTTCGCGTCGTCCGCGGCAACCGGGTCCCCGGTCTCGTCAAGAGCCTGAACCCGCTCACGGTCGTCTGTGTCGGACATCAGTGGTGGGTGTACGTCGGCGGAAAGCGGACCGGGCGCGCGGTCCGAAACGGGGGGACGGGACGACCGTCCCCGTTGCCTCGCCGGGCGGAGTCGCGCTACTTCGGCGGACGCAGCATGAAGTACCGGCGGTTGAGGTCATACATGTATCCCTCCCGCATCGTCTTCAACACCGCGTAGGTGAGTATCCCGGCCAGAACCGGGAGCATGAACGTGAGCGTCACGAGCAGCTCCAACTCGAACGGGAAGAAGTTCTGGACCGCGAGCGCTGCGAGCGTGAGCGACAACACGACGCCCCCCACGCCCACCGCCGCCCAGAACGGCTCCTCGACCGGGCGACGTGCGTTCCCCTTATTGAGGAAGGGGACGAGTGATATCGCCCCGAACACGATGCCGTGGGCAATGATGCCGAGGAACTCGTTCGAGATGAGGAGGTTGTCGCCGAGCACGGCGAGCTCCGGGTTGATCGGGTTGAGCTTCAGGAGCCCGAACGACCAGTACAGGTACCAGTCCGGGAGGATGATCGCCGGCGTCGACCCGGCGTTCGCCGGGTGGCCGAAGTGGGGGGGAAGCAACGCCGAGATGAGCACCATGATCCCGACGAAGAAGCTCGTGATGGCGATGTTGCGGATCGTCTCGTGGGGCCACGCCGGGAAGCCGAGCACGTCGCGCTCGACGTACGTCGACTCCGCACGCAGGTCCTCGTCCTCGCGACGAGACCGCTCGAAGTACTGATACGTGAGCTTAGAGAGCCCCCGGGAACGCTCCTTCCGCTCGGTCCACGTCGGCGTCTCGTCGTCCGGCGGGACCGTCGCCGGCGGTCCCCCGTCGGTACGCGTTTCCTCGTCGGTTCCCCCGTCGGTCATCGCCCGCTCGTCGCCGGCGGGCGAATCGGTCGAAACGTGATTGTCGTCGGTCATGGATCAGTGTGGCTCCGCGATTCCCTGCACCCAAACGATGCCGACGTGGAGCGCGATGAGCCCGGTCACCACGAACGGTAACACGAACACGTGCAGGATGTACATTCTCACGAGCGTCGCCTGTCCGAGCGTGAATCCGCCGAACAGGAGCTGTGCCGCCCACTCCCCGACGATCGGGGTCGCGAGCGCCATCTCGACGCCGATCTGTGCGGCCCAGAACGAGAGCTGCTTCCACGGGAGGACGTAGCCCGAGAACCCGAAGAACAGCGTGAGACCGATCAGCACGACGCCGAGTATCCAGTTCACCTCGCGGGGTTCCTTGTACGCGCCGGTGAAGTAGACGCGAAGCATGTGAAGGAACACCGCCGCGACCATGAACTGGGCCGCCCAGCTATGGATCGCCCGCAACATGAATCCGAACTGGACGTCCCGCATGATCATCACCACGGAGTCGTACGCCGCCGTCGGATCCCCCTGTGCGGCGGCTCCGGCGGTCGACGGCGAGTAGTAGAACCCGAGCATTGCGCCGGAGACGGCCGCGACGAGGTACGCGAGGATCGACAACGACCCGAGCGAGTACAGCGGGTACCAGTACCAGAACTTGTTATCGAGGTCGTACTGTTCCGTGTGGCTCTTGGGCATCTGGAGGTTCGCGCGGTAGTACATCGTCTCCAGCAACTCGAGATAGTCGACGATGCGGAGCCGCCTGTCCAGCCAGATCAGCGTGGTGAGGAACGCGCTCTCGATGATCGTGAGATCTTGCCGCTTGAGCCACGCGTTGTGGTCCATCTCGTCCGTCTTTTTGAGGCTCATTTAATGATCACTTCCGGTAGTACGGGTAGATCGCTCGTTTGACCGTCTCCCAAGCGTCGCCCGTCTCGACGCCGACGCCATCCTTGTCCTCCTCGTTGACGTACAGGTCCTCCCACTTTCGTCGCCGCTTCTTGACGATCATCACGTCGGGGAGGAACTCCTTCCGGTACAACAGGAGGACGAACGCGAGGTCGATGAAGATCAGCGCGAGCAACGCGCCCATGTACATGTTTCCGAACTCCGTCGAGGCCCAGGCGAACATCAACCCGTACACGAACAGGAAGACGAACACGACCTCGATCACGGTGAGGAGCACGATGGCGATGGCGGCGGCGGTGCTCTCGCGGGCGGGCTCGTACCGGTGGATGTCGCCGTACGAGGAGTCGCTGGAGCTCATTGTGTCCCTCCGTGACCCGTATGTGCGGACTCGCCGTACTTCAACATGTAGAAGGTGAACACGAAGGTGAGTGTGATCCCCAGCGCGGCGGAAATGCCGACCCAGTGGGCGTGGATCGGAATCCCGACGTCGGCCATGTCCTCGGGCCACCCGGTCGACGCACCGCCCGTCTCGACGGTCGCGACGTCCTCGCCGACGGCGAGACCCGCGTGCATCCCGACGGCCGTGTGAGGGACGCAGTGGTAGTGGGTGATGCCGCCGTCCTCCTCGCTCACTTCGTACTCGTAGGTGGCGCCCTCCTCGCCGACGGCGTCGCCGCTGTCAAGCGTGGCGGGCCCACCGTCTTCGACGGTCTGGACGTTGTGTGCGCCGCCGTTGCCCGTCCACTCCCACGTGATCGTCGTCCCGGGATCGACCCATAGCTGGGTCGGATCGAACGCGAGTCCCTGGTCGCCAGCGCCGACGGAGATGGTCACCTCGCTCTCGCCACGCGCGTCCCGGTACGACCCCAGGTTTCCGCCCGTGACCCCGCTCGGCCAGTCCGGTTGTACCTCCTGTGCGGCGGCCGTTCCGGTCGCCCCGGCTGAGGCCGCGGCCGCGGCGGTGGCACCGCCGGCCGTTCGCACGAAGTCCCGCCGTTTCATACAACATAATTCGGAACGGCGTGTGCTTAAACCCACCGACTGACCCCGTCGGTTCGTGGGTAGGTAAACCCCATGAGACTGTCGAATTCGGGCGTTTTACTGTTCGTCCATGGAGTCGTTTGTGACCCCCCCATCGACGGGGACGAAGCCGGGACGTTCCTCGGCCTCACGGAGCGCCCGGAGCCGGTCACGATACTCCTCGGATCGGAACCTGTCGGAGAGCCGCGCGTTCGCGACCATGGCGAACAGGAACACCCCGACGAGCAGGAATAGCAGTCCCATCGCCGGGGCGACGATGCTCCCGAGGTCGGCGAACACCGAGGCACCGAGCAGCGCGATTCCGGCAAGCAACTGAACCCCCGCGACGACCTGAAGCATCAGGTTTCCGAACTCGCCGGATCCCTCCGGAACCGTGTCCGGATGCGGGAGCGACCAGTCGCCCGGCGGGTCGGGGACCTCGTACGCCTCCATCGCCGCCAGCGCGACGATGGGCTCGACGTCGCGGAGCACCGTCCCTTGACCGCTCACCTCGCCGCTCGGTCGGACGATCACGTACCCCTCGTCGGAGTAGGCGAGAACGCGCTCCTCGCCGTCCTCGCGGACCCGCTCGAGCAATCCGAACACTTCACGGCGGGCGATCCGTGTCTTGAGCTCCGCCTCGACACGATCCAGCAGTCGGCTGCCGGTGATCCACGTGTCCGGGTCGAAGGCGGCGTCCCACTCCTCGGCGTCCATCCGCGCCATGTCGTCGGGACCGAAGTCGTCAAAGTCGTACTCCGCGTCGACCCGCTCCCGGAGTTCGGCGAGTTCAGCGTCGTCCTCAGCGCCGTCAGTCTCACCGGCCCCATCGGTCTCATCGTCGCCCCCGACAGTCCCGGGTTCGTCCGGCTTCGATCGCGTCGAGGTGTCCTCCATTGCCCGGGAGTACGGGCTCCGGAGGGTAACTGTTTTCATCCGCGGCCCGGACGCTGACCCGACCCGCGGCCGCCCGGCGGACACGTTCTGAATCGGGGAGTTTTACGCACCCGGCACTAACCAGTGAGTATGATCGACGAGTCGGTGATCGCCGCAGTGGCCGGGCTGTCGGTGACGACGAGCCTTCCGTTCCTGCTATACGGCGCGTGGATCATGATCGACGCCGAAACCGTCACGTGGACCGTGTTGATGCGCCATTTGCGGTACATTCTCGTCGGCCTCCTCCTGACGACCGTCCCGATTACCACGTGGATGATCCCGCGAATCCTCGGGCGGCTAACCGGCGAAGCGGTCATCCACGCGTTCTTCGGCCTTCAGGCGTATGCGCTGTTAACGTTCGCGCTTACGGGGATCGTCCGGATATTTCAGGCGAAACGCGCCGCGGACGCCTACGACGACCCCGACGTCGACATCGACGAGATCCACGAGGACATGGGCCACTGGCGGAGCCGGCTCCGCGTCGGGGTCGCCGGGTTCATGATCCTCTGGTTCTGTGCGTGGCTCACCGGACTGTACCGATTCTACAGCCTCCACGTGACGCCGTTGCTATGAGGCCGACCGCGGGCTAACCGGGATCCGTCGAGTTGGTCGGGGTCATCCGGACCGACAGGTTCAATCCCGGTTTGCCCGTATTGGGCGTATCGTGGCAGTTACGTTCGATCTCTTCGGTACGCTCGTCAACGCCGACTACCCGACCGACCCGGCCGAGGCCGTCGCGCGCGAACTCGAAGACCGTGACGTGGTCGTCCCCGACGACTGGCACGTCGCGTACGGCGAGCGGCACGTCGACGCGCCCGACGGCGCGGAAGTCCCGCTCCCGGCCCACGCCTCCGCGGCGCTGGACTCGCGGGGCGTGAATGCTCCGGACAACGTCGTCCGCCACGCGGTCGTCGCCGCGTTCGACCCGGACGTCGCCCGTCGCGACGGGGCGATCGCTGCCGTCCGGACCGCGGCCGACGGCGGGCCGATCGGACTCTGCTCGAACTGTTCGGTACCGGAGTTGGCGCCCCGGACGCTGATCCGCGCGGGGCTCCGCGGGGAGTTCGACGCGGTCACGACCAGCATCGGCTGTGGCTGGCGGAAGCCACACGCGAGGGCGTTCGAAGCCGCCGCGGACGACCTCGGCGTCGCCGCGTCCGCGCTCGTCCACGTCGGTGATGACCGGGCGACGGACGGGGGCATCGTCGACGTCGGCGGGCGGTTCATCGACGTGACGGAGACCTCCCTCGACGCGATAGCGGGCGAACTGGAGGCCGAACCGTGACCCTCGCGGCGGCCGGCGCCGTCGCGCTCGCCGCCGCCCTCGACCGGGTCCGCTCGGAACCGCCCACACGACTCCACCCGGTCGCGTGGCTCGGCCGAGTCGTCGGCGCCCTTGACGCCCGCCTCCCCGACTCCCGGACGAGCGGCGTCGCCCTCGCAGTCGCGGCCCCCATCGCGTTTGCGGTCCTTCTTTCGGCACCCGTCTTGGCTCTCGGGAACGTCGATGCCCGGCTCGGCGGCGTCGCCGCGGGGCTCGTGCTGTTTGTCTGTTCGAGCCATCGGATGCTCGTCGACGTCGCCGACACCGTGATCGACCTTGCCGACCCGGACTCTGCGGGCGGCGATCCCGGCGACGTCAATCTCGCCGCGGCGCGACGCGAACTCCGCGCGCTCGCGGGTCGGGACGCGGCCGACCTCTCGGCCGCACACGTCAGATCGGCCGTCGTCGAAAGCGCGGCCGAGAACCTGGCCGACGGGCTGATCGCGTCACTCGCTGCGTTCTCGGTCGGTGCGGCCGCGGGGGCCGCGGCCGGGCTCCCGGCCGCCGGCGGGGTCGTTCTCGCCGCCGGCGCGGCCGCCTGGGTCAAGGGAGTCAACACGCTCGACTCGATGCTGGGGTACCGCGGCCGCCGATCCGGGTGGGCTCCGGCGCGCCTCGACGACGTCGTCATGTGGGTTCCGGCGCGGATATCGGCGCTGCTGATCGCCGTGGTCGGCAGTGCGGGCGACCCGACCGCCTCGATGGTAACCCTCAGACGCACGCGGTCGGCCGCCCGCCGTCCCGTCTCGCCCAACTCCGGGTGGCCGATGGGGTCGCTGGCGGCCGTCCTCGGGATTCGTCTGGAGAAACCGGGCGCGTACACGCTGTTTCCGGAGCGGTCGCTGCCGACGACGGCCGAGGCAAATGCCGGCGTACGGGTCGTCTCGCGAGCGGGTTGGCTCGGCGTCGGCGTCACGGGGGTGTCGCTGGCGCTGTGAGCGGGAACGGCTCCGACGCGAACGTGGATACCGACACGAGCCACGCCGCGACCGTTGGTGACGACACCGCCGCCGGCGACGGCGTCCCTCCGGTCCGTCCGATCCCGGCGCTCCGTGGCGCGCTCGGCTTCCTCACCCGGATCCCGATCCCCGGGGGGGAGCCGGCGGACTGGCACTCGTTCCGCCGGTCCCCGTGGACGTTCCCCGTCGTCGGCGCGGTCGTGGGCGGATTCGCGGGTCTCGCGTTTCTCGCCCCGTCGCCGTGGACCGCCGCGGCCGCGTACCTCTTCGCGTTGTACCTCCTCGGCGGCGTCACCCACGCTGACGGGCTCGCCGACCTCGGCGACGCGATTGCCGCCCACGACCCCGACCGCCGGCTCGACGTGCTAAAGGACGCCGACCTCGGCGTCGGCGGCGCCCTCGCGCTGTCCGTGATGCTGTTCGCGACGACGCTGGGCGCGCTCGCGCTCGCGACCGGGTTCGCGGGCGGCGGCTCGCTCCCCGGGACCGCCGCATTTCGGGTCGTGCTCGCGGCCGAGGTCGGCGCGAAGGCGGGGATGGCGCTGCTCGCCTGCCTCGGCACCCCGGCCCACGAGGGATTGGGATCGGCGGTCGTCGCCGACGTCGGCCCCCGTTCCCTCCTGCCGGTCGCTCTCGTCTCGGTCCCGGTCCTGCTCGTGCCGCCGGTCGGCGCGTTCCCGGCGCTCGTGGCGGCGCTGCTCGCCGGGCCGACGGTCGCAGCCGTCCTGATCGTCCGCGTCCGCCCGTGGCTCGGCGGGGTGAGCGGCGACGTCCTCGGCGCGACCAACGAGCTCGGCCGGGCGGTCGCGCTCCACGCGGGGGTGATCGCGTGGGCGGTCGTGTGACCGGTACCCCGGGGGGATTCCCGGCCGTCCTCCTCTGTGGCGGACGGGGAACGCGGCTCGGTGGCGACCGCGAGAAGCCCCTCGTCGAGGTCGGCGGCCGACCGATGGTCGCCCGCGTCCTCGATGCGCTTGCCGAGGCTGACGGGGTCGATCGGGTCCTCGCCGTCACCTCGCCGTCCGCGCCGGCGACCCGGCGCGCGCTCCGCGGGAATCTCGGTGACGACGCAGATATCGAGTGTACCGTCCGCGACGGCGACGGTGACGGCTACGTGCCGGATCTCGGAGTCGGACTCGACGCGGTTAACGGCCCTGCGGTCTCCGTCGCGGCCGACGTTCCGTTGCTCGCCGGCGAGGACGTCGACGACGCGGTCGACGCGGCGACCGGGACCGTCGACGGCGGAGTTTCAGGGACGAGCGGCGGAGTTTCACGGACGGGTGGCGGAGTCTCCGGACCGACCGACGCCGTCCCGTCGGTCTCGGTGTGTGTCCCGGCCGCGACGAAACGCCGGCTGGGGGTGAGCGTCGATACGTCCTTCGACCACGGGGGGCGGTCGGTCGCGCCGACCGGACTGAACGTCGTCGGCGATGGGCCCGATCGGGTCGTCGTCCGCGACCGAACGGCGCTCGCGGTCAACGTTAACCGTCCCGCGGACCTCGACGTCGCACAACGGCTCGCGGGTGAGTGATCGGGGTGAACGGATTCGCGACCGGTGGCGAACTGGTTTGCGACCGGTCGGAGCGTGAGACGTGTTTTTGTGTCTCCCGCCCGGACGGAGTGTATGGATTCGGAGGCGCTGATCGAGACCGCCCGTGTCCCCCACGGCGGCACGACGGACCCCGACGTGATCGACTTCAGCGCCAACACGAACCCGGAGACGCCCTTGGGGGTTGCGGCGGTGTACGAGGCGTCGCTCGCGGCGGCACGGCGATATCCCGACGACGACTACGCCGCGTTCCGGGCCGCCGCGGCCGACTCCGTCGGCTGTGCTCCGACCAACGTGATCCCGACGGCGGGCGCGATGGCCGGGATGCGGCTGCTGTTCTCGGTCGTCGTCGACCCCGGCGAATCGGCGGTCGTTCCCGAACCCTCGTTCGGCGAGTACGCCCGCGAAGTCCGGCTACAGGGTGGCGATCCGGTTCCGGTCGCCCACGATGATGTGCTCGACGTCGACCCCACCGACCACGCGCTCGTCGTCGTCTGTACCCCGAACAACCCGACCGGCGAGGCGGCGACGATCGACGCCGTTCGCGCGCTCGCCGACCGGTGCCGTGACGCCGAAACGACGCTGTTCGTCGATGAGGCGTTCCTCGATTTCACGCCGAGGCCCTCGGCGGCCGGCGAGTCGGGCGTGGTCGTCGCGCGCTCGCTCACGAAGATGTTCGGACTCCCCGGGCTTCGCGCGGGGTTCCTCGTCGCAACGGGGGCGATCGGGGATCGGCTCGATGCCGGCAGACTCCCGTGGGGACTGTCGACGCCGGCGGCCGCAGTCGGGACCCATTGCCTCCGGGACCGTCAGTTCGTCAACCGGACCCGCGAGCGCGTCGTCGCCGAACGCGAGCGGATCCGGTACCGCCTCTCGACGCGATGGGACGTGTTCCCCTCGGACGCCCCCTTCCTCCTGTTCGACGTCGGCGACGACGACCCCGACGCGGTGCTCGCCGAGGCGCGCGAACGTGGGATCGCCCTCCGCGACGCCCGAACGTTTGCGCGGCTCGATAACCACCTTCGGACGGCCGTGCGGCGACCGGACGAAAACGATCGGCTGCTCGACGCGCTCGGCGTATGAGACGGGACGGCGAGGGGCCGACTGATGCGACGTTTCGAACCGACCTCGCCGACGACGTCTGTCGATTCCGTCGTGTGAACCGACGGACGCGATTCCTCTCGACTGGATTCGACGGCGGGACCCGCGTTGCCGACGCCGCCTACAACGTAACCGTGCCGGAGGGGTGGGGAGACGTCGGTCATCGGGACCTCGGCGCGTACGTCGACGAGCGGGTCGAATCCGCGGGATTCGTCGATGACGGGGCCACTCCTCCCGCACTTCTCACCGGCGTCAAACAGCGCCACGCCCGAATCGCGCGACTCGACGGCGCGGCCGTCCTCGCCACCGCGGGCGTCTCGAACCCGGCCGCGCTGCCGGTCCCCGATCCGAGAGACGGCGGGGATCAAGCGCCGACGGACGACGATCCGCCGGCCGCCGGCGGATCGCCGCCAGTCGGCACCGTCAACCTCCTCGTCGGCGCGAACCGGGTCCTCACGCCCGGCGCGCTCGCGAACCTCGTCGCGGTCGCGGCGGAAGCGAAGGCGGCAACGCTGCTCGCGACCGTCGGGGTCCCGGGCACGACGAGCGACGCGGTCATCGTCGGCTGTCCGTCGGAAACGGGGACGGAAGCCGGACGCCCGGCCGAGTTCTCCGGGTCGGCAACGACGGTCGGCTCGGCGGTCAGGGCATGCGTCCGCGACGCGGTCCACGCCGCTCTCGTCTCGCGGTACGGGCGGGACTTCGAGACGGCTCCCGAGTCGGTTGCCGACGCCGACCACGGGATCGTAACCGACCGGTTCGCGGACGTTTCGACGCCGGACCGCTAGTGGCTCGCCCGGGCCGGCGACGAGTCGAGACCGTCGAAGCGCCCGCCGACGAGGACGTACCCAACCCCCAGCGTCACGCCCCAGACGGCGTGGGCGACGAGCCCAACACCGGGGAGGTTCGGCAACGGGGCGGGGATTCCGACCGCCCGGAGCCACAGCGGCATGAATAGTCCGGCGGCGCCGAACCAGAGCACGATCCCCCACCCGAGACCGGCGACTGCTCCCCGGAGCGCCCCGTCGATGCGGTCACGGAGCACCGACGTCGACGCGCCGGCGACGAACAGCAGCGCGAACACGACGCTGTGGAACAGGTGCGTTATCCAGCCGACTAGCGCGCTCTCGACGCCATACAGCGCGCCGATCACGGGGAGTACGCCGCTCGTCAGCCAGTAAACTCCGCCCATGATGATCCCCGCGGCGACCCCCGCGACGGCCGCCCGACCGAGGTCGGGATACGGGAGTCCGACCGTGGCCACCGCGGCGTCCGCGCTCGCTCGCGGGAGCCGGACCGCCACCCGCGTTCCATCTCCGTCCGCATCGGCGACCCGGATTTGCCCGTCGTACTCCCCGACGAGGAGGGAGACGGCTTGGAGCGCAAACCCGCTGGTCGGGTCGTCGTACTCCGGGAACGATCCCCGTTCGAGGATGTCACGCTGCTTCTCCGGAAGGGGTGTTCCGTCGTCGACGACGGTGACGGTCACGGTGTGTCGTTCGACCGTCGTTTCGAATCGGATCCGTTCGGCGTCGCGGACGTCGACCGCGTGTTCGATCAGCCGCTCGAACACGACCGGGAGTCGGTCGTCGGCGTCGACCTTCATCGTCTCGTCGGTCGTCTCGTCGGCATCCGTGGCGACGCCGGTATCAACTGCGTCGCCGTGGGCGTCACGGGTTTCGGCCGCCTCGACGGCGGAGTCGAACGCCCGCGAGAGCCGAACCGGCTCGGCGTCGCGGTTCTCGGCTATCGTTCCGACCCCGTTTACCGTCGACTCGATCCGGGCGGCGCTCCGTCGGATCGCATCGACCGACCGATCCCGCTCCCCACCCTCATCCCGGAGTAGTTCGGCGTGTCCGTCGACTATCGATGCCGCGTTCAACACCTCGTGGCGCAGGAGCCGGTTGATGAACTGGGCTCTGTTCGCCCCGCGCATGATGGTCTTCCGTCGGCCGCGCAGCGACGCCTTCCGGTGGCCGTTGACCATGCCGCCGATCGCGCCTCCGAGGAGGACGTTCGCGATGAGCAGTTGCGTCCCGAGCGCTTCCCCCGCCATGCCCATCCCGGTCGACGCGAGCGTCACGACCAGTACCGCGGTCATCGCGCCCGTCCCGACCAGACAGCCACGACTGACGTCGGCGACGTACGACGAGTCGAACGCGCCGACCGCGAGCGCGACGCCGGCGACGGCCAACCCGAGGCCGACGACGAGCGACCCGATGGTCGTGACGACGGGGAGCGTTCCGGCCGAGATGGTCACCGCTTCGGCGACGAAAAAACGCGTAATCGCGAACCCGAGCCCGGCGACGAGGACGCCCCCGTATCGACCGAACGGATGGTCGGTGCCGGCGAGATCGCCGGGCGTTCCCCGAGACATGGGTCAACTGGTTCCGTTTGAGGCATAAATGTACGCGATCGATACTCGACGCTCCCGGTTCGACGGTGCGAAATACCCAACCGATCACTCCCGCGCCCACGATCCGTCGATCCGGCCCTCGGCCGCTAGCCTGTGGAGGTGTGCGCGGACCGTTCCACGCGCGAGGTCCTCGACGCCGGTCAGATCCGTCCCGTACGCCCGCTCAAGGACCGAATCGACGTTTGACGCGCCGGAATGGACGGCCGCAAGGACCCGACGGTCGCGCTCAAGCCGGCGGTCGCGCTCAAGCCGGCGGTCGATGAGTCGTTGACAGACCCCGGCCGGATCGTTGATCGGCGGACCGTATCCGGGATACAGCGGGTCGAATCCCGCGTCCCGGATCCGTCTGAGCTCGTCAGGTACTCGCCGACGTCCCCCGGAACCCCGCCCGACCCCGAACGCGACGTGATCGGGGGCATGGCCCGGCGTGTCGAGAACTCGGACGTCCGACTCCCCGACCGTGTCGCCGTCGCGGAACGTTTCGTCGGGGGCAATTCCGATAGAATCCGCGAACCGGTCGACGTGGTCCGAATAGGTGTGCGTGGCCGCAATTGCGTCGATGCCGTCCTCGGCGATGCCCGCGGTGCCGCGGGTCGCGGACCCACGCACCGCCACCGCGTCGTCGAGTCGGTCGGTGCGGGCGGCCGGATCGATGAGAAGTCCGCTCACGAGATACGCGTTCGTCGTCCCGACCGGCGACGACTCCGCCGACATCAGTCGCCGCGACCGAGCTCCGACCGCGCGTCCGGCCCGGGGCCGGATCCGGCCCGCTCGCGGCCCGGGATCGGGACGTCGACGGTTCCGGCAACCGCGAACCGCGAGAGATCGGCGACGCCGGCGTCAACGTCGTCGACCGATCCATACGGCCGCCCAACGATGATGTCCCCGGCCACACTCCGGTTGATCCCCGGAACCGTCGTCAGTTCGTCCATCGACGCCGCGTTGACGTCGAGCGGGTACGGAACTCCCGTAACCGAACGGTACCCGTGGTCGGTGATCGCCACGTCGATCGCGGTCCCGAGTTCGCGCTCGCCGGGTACCGCGACGAGCAGCGCGTAGGTCCCGAGTTGACGGCCGAAGGTTTTCCCGTCCTGATGGTACTCGAGGTGGAGATCCGGCAGGACGGTCCCCGGCGGAACGACTCGATCGAGCATCGGATTGTCGATCGTTTCGCGGACCTCACGTTTGTACGTCTGGAACTGATCCTTGTGCTCTTGGGCGATCTCGGCGCCGGTTTCGGCCATCTCCGTGCCCGCGAACGCCATCACCTGTCTGACGTTGATCCGGCGAAGCATCAGCCCCTCGTCGTAGACGCTCCGGAGGAAGCGCTTGTTGTGCTCGTACGTCTCCGGCCGCTCGCCCATCAACCCGTGGACGAGGTTGATCCCGGGCAGGAGCTTCGGGAGCCGCGGTGAGGCGTCGGGGGCGGTCGAGGGGCCGTAGCGGAGGTCGTCGTTCGGTCCGGAAACGGCCCCCGGATCGCCGGCGGGCGCGTCGCCCGGCCGCCAGCCCCCCGCCTCGTTGACGACGCGGACGGCTTCCAGACACTCCTCGGCTGTGACGAGGAGGTTGTTCTTCGCTTGGACGACTGGATCGGCGGATTCGAGCCCGAACGCGGCCGTGTCTCCGGGGGTGTTGTGCTCGGAGATGACCCGGATCGCCTCGCGGGAGGCGTCCGGATAGTCCGTAATCGTCACCGGATTCATGTTGTCGAGATGGAGCGTCTCCAGGTCGGGCGCGACCCCGCGGATCCCGCCGTACAGCTCGCGAAGTGCGTCGGGGTTTGGCGCCTCGCCGTCGCCACCGAACGCGAGGATGTCGGCCTGTCGGCCGAGCCGAAAGTGTTTCACGCCGCGGTCGGCCAGCGCGTCGACCTCGTCGACGACGGAGCGCGGCTCGCGGAACGCCGGGTCGCCGTACAGTGGTTCGGTACAGAACGAACAGCGGTACGCACAGCCGCGGGAGGTCTCCATCTCGCAGATGAGGTAATCCGGGTGGTTCGGGTGCTGGTCGACGACGAACGCACCGGAGTCTGCCCACCGGTCGACCTCCTCGTTGTCGCGCATCCGGTCCCCGAACCCCTCCAGTTCGTTCGCGACGAGGTCGTGGGCGGCCGCCTCCACGTCGCCCTTCGCGACGAAGTCGTAGTCGAGGTCGTCGCGCTCGGTCTCCTGTGCGCCGGCATTCTCCTCGCCGACACCGAACCGCACCGGGCCGCCGAGCAGGGTCACTCCATCGGCGGTCCAGCCGAGCTCGCGGACCTCGTCGGGCTCGGCCGGGGTCCCGCCGACGTAACTCCCGGGGACGGTCATGCCGCCGACGTAGACGAACAGATCCGCCTCCGCGACGTCGGCGTGTTTGTTTCGGTCCTCGCGCAGTTCGTCTATCGTGTGGTAGGTGATCGACCCTTCGGGAATCCCGGCATCGACCAGCGCGCCGGCCGTGTACCGCGGGTACGTCGAGATGTACGGCGGCACCCCGAAGTGCGCCGGCTCGTCGACGTAGCCGTCGACGATGGTGACGGAGAGGTCGTCCGGATCGGTCATGTTGAGCCTTCATACTCGGTCGAAAGGGAAAACGGGTGCGGAACGTGGGAGTGGAGGGCTGAATGATTCGATCATCCCCCTCGACACGGTCTCCCGCGTCCGGATCGCCGCCCCCACGCCGTTTAAGCCGTCGCCGACACTACGATGGCATATATGCCCGCGACGATGGAGGTCAAATGTGAGAGCGACGACTGCGAGCTCGACATGTTCGAGAATCACTACACCTACGACGTTCCCGACGACCACGACGTGACGGACCTGACGTGCCCGTACTGCGGCGAGAGCCAACTCGCCGAGATCGAGGTGTAACATCGTGACACGGATCGTCGACGCTGGACGGTCGATGTTCCAGCGCGCGCTCGAGCGTGTCGGCCGTGGGTGGAGCAAGCTTCAGGAGCGCCGCCCGCTTTCCGCCGACCTCCTCGAGAGCGACGAGGCGTATCTCGTCGTCTTCGATGCGCCGGCCGTTCGCGGTGAGGACGTCCAAGTGAAGTTCCTCGACCACACCGTCCAGGTGCGGCTCGACCGGTTTCGCGACTTCTACGACGGGTTCGAGATGGTGTTCCCCGGCCGGGGACTCACCCTGTCGGGGAGTGCCGACCTCCCCGCCGACGCCAACGTGACCCCGCAGGGCGCAAACGCGACGCTCACCCGGAACGGAACGCTCGAGGTCGAGATTCCGAAGGATGACGCCGCAAGCGACGTGGACGTGGTCGAGGAAACCGACGATTGAGGTCCGCGCCGAGCCGTTCGATTCTGCCCTCAACGGCCGTCTCGTCTTCCGGATCGAGAACCGTCGCCGCGTCCGGAGCGGCCTACGATCCCTCGAAGACCGAGCCCAACCCGGCAAGCAGGACGAATCCGGCCAAGAGCACCTCCGCCACGGAGATCGGCGGTCCGAGCGTAGCGATGATTCCGGGATCGGACAGCCCGATCAGCGGGGTTCCGACGAGGACGTTTGAGACGACCGAGAAGAAGAACAGCGAGTAAACGATCTCTATGACGGTCGCGATCGGCCCCGGGAGAAGAAACGCCGCACCCGCCGTGCCGACGGAGGCGGCCACGATCAGGAGCACCCAACCGGTCGGTCCCATGCCGATCCCGTGATGAAGCGGCCGTAATAAGCCTGACGACACGGAGGAAGGAACACGGTTGGAGCGACGTTCGGGCCCTCACTCCCTTCGGCTCTCGACGGTTATCGCTTCCCGGATCTCGAGGGACTCGTCGCCGTCGAACCGGCCATCACCCTCGCGATCGTAAACGAGAACCCCGGCAGAGAGCGGTCAAACGCCCGGAACCGTTCCAGCGCACGGTCGCCGAGCGCGGCGTCGACGCCCGTCTTGTACGAGCGTACACGACGCCAGCCGCCCGCCCCGAACTCCCGTCCGCGAGGCCGCCGCGCTCGGCCAAGTCGGCCGCGGCGGTGACGCCGACGGCCCCGCCGCCGACGACGGCGACCGAGGGTGAAGACGGGTCCTCTCGGGAGTCGATACGGTCATTGATCGAAACGTTTCGGGGAGCGGACAAAAACGGATCGGCGGATCGACGGGCACGGCCAACCGTCTCGGCGAATCGGGATGGGTGCCGACGAACCGCCGATATCCGGCCCCGTCTACGCGAGGAACGCCTCGATCCCGCGGGCCGGATAGCCGACCACACGGTCGACGCCCGCGTCCCGGAGATCGGCGACGCGCTCGCCGACCGCCTCGGGCGACCCGACCAGCGCGAAGTCGCGGGTGGCCGCCGAGAGCACCTCCCGGGTCCGCCCCGTCGCGGTCGCATCAGTCGACTGCGTCCGAGCCTCGGACCCGTTCTCTACCCCATCCCCGCTTCCGTCGCCGTCGGGAAGCGCACGAGCGACGGGTCGACGGCGGGACACGTACGCGCCGACCGCGTCAAGGACTGCGTCCTCGTCGTCGGTCAACACCGTCGGGGCGTACACCGCGATCTCGCCGTCGAAGCCGGCGGCCCGGAGCGCCCGAACGTCCCGCTCGGTCGATCGGGAGAGCAGCTCGAACTGGGTTCCGCCGGCCGCCAGCGCGACCCGCTCGATCCCCTCCGTCCCGACCCAAGCGTCGGGGGCGGTCTCGCGGGCGGCGCCCAATCGCGGGGAGACCGCACGTTCGGCCTCCGACTCGTCAAGATATGCCCCGTGACCGGCGACGAGCACGCGGCGCGCGTCGGCCGGGATCCGGTCGAGCAGCGAGTCGTCGCCGAGGGGGTCGAACCCGTCGGCCCGGACCGGCGTCGTGACGTATAGGGTCGTCGCGGCGGCGAGCGTCGACAGGGTGTCGGCATCCGGGAAATGCTCGCGGCCCTCGTAGTCGATCGCGACCCGGTTGACCGGGAGGTCGACCGCCCGCGAGACGTCGCACTCGGACGGTTTCACCGCGGCGGCGTCGATTCCGGCCCGGGCGACCGCCTCGTGGCCGGTGTGACGCTCCTCGTCGCTGCCGGTCAACACGCGGTCTCACCCGTCGTGTGCCGGCCGTCCCTCGTCGCTGTTCGGCGGTCGATGCTTCCGGGATCGGCCGAGATATCGGTGTTCACGGGTGACTCCTCGTTACCGTTGCGGAACGCGATCCATCGCCTGTGTGGCCATTACGAATGATCGTATCCGCCAGTGGATATTAAACCCGTCGCGGTGCGGCAATGTTGCGTGTCAGTTCCGATCCTCCGCGAGTCCCGCACCGACTGCGCGCGAGTCCCGCACCGACTGCGCGCGAGTCCC
>JAQCNI010000057.1 GCA_028275105.1 Halorubrum sp.
AAGGCGAAACAGGGCATCATCGTCGCCCGCGCGAGCGTCCGCAAGGGCGGCTCCCGCAAGAGCCGGTTCACCGGCGGCCGCCGCTCGAAACGGCAGGGCGTCAACCGGGTCTCGCGACGCAAGTCGATCCAACGGATCGCCGAGGAGCGCGCCTCCCGGAAGTACCGCAACCTGCGCGTGCTCAACTCCTACTGGGTCGGCGAGGACGGCACCCAGAAGTGGCACGAGATCATCCTCGTGGACCCCGCACACCCCGCGATCGAGAACGACGACGACCTGAACTGGATCTGCGCGGACGAACACAGTGGCCGCGCGTTCCGCGGGCTCACCTCCGCCGGCACCAAGGGCCGCGGCCAACGCACCCGCGGCACGGGCACCGAGAAGACCCGCCCCTCGGTCGGCAGCAACGATCGACAGGGCAAGTAGCTCCGAGACCGGTCACGCCGACACCGACCGGCTTCGACTTCTCTCGTTTATCAATCGACCAGTGACGACCCCGGAACCTCGCCATCCCCAAATCCTTCCGCAACACTGTCGGCGCGCCCGGGAGCGCCCTGCGGGCGCGACCGGCGCGCGAGGGAGTCGCCGGCGCGTAGCGCCGGTGACGAGGCTGGGGAGGCCCGAGGTGCGGTCGCGGTGCGGTCGCGGCGCGGTCGCGGTGCGGTCGCGGTGCGGTCGCGGTGCGGTCGCGGCGCGGTCGCGGTGCGGTCGCGGTGTGGTCGCGGTGCGGTCGCGGTGCGGTCGCGGCGCGGGGTGGGATTCGAAGGGGCAGCCGCGAGGGCGACGCGTGACGACGCAAGCACCGCAGGGAGCGAGCGTAGCGAGCGACTGAGGAGCGCAGCGAGTCACGCGAGCCGTGCGAGGGCGACCGAAGGGAGCCCTCGACTGGCGAACGGCGAAGCCGTGAGCCGTCGCGGCTGGGGCTTCGGTGGTGGTCTCCGCGTTGACAACGACTCAGTTGTAGCGATCGAATCGCCACCGTATCACGACCCCACGGTATACGGAGGAAAGCCGTTATGTCCGGTCATCGCACACACGCACGCATGAGCCTCTCGCTCGGCGCCGACGCCCTCGACCGCTACTCCAGACACATCATCATGGACGAGGTCGGCCCGGCGGGCCAGCAGCGCCTCCTCGAAAGCCGGGCGCTGGTCGTCGGCGCGGGCGGACTCGGCTCCCCGGTCATCCAGTACCTCGCGGCCGCGGGCGTGGGCACCCTCGGCATCGTCGACGACGACGTGGTCGAGCGCTCGAACCTCCAGCGCCAGGTGGTTCACGGCGACGGCGACGTCGGCGAGCCCAAAGTCGAGTCGGCCGCACGCTACGTCGACCGGCTCAATCCCGATATCGACGTCGAGACCCATGAGACGCGCCTCGACGTCGGCAACGCCCGGGAGCTGATTGGCGCGTTCGACGTCGTCGTCGACTGCGCGGACAACTTCCGCACGCGGTACGTCGTCAACGACGCCGCCCGCATCGAGGGGGTCCCCGTCTCCCATGGGGCCATCTACAAGTTCGAGGGACAGGCGACGACGCTCGTCCCCGGCGGGCCCTGCTATCGCTGTCTGTTTCCCGAGGCGCCCGAGCCCGGCACCGTCCCGGACTGCGCGTCGACCGGCGTCCTCGGGGTCCTCCCGGGCACCGTCGGCTGTATCCAGGCGACCGAGGCGGTCAAGCTGCTGCTCGACGCCGGCGAACCGCTCGCGGGCCGGCTCCTGTTTTATGATGCGATGGACCTGAGCTTCGAGACCGTGCCCTACCGGCAAACCCCGGACTGCCCGGTCTGTGGCGAGGGCGGGATCACATCGATCGACGGGGTCGACTACTCCGGCGGCTGCCGGATCGACGCCGACTGAGCCGGATCCCGGCCGGCCAACGCGAGAGATGGAATGCGAATGGGCACCCGACACCGCGGGAACCTGACACCACCGGCACCCGACACCGCGGGAACCTGACACCACCGGCACCCGACACCGCGGGAACCCACCCGGTCACGAGGGCCGCCGGGTAGTCGGCGTGTCGTCGCCGCGGCCGAGTTCGGTCGTGACCATCCCCTGCCGGACGCACCACCGGCAGTACCGGAAGTCGGCACGGTTCTCCGCGCCACAGTGTTGACAGACCGCCCCGTCGCCGTCCGCGTCCAGCGGCGGTGGGTCGCCGTCGACCGCGTTGTCGTCGCCATCCCCGATCACGTCGCTATCGCCATCCCCGATCACGTCGCTATCGCCATCCCCGATCACGTCGCTATCGCCATCCCCGATCACGTCGTCAACCCCGTCGGTGTTGAAGGGGTCCGCGTCAAGGAACCGCCGGACGTCGCCGCCCACGCGGACGATCACCTATCCCACCGTCAGATTGATGAGGATCACCCCGGCGACGAGCGCGGCGAGCAGCGCGACCGACATATGGGTCGTGTTACCACTCGACGCTAATATGTCCGACGGTGATCCCAGATCATCCGCCACGCGCACACGCATCCCGCCGGAGTGCCGCCGGACATGCGCGTGCGACGCACACCCGGACCACGGTTATGTCCGATTCGCCCCACCGAGTCGTATGGATGAACACACGCGAGAACGCCTCGCTTCGCTCCCGCCGAGCGCGAAACTGGTCTACTACGTCCTCGACGCCGAGGGGCGATTCGACCAGACCGGGCTGGCCGAGGCGACTCGCCTCTCGACGCGGACCGTCCGGTTCGCCGTCGAGAAGCTCTCGGAGGTCGACCTCGTCGAGGAGGGCTTCTGCCCCAGTGACGCTCGCCGGTCCGTGTACCGAACCGCCGATGCGGCGGGGTCGGACGCGGACGGGCCGGATGCGACCCTGGCCGGGACCGGCGAACCGGTCCTCGTCGACGACTGACGCGACCGACCCTCTCTCGCTACCTCGCTCCGACGACCCCGTCCCCGACTCCACGCATTTCCGATCCGCACACCCCCGATCCGCCGCCCTTTTGTCCGCCGACCGGCTACCTAAGATGACTGATGGCGACGTACCATATCGAGACGTACGGCTGTACGTCCAATCGGGGTGAGAGCCGCGAGATCGAGCGTGCCCTCCGCGACGGCGGCCACCGTCCGGCGGACGGCCCCGCCGACGCCGACGTCGCCATCCTCAACAGCTGTACCGTCGTCGAGAAGACCGAGCGCAACATGCTCCGGCGCGCCGCCGAACTCGAGGCGGAGACGGCCGACCTCGTCGTCACCGGCTGTATGGCGCTCGCGCAGGGCGAGGCGTTCCGCGAGGCCGGCATCGACGCGGAGGTGCTCCACTGGGACGAGGTCCCGAGCCACGTGCTCAACGGCGAGTGTCCCACCCCTACCGCCGACAGCGAGCCGGTCCTCGACGGCGTCATCGGGATTCTCCCCATCGCACGCGGCTGTATGAGCAACTGCTCGTACTGTATCACGAAGTTCGCGACCGGCCGGGTCGACTCACCGCCGGTCGCGGAGAACGTCGAGAAGGCCCGGGCGCTCGTCCACGCGGGCGCAAAGGAGATACGCGTCACCGGCCAGGACACCGGCGTGTACGGCTGGGATACGGGCGAACGGAAGCTTCCGGAGCTGCTCGAACGGATCTGCGACATCGACGGCGAGTTCCGGGTTCGGCTCGGGATGGCGAACCCCGGCGGGCTTCACGGGATCCGCGAGGAACTCGCCGACGTGTTCGCCGCCAACGAGAAGCTGTACGACTTCGTTCACATGCCGGTCCAGTCCGGCAGCGACGACGTGCTCGCCGAGATGCGCAGACAACACCAGGTTGCGGAGTTCCGCGAGGTCGTCGCGGCGTTCGACGACCGGCTCGACCACTGGACGCTTTCGACGGACTTCGTCGTCGGGTTCCCCACCGAAACCGACGCCGACCACGAGCGCTCGATGGAGCTCCTCCGGGAGCTTCGACCGGAGAAGATCAACGTCACCCGGTTCTCGAAGCGTCCCGGCACCGACGCCGCCGAGATGAAGGGACTCGGCGGCACGAAAAAGAAGGAGCGCTCGAAGACGATGTCCGCGCTGAAACGCGACGTCGTCGGCGAGGCGTACGCGTCGATGGTCGGCGACACCCGCGAGGTGCTCGTCGTCGAGGAGGGGACCGGCGACTCGGTGAAATGCCGGGACTCCGCGTACCGACAGGTGATCGTTCAGGCGGCCGGCGATCACGGCGTCGACGTCGGCGACGTCCTCTCCGTCGAGGTGACCGGCCAGAACACGATGTACGCGTTCGGCGAGCCGGTTCGATCCGCCCGGGTACGGGCCTGACGGGCCGTCGGCTCGATTCCGACGGACCGTCGGCTCGATTCCGACGGACCGTCGGCTCGGTCCTGACTGGCCGTCAGATCGGTCCCGACGGGTCGCCTGCTACTCCCCGTCGTCTCCGCCTCCCGTCCCGTCGTAGATCGCCGCCACGTCGTCGGCGAATCGGTCAAGGATCGCCCGACGCTTCTTTTTCATCGTCGGCGTGAGGAGGCCGTTTTCCTCGGTGAACGGTTCGGGAACCAGCCGGAACCCCCGGATCCGTTCGTACGACTCGAACGCCGCGTTCACCCGGTCGACCTCGGTCCCGATCCGCTCACGGACGCGCCCGTCCCGACAAACCGCTTTGCGGTCGTCCGGGAGGTCGATCCCGCGGTCGTCGGCCCACGCCGACACGCGATCGACGTTCGGGACGATCAGCGCCGAAACAAACCGGCGGTCGTCGCCGAGCACGCAGCACTGCTCGACGAACTCGTTGGCCGCGAACCGGTCCTCGATCGGCTCCGGCGCGACGTTCTCGCCCGTCGAGAGGACGAGCAGCCGCTTGGTTCGCCCGCGAAACACGATGTACCCGTCGGGCCGAAGCCGGACGACGTCGCCGGTCCGGAACCACGGCTCGTCCGGGTCGCCGTCGCGCTCGGCGACGGGCGTCCCCGCCGTCGGCGCGTCCGCCGGCAGCGCGTCGGCCGCGGTGAACGCCTCCCGCGTCGCGTCCGGCCGATTCCAGTACCCGTCGGTCACCTGCGGGCCCCGCACGAGCAGTTCGCCGACTGCGCCGGGCGCCTCGGCGTCCGTCTCGCCGCCACCGCTGGCTTCATCGCGGCCGCCGTCCCCTCCTCCGGCGTCCCCTCCTCCGGCGTCCCCTCCTCCGGCGTCGACCGCCTCGGTGTCGACCGCGACTTCCGTGTCGACGACCGGCGGCCCGATGGTGCCGACCTCCGGCGCCGCCGGCGGGTTGACGCTGACGACGGGAGCCGTCTCGGTGAGGCCGTACCCCTCCAGGATCGGCAGCCCCATCGCGTGATACAGCGAGCAGAGCTCCGCCGATAGCGACCCGCCGCCGGAGACGAGGAAGTCGATCTCGCCGCCGAGCGCCGCCCGAACCGACGAGAAGACGAGCCGATCGGCGACCGCGCGCTTGGCGTCGAGCAGGGGACCGGGATCCGCGGTCCGGTAGTGGGTCCGGCCGACGTCGACTGCCCACTCGAAGATCCGTCGTTTGAGCGGCGACTCCGAGGCCTGCCCGCGGGCCGCGTCGAACAGCATCTCGTACACCCGCGGGACGCTCGTGACGACCGTCGGGCGGACGAGCCCGAAGTCCTCCCGGAGGGTCCCCGTCGACCCCGCGTAGGCGACCGTCGCCCCCGCCGCGAACGGCACGAAGTGGCCGGTCAGCCGCTCGAACGCGTGCGCGAGCGGCAGGAACGACAGCGTCGTTGACGCCGGCGAGATCCCGTCGATGGCCCCGTCGCCGGCATCGTCGGACGTGGCCGCGAGCCGCGTGTAGTACTGGGTGAGGTTCGCCCCGAAATCCGCGTGGGTGAGTCGGACCCCCTTCGGCTCCCCGGTGGTGCCGGAGGTGTAGACGAGGCTCGCGAGGTCGTCCGTCCCGATCGCGTCGAGCCACGACTCGTAGGCGGCCCCGTCGAAGACGTCGGCCCCCAGATCGTGGACCTCGCCGAGCGTGTACACGTCGTCGCCATCGGCCGGATCGCCATCGGCCGGATCGCCATCGGCCGGATCGCCATCGGCCGGATCGCCATCGGCCGGATCGACCCCGCCGCCGTCGACGTCGACGTCATCCATCACCACGATCGCCTCCAGCTCATGGGCGAGGTCGTCACGGACCGCCAACACCTCCTCGAGGCGCGCGCGGTTCTCGGCGACGACGACGGTTGCCTCCGGGTCCTCGAGGAGGTACCGGAGTCCGTCCGCCGACGAGGAGGCGTACACGGTCGTGACGACCGCGCCGGCCGACAGCGCCGCGAAGTCGACCTGCGCCCACTCCATCCGGGTTTCGGCGAAGACGGCGAGCCTCGTGTCGTCGTCCACGCCGAGTTCGCGGAAACCCGCCGCGAGATGCCGTACGATCGCGCGCATCTCCCCGTAGGTGAGGCCGGCGTAGTCGCCATCGGGCGCGGCGTCGACGACCCCCGCCTCGACGAGCGACCGGTCGTACACCCCACCCTTGTACCGCTGGGCGACCCGGTCCGCGTTGCGTTCGGCGGCCCGTTCGAACGTCCTCGCGAGCGTCCCGTCGGCGACGGCGTCGTCCGAGAACTCCCGCTCGGCCTCCTGCCACGTCATACCGTCCGCACCCGCCTAACGATGATAAACGATCCGGTGGATCGTCGCCCGACCGTCGCCCGATCGTCGCCCGATCGTCGCCCGACCGTCGCCCGATCGTCGCCCGACCGTCGCCCCACTCCGAGGGTTTAATTCGGGGAGCGCGCGAGTGGTCCATGTGGACCCCGACCGGATCCCCGAGGAGTTCCCCGCCCCGAGCTTCCGCGGGACACAGGAGCGGGCGCTCGCGGACATCCGCGACGCCTTCGCCGCCGGCAACGACGTGGTGCTGGTTCGCGCGCCGACCGGGAGCGGTAAGTCGCTGCTCGCCCGCGCCGTGATGGGCGCGGCCCGGGAGGTCGCGGACGCGGCCCCGAGCGAGCCGACCGGCGCGTACTACACGACCCCGCAGGTGTCCCAACTCGACGACGTCGCCGTCGACGACCTGCTCGCCGACCTCCGGGAGATCCGCGGGAAGTCGAACTACGACTGTATCCTGCCGGGCGAGCACGACACCCCCGTCGACCGCGCGCCCTGCGCCCGCGAGCGGGGGTTCGACTGTCGCATCGAACACCGCTGTCCGTACTTCTCCGACCGGGCGATCGCCTCCGGGAACCGATTCGCGGCCATGACCCTCGCGTACTTCATGCGGACCGCGGGCTCGGACACCTTCCGAAAACGCGACGTCGTCGTGATCGACGAGGCTCACGGCCTCGCGGAGTGGGCCGAGATGTACGCCACGATCGAACTCTCGCCCGACCGCGTCCCGGTCTGGGACGACGTCGGCGTCCCGAACGTGGACGGCGACGCGGGCGGTGTGAACGCCGGCGACGGCGGACCCGACGCCGACGAGGACGCGCTCGACCGCACCGCGCGGTTCGCCGAGACCCTCCTCGGGGTCGCAAAGCGCGCGAAGGACGACCTCGTCGGCCGGCCGGAGCTCGACCGGGAGGCGGTCGCGAAACGCGATCGGCTCGCGGAGCTGATCTCGGAACTCGGCTGGTTCCTCGAGGATCACCGCGACGTCGACTCGCCGACGACGTGGGTGGTCGACCAGCCCGGCGGCGAGGACTCCGCGCTCGAAATCAAGCCGCTCGACCCCGCCCGCTATCTCCGACATACGGTGTGGGACCGCGGCGAGAAATTCGCGCTGCTCTCGGCGACGATCCTCTCGAAGGATGCGTTCTGCCGGGGCGTCGGGCTCGACCCCGCGACCGTCGCCCTCGTCGACGTCGAGCACACGTTCCCGCTCTCGAATCGGCCCCTCTACGACGTGACTCGGGGCTCGATGACGTACGAGCACCGCGACGACACGATCCCGGAGATCGCCCGACTGATCGTCCGATTGATGGCCGATCACCCCGACGAGAAGGGGCTGGTCCACGCCCACTCCTACGACATCGCCGAACGGCTCGTCGAGGAACTCGGCGGGTTCGGCGTCGCCGCCCGTCTCCGCCGGCACACGCGGGCGAATCGCGACGCCGAGTTGGCGGCGTGGCAGGCGAGCCCGGACCCCGAGGTGTTCGTCTCCGTGAAGATGGAGGAAGCGCTCGACCTCCACGGTGACCTGTGTCGCTGGCAGGTGGTGTGTAAGGCGCCGTACCGAAACACGAACGACTCGCGGGTCGCTCGCCGACTGGCCGACGGGCAGTGGGGCTGGTACCACCGGACGGCGTTGCGAACCGTGATCCAGGCGTGTGGTCGGGTCGTCCGCGCGCCCGACGACTACGGCGCGACGTACCTCGCCGACGACTCCCTGCTGGATCTGTTCGACCGGGCCGAAGCCGACACGCCGTCGTGGTTCCGCGACCAAGTCGAGGGGATGATGGCGCCGACGCTCCCCGCGTTCGACCCGTCCGCCGCGTTGGCCGGGATCGACGCGGACCCGTCGGGACCCACGAACGCCCGGCGGTCGTCCCGCGAATCGGCCGACGCTGCGGCCGGATCGGCCGCCACGGCCGATACGACTGACGCGACCACTCCCGATGCGATCGATGATGGCCCGGCCGGCGCGGACACGACCGACGGGTCCGACGCGGCCGACGGCAGCGAACCGACACGAACCCGATCCGAGACTGACGCCGAGCGCAAGGAGGATCACCCCCTGTCCGACGTTTGGGGCGACGGATAAGCCGGACACACGGAACGCCTCGCCGGGAGATTAAACCGGCCTAACCGCCCGATCAGAGGATGCTGACGCCCCATACGAGCATGGAACTCACCATGAGGAACGCAAACAATAGCGCGATGATCTGCTGTCTATCCATGCGTCAAATCCGCGATACAGGGGCATAACTCCTGTGGGGGCCGGACGGGAATGACGGGTGGTCCATCCTTGGTGCTCTTCGAATCCGTCCGTTTCCTCCTTTTTTCGATCCGCTCCCCTTTCATCCCACCCGTCTCCCCTTTCATCCCACCCGTCTCCCCTTTCATCCCACCCGTCTCCCCTTTCATCCCGACGGCGATGATCATATGTGGGTCCGCACCCGGCGAGATACCTTATACCATATAAGGTGTATCATGCTCCTGAATCATTTAGTAAAGTTAATAACCATCCCCGGTACAAGTGCGAGTATGGCATCCCACGGGCTCTCAAGTGCGCTGACGCTGTACGATGCACGGACGCTCACGCTTTCGCAGGCGGCGACACGGGCGGGCGTCAGCGAGGAGGAGTTCGTCCGACAACTGAA
This sequence comes from Halorubrum sp., assembly GCA_028275105.1. GTDB lineage: Archaea > Halobacteriota > Halobacteria > Halobacteriales > Haloferacaceae > Halorubrum. Next base: position 9,224 of record JAQCNI010000057.1, read on the forward strand.
CCGGCACGGCATCCAGGTCACCGTCGCGGATCGCATGGCGGCCGCCGGCGACGACCGCACCGCCCACGCCGACTGATCGGAGCGTTAGTCCTCGCGGAACGTCGGTCCCCGCGAAATGCTGGTCTCCGCGGAACGCTAGTCCCCGCGGAACGCCGACCACTACCGCCCGGATCCGCACCGCGTTCTCCCCCTTCTACCCCGGCCGCCGAATCGCCAAGCGACGGCTACGGGTCCCGTGGGACGAGGTGGACCGCCCCCTCGTGTTCGAACGCCAACACCGTCTCGGCGTCGTCGTCGACGAACGCCGGATTCGGAACGGTTCGCGCCTCGTACGTCACCGGGTCAAGCACCTGGATCGCTCGGTCGTCCTCGACGGTCACGACCGTCGTCTCCGTCGCGTCGCCCCGGGTTCCGAGCCGGGTCGCGTCCGGCGGCCCGTCGCCGTCGGCGGTCGAGCCGTACGCCTCGCCCGTGGCGAGGCGGATCCCTCGGGTCCCGCCGGAGACCCCGGTGACCAACACCGGTCCGTCGCCGTCCGCCGGGTCGAGTATCTCGTCCGGCGCGTATCGGGGGAGCCGCACCGCGAACGTCACCCGGTACACCTCGTTGCCGTCGCCGTCCTCCGTAACGAGCGTCGGGTACGATTCGAAGCTCCCGCCGAGTTCGTCCGTGATCCGCGTCGCGACGTTCTGTGCGAGGCGGTTCGAGGAGAGCTTCAGGTCCGGGCCGTCGTCCGTCTCCTTTATTTCCGTGATGAACGCCTCCCGGTCGCCGTCCGCCTCGCGGTCGGCGACGTACGACTCCGCGATCGACAGCGCCTCCGCGCGCTCCTCGGCCGTGAGTTCCCGGTCGTCGGCGCGCACCTGAACGATTCCCGCGTAGTAGCCGCCGGCGATCCGGCCACACCGGTCACAGGTCCCCCGGGATACCTTCACCGGAACGGTGACCGCCGCGGAGCGGAGCGTCCCGCGGACGACCCCCGAGAACTGACAGTGCATCCGGATCGTGTTCTCGTCGACCTGCTCGGGCTCGACGCCCCACTCGACGTCCTCGGCGTCGACGTGGACGCCGAGCGCCGTCGCGACCTCGTCGACGGCGACGTCGGTGTAATCGCGCGCGCCGACGTCCCGCCAGGACTCCCCGCGGCGGACCGCGCCGCAGCCCGAGCAGACGAGTACCTCGATCCGGTCGGGCGCGTCGACAAGCTCGAAGTCCGCAAAGTAGCAGTCGTCACACAACAGCGCGTCGCGTCCGCTGGGCGCGCCGGGGAGCGGGTCCCGCCGCTCCGGAACGGCATCGCCACACCGGGGGCAAAACTCCCGCGACTCGGTCATCGTCGCCAACTACGCCCGGGGTCCGTTTAACAAGCCCGGACCGACTGCGGGTCCCGTCGCCGGGTCCACAAACGGTCGAGTCTCCGAACGGCCCGGTCTTCGAACGGCCGAGTCTCCGAAATCGTTTTTCGCACGCGACGAGAAGACACGTGTATGAGCGAAAACCCCGATGACGAACGACTCGAGGAACTGCGCGAGAAGAAGATGGAAGAGCTGCAAGACCGTGCCGGGGACGAGGGCAACAGGGCCGAGGCCCAACAGGAGGCTCAGGAGCGCGCCGAGGCCCAACAGGAGGCGATCCTCAAACAGTACCTGACGGACGGCGCGCGCCAGCGACTCAACGCGGTCGAGATGTCGAAACCACAGTTCGGCGAGAAAGTCAAAAAGCAGGTCACGTCCCTCGCACAGAGCGGCCGCGTTCAGGATCGCATCGACGAGGAACAGATGCGCGAGCTCCTCAAGGAGCTCCAGCCGGAACAGAAGAGCTTCGACATCCGGCG
>JAQCNI010000058.1 GCA_028275105.1 Halorubrum sp.
TCGCCGCGGTCGCCGAGCGGGCGGAGCGTCTGGCGGCCGAGCCGTCCGACATCGGGACGACGACGTGCCGTGAGGCCATCGTCCGTGCGGCCGGACCGAACGTCACCGCCGCCGACGTGGAAGATCGGCTCGCCGAACGCGGCGAGATAGGCGGGGACGCCGCCGGCTACGACCTCGGCGGGGTCGCCGCCGGCTTCGACCTCGGCGGTCAACGGGGCCTGTCGGCGTTCGCCGGCGGCCGGGACCCCCTCACCGTCGCCGCGGTCGAGCGAACCCTCCGCGAGTCGGCCGCGGCCGAAGGGGCGGGAAGCGAGTCCCGCAAAGTCGAGACGTTGTTCGGACCGTTCAACCGCTGTCTCTCGGTCGAGGCCAAACTCCTTGCGCGGCTCGTGCTCGGCGAGATGCGGCTCGGAGTCGGCGAGGGGACGGGGATTGAATCGACACACCATTCGCTCAGATCCCGGCCGAGACGGAGCCATGGCGCCGGTTCGGAACCCGCCGACCCTGGCCGGTACACGAAAGCTGCTTCCCGTTGGACCCCATATCCGGGCGCATGCCCGATCCCCTCGGCGACGCGGCCCGACAGCGGCTGACGGACGCTGCGGCCGCCCGGCTCGCCGCGAGCGGCTACGACGTCTCCCGACCGGAGACCCGCGCGGAGCCGCCGGCCATCGCCGTTACCGAGGAGGGACCACTCGGCGTCGAACCCCTCACCGCCGCCGACGCGACGCCGACGACGGTGAGTTCTCGGCTGGCACATGCCCGCGAACGCGACCGCAGAGTGCTGTTCGTCGTCGACGACGAAACGGTCGCGTCACAGGTCCGATCGGTCCTTGCCGACCCGCCGTTACTCGCCGCCGAAACGGACGGGCGCCGGACGTTCTACGCGGGCCCGGACCGAATCCCGGTCGACACGTCGGCGTTCGCGAACGACACCGGCGGCTACGCCTGCGTCCGGATCGACGGACCCGGTCCGGACCCGACGTTTAGCTGGCGCGAGGCCGACACGCCGGTCGGCCCGGTGCCGTCGGTGGGTGGGGTCGACGTCGGGGTGACCGACGCGGACGGCCGGCCGATCGTCCCACGGCTCGTCTGCGCGGCGAACGACCGGGTCGTCGCGGCGGTCGGCGGCGTCGAGAGTCTCCGAACGCCCCCGGCCGACGCGTTCCCCTACTTCTACAGGCGGGACCCGACGGACAAGCGGTTCCGCGTCCGCCGGGGCGAGGACGGGGCGGTCGTGGAGAGCGTGAGCGGATTCGCGTCGATGCGTGCCGCCGGTTACGTCCCGATCCCGATGCCGCTCGTTCCCGAACACGTTCTTGGGTCGGGCGATGGGGGCGACCCCGACCTCGACGAGGTCGACGGGAGCTGGGACCTCATCGTCGTCGACGACGGGCGCGATACCGACGGCCGAGATGATCGCGGCGGCCCGGACGGCGACCGCGGCGGCCCGGACGGCGACCGCGGCGGCCCGGACGGCGACCGCGACGGCCCGGACCGCGACCGCGACGCTCCGGCCAACGGCACGACGGCCCCGGACCGGACCGACCGATAGTCACGCTCAAGCGAGTGGCCGAACGACGGACCGGTATGACCGTCGAATACGATGACCTCACCGTCGAGTGGCTCGGCTACGCGACCGCCCGTCTCGCGATCGAGGGTGGTCCGATCGTGTACACCGATCCCGGCCGATACGGCGTCCTCGACGACTACTGGGCCCGTGACGGCGACGTTGTCGTCGTCACCCACGACCACCACTATGACCCGGCCGCGATCCGGTCGGTCGCGGCCCCGGACGCGACGCTCGTGATATACGAAACCGTCACCCCGGCCCGGATCGACCGCGACGTGGAACCGATCAACGGCGACGGTTCAGGACGGGGAGATGGAACCGAGGACGGAGGGGCGGGCAATGAAGCGCACGGAACCGAGCGCGGCGAAAGCAAGGGGCTTGCCGCCGACTTCGACGTGATCCGGGTCGACGACGCCGCCGAACTCCGGATCGAAACGCCCGTCGGCACCGTGACGGTCTGGAGCGTTCCCGCCTACAACGACCCGGACGGCCCCCAGGCGAACCCGGACGGGACCGTCCCACACCCCGAGGGGTTCGGCTGTGGCTACCTTCTCTCGTTTGCGGGTCGCCGGGTGTTCTGGCCCGGTGACTCGGACGCGCTCGGCGGGTTCGCCGAACTCGACGTCGACGTCCTTCTCGCGAACATCGGCGGCGGGGTCGTCTCCGACCGTCACGCGACCGCCAGCCTCGCGGAGCGGATGGACCCCGGACTGGTCGTCCCGATCCACTACGATACCGTCGAGATTCTCGAAGCGGACGGCGGGGCGTTCGCCGCCGACGTCGCCGCCCGTTCGGTCCCGGTCGCGCTGGACGAGCGTTCCGTCGATCAGTGAGATCGGGTGGACTGCGACGCCGGAGCTGCCCGTGACTTGACGCCGGAGCCGACCGTCGCTCGATGCCGGAGCCGAGTGCCATCCGAGACTCGGGGAACCGTTTTTATGTCCGCCGCCGTAGGGTCGCGTATGTACGTCCGCGACGCCAAGAACCGTGACGAGGCGTGGTTGTTGGACGCGATCGAGAGCCTGGGGCTCGACGACGTCGCGTTCAGGTCACGGGATTACGTGATCGCGGTCGATCAAGAGTCCGGCGACCGCGCGGGGTTCGGTCGCCTGCGGATCCACAAGGCCGACGATGACGAAGCGATCGAGCTGACGGGTATCGGCGTTCTCCCGGAGTGGCGCGATCACGGGGTGGGAGCGCACATCGTTGAGCGGCTCGTCGACACCGCGGCCGCCGAGGCGTTCGAAACGGTGTACGTGCTCACCGACCAGCCGGAGTACCTCACGCAGTTCGGGTTCGACCCCGTCGAGGACGACGCGGTGCCGACGTCCATCGCCGAACGCCGCGCCGAGAAGCGTGAGACGCTCGACGGAGAGATCATCTCGCTCCGACTCCCGACCGAGGAGTTCGAGATGCCCGACCGGTTCCGTGAGGCGTTCAAACGGGCGGATCCGGGTGACGACGACGCCGGTAACGGGGGGCGACCGGGGGAGTCGCCCGAGGACTTCGGGATCGATCCCGACACGGCGACGTACAAGTACGACACGGGACGGTAGGGTCCGGCGGATGGGGTAGACCACCGTTTGGTGGACCCCGGACGGCATGTCCCCCGGCCAGTTGCCGAATCGAGAACGGTTGACGCCGAGTACCCGCTCCGGCGGGTATGGATCGGGACACTGCGGAGCCGGACACCGGCGGGTTGCCGGGACCGAACGCCGAGGCGTGGATCGCTCGATACGCCGACCACCCCGCCCCCGGCGAGTACTCGCACGAGTTCGTCCGGGATGTCACCCCCCACATCGGGGCCGCGGCGCTGGAGCGCGGCCCGCTGACGCTCGAGTGTGGGAAACGGACCGTCCGACCGCTCCCGCCACTCGACTCGGCGGAACGAGAGATCGGCATGGATGTCTCCATCTTCCACGACGCCGCGAAGGCGGTCGACTCGGGATCGGGCGGGGCGTAGCGCGCTCGCCATCGACGACGGGTTTCGAGTCGACACCCGTGACGACGGGGTTTGAGTTGGCATCCACGACGACGGACCGCGCCGACTGCGGATCGTACTGACACAACCGGTAATCCAGCGGTCGAACGGTAGACCTTTGACGCCGCCGGTTTGACCGAACGTATGGTCTCGCTGGGACTGGTGGTGGCGCGGTTCAACGACGCCGTCACCGACCCGATGGCGGCGGCGGCCCGCGAGGCGGCCGCCGAGCGCGACGCCGTCGTCGTCGACGAGGTCGCGGTGCCGGGCGCGTACGACAGCCCGCTCGCGGCCGACCGGCTCGCGCGGCGCGACGACGTCGACGCCGTGGCCGTCGTCGGCGCGATAGTCACCGGCGACACCGACCACGACCACGTCATCGCGAGCGCCACCGCGGAGCGGCTCACCGACGTGAGTCTCGACCGCGACACCCCCGTCACCTTCGGCGTGAGCGGCCCGGGGATGTCCGGCGCGGAGGCCCGCGAACGGATCGACAAAGGTGCGGAGGCCACACGCGCCGCGATCGACATGGTGGAGGCGCTCGAATGACGGATATCGCGATCACGACCGACACGGTCGACGACGGCGTAACGCACGCGAAGACCGGCGAACACGATACCGACCGACGCTATACCAATGAGTGACGCATACGACTTCTCGGACCGGATGGGACGCGTAGAACCCAGCGCGACGCTGGCAATATCGAACCTCGCGGCGGAAAAGGAGGCCGAGGGCGCCGACATCGTCGACCTCTCGGTCGGCGAACCCGACTTCGACACCCCCGAAAACGTCGTCGAGGCCGGCAAGGACGCCCTCGACGCGGGTCACACGGGATACACCTCCTCGAACGGGATCCCGGCGCTGAAGGATGCGATCGCGGAGAAACTTCGCGGTAACGGGATCGACGCGGCCGCCGACGAGGTGATCGTCACCCCCGGCGGCAAGCAGGCCCTCTACGAGACGTTCCAGACGCTCATCGACGATGGCGACGAGGTGGTCCTGCTTGACCCGGCGTGGGTCTCCTACGAGGCGATGGTGAAACTGGCCGGAGGGGACCTCACGCGCGTCGATCTCGCGCCCCACGGGTTCCAGCTCGAGCCCGCGCTCGATGCCCTCGGCGAGGCCGTCTCCGACGACACCGAGCTGCTCGTCGTCAACTCGCCGTCGAACCCGACGGGTGCGGTGTTTTCGCCGGCGGCCCTGGAGAGCGTCCGTGACCTCGCCGTCGAACACGACGTTGCCGTCATCTCCGACGAGATCTACGAGCGGATCGTGTACGACGCCGAGCACGTCTCGCTCGCGAGCTTCGACGGGATGAGCGACCGGACGGTGACGATCAACGGCTTCTCGAAGGCGTACTCGATGACCGGCTGGCGGCTCGGTTACCTCCACGCGACCGACGAGTTCGTCGGACAGGCGGGGAAGCTCCACTCACACTCCGTCTCCTGTGCGACGAACTTCGTCCAGCACGCGGGCGTCGAGGCAATCGAGAACACCGAGGCGTCGGTCGAGGAGATGCGGGCGGCGTTCGCCGATCGACGCGACCTACTCGTCGACCTGTTCGACGAACACGGTGTCGACGTCGACGTCGGCGACGGGGCGTTCTACATGATGATCCCCGTCGATGCGGACGATGCGGACTGGTGTGAGCGTGCCATCGAGCAGGCATCGGTGGCGTGCGTCCCCGGCAGCGCGTTCAACGCACCGGGCTACGCGCGAATCTCCTACGCCGCGAGCGAGGAGCGCCTGCGGGAGGCGGTCGACCGGCTCGTCTCGAACGATCTTCTGTAAGGGCGGACGCTCGTTCCGTCGATCACCCGGACGCTCGTTCCGTCGATCACCCGGACGCTCGTTCCGTCGATCACGCGGCCGACCTCCCCGTCTATCCCTAGATAAATTCTCGGCTGACGGCCGGATCGGCCGATAACGGGAATCTCCGGTGCGTTTTCACCGCTCCCTCATAAAACCTCAACGTGGTGTCACGATGTACGACACTATCCTGTACCCGACGGACGGAAGCGACGGATCGGAGGCGGCGGCAGCGCACGCCAGAGAGCTCGCGGCGGCGTTCGACGCAACCATCCACGTCCTGTGCGTCGTCGATACGGCACACCTCGGCGCGGGGATGAGTGGGCCCTCCCTCGCCGACGAAGGCTCGGGGCTCGGTGGGGAAGGCACCGGGGGCGGCGAGCGGGGCATGGTTGGCGATCGGAGCGACGTCGAGGACCGTCACGCGGCTCTCTCCGATCGCGGCGAGGAAATCGCCGAGGAGACGGCCGCGGCCCTCGACGGCAACGAAACGGTGACCGCCGTCAAGGTCGGTGCCCCTCACTCGGTGATCCTACAGTACGCCGACGAGAACGACGTTGACCTCATCGTGATGGGGACCCACGGCCGGACGGGCGTCGAGCGCTACCTGCTCGGCAGCGTCGCGGAGAAGGTGGTACGGATGGCGGATCCGCCGGTGGTGACCGTTCGAGCCGACGAGTAGTGACGCCGCTGGCGCTTTTTTTTCGTCGGACACCGCCGATGCGACGTTCCGAAACCCTTACTCCCGGTCCGGAACACCTCGAAATATGAGCGATACGTCCGAGTCCACGGGCGATGCGGGGGAGAATGAGGCGGACGACGTCGACACGTCCGCCGGTTCCGACGGGTCCGTGGTCGACGCCGACGAAGTCCGTCACGTTGCCGACCTGGCCAGAGTACGTCTCGCGGACGACGAGGTCGACGCGTTCGCCGAGCAGTTCGCGGAGATTCTCGAGTACTTCGAGGCGCTCGACGAGGTCCCCGAGACCGACTCCGAGGAGGAGCTCGTCAACGTGATGCGCGCCGACGAGGTTGAGGACGGGTTGGATCAGTCGGCGGCGCTCGCGAACGCCGCGGAGACGGAGGACGGCTTTTTCAAGGGGCCGAAGGTGTCGTGAATGGCGGCCGACCTCAACCTGTTCATCACCGAGGCGACGATCGAGGGGGCCGACGACGGTCCGCTCGCGGGGACGACGGTGGCGGTCAAGGACAACATCTCGACCGAGGGGATCCGGACGACCTGCGGGTCGGAGATGCTCGCCGACTACGTGCCGCCGTACTCGGCGACGGTCGTCGACCGCCTGACCGAGGCGGGCGCGACGGTCGTCGGGAAGACGAACATGGACGAGTTCGGGATGGGGACGACGACGGAGACGTCCGCGTTCGGCCCGACCCGCAACCCTGCGGACCCCGAACGCGTGCCGGGCGGGTCCTCCGGCGGGTCGGCGGCGGCGGTCGCCGCGGGTGAGGTCGACGTCGCGCTCGGCTCGGACACCGGGGGGTCGGTCCGTTGTCCGGCCGCATTTTGTGGCGTCGTCGGGATCAAACCGACGTACGGGCTGGTGTCGCGGTACGGACTGGTCGCGTACGCGAACTCCCTCGAACAGATCGGCCCGATCGCGGGGACCGTCGAGGAGGCGGCCGCGGCGCTGTCGGTCATGGCGGGACCGGATCCCAACGACGGGACCACCCGCGACCCGAGCGAGGTCGACGGTGCGACCGGTTCAGCGGGCGACGCCGACTACGCCGCGGCCGCCGACGGCGACGTGGACGGGCTCACGGTCGGCGTTCCGACGGAGCTGTTCGACGGGGCCGACGAGCGCGTGGTCGAAACGGTTCGGGACGCGATCGACGGCCTCGTGGCCCGCGGCGCCGAGACGGTCGACATCTCCCTGCCGTCGGTCGAGCACGCGGTCCAAGCGTACTACGTGATCGCGATGAGCGAGGCGTCCTCGAACCTCGCGCGGTTCGATGGCGTGCGATACGGCCACCGCGCGGACGCCGACGGCAACTGGAACGAGACGTTCGCCGAGACCCGCGAGGAGGGGTTCGGCGCGGAGGTCAAACGCCGGATACTCCTCGGGACGTACGCGCTCTCGGCGGGATATCACGAGAAGTACTACGACAAAGCGCAGGACGCCAGAGCATGGGTCCGGCAGGACTTCGAGGACGCGTTCGCGGACGTCGACGTGATCGCGTCGCCGACGATGCCGGTCCTCCCCTTCGAGCTGGGCGAGGGCCTCGATAACCCGCTGCGGATGTACCTCGCGGACGCGAACACGACGCCGGTAAACCTCGCGAACCTTCCCGCCGTCTCGGTCCCCGCGGGCGAGGCCGACGGGCTCCCGGTCGGGCTCCAGCTCGTCGGCCCGAAGTTCGACGAGCGGACGGTGATCCGCGCGGCGAGCGCGGTCGAGGCGGAATGACGCTGACCGACGAGGAACGCGACCGACTCGCCGACGTGGTTCGCCTCCAGCCGACCAAGAACGGCGAGCTGGAGGACGTCTGGGGCGTCGACGGCGGCAGCGAGGTCCACGGCTACCTCGAGGAGCACCTGAAGGAGTACTACTACCGCGACGACGACGGGCTGATCCGGGCGACGGCGGAAGCCAACGACCTCGTCGACGTCGACCCCGGGATCGAGCCCGACGCCGTCGCGAAGGGAGAGGCGCCCGACCGGATCGCCGTCCCGGAACTCGAAACACGCGTGTTCCGCGCCGTCGCGGGACCCGACGAACGGTCACAGTCGGTCGTGAACGTCCTGAACGACCTCCGAGAGGGGTACGATATCGACCCGGACGTCGGCGACGTCCGTCGGGCGCTCCGGAGTCTCGAACGGAAGAACGTCGTCGAAGTCGTCTACCGAACGGTCCCGACCTTCCGGCTCGCCGTCGAGCGGGACGCGGTCACGGTTGAAACGGCGGCCGACGAGCCGGACGACGGGTCCGACGGCGACGGGGAGGGCGCCGCCCGCGAGGCGACGGGGACGGAATCGGGTTCCGACGACGGTGCGATCCTCGACGACGTCGAGGGCGAGTTCGCCGACCTCACCCGGGAATCGAGTTGATCGATTGCGACCGGACGGCCCGTCGTCGAGTCCGACCGCCCGCTTCCCTAGCCGGTCACTCGCTCGGCGACTCCCCGCCGTCCGTTCCGATCCGTCCGGCGACCCCGTCGGCCTCCTCCGGGACGGCCCGCCGCGACTGGATCTTGCCGACCAGCACCAGGACGATGTACACCGCGACGGCGACCAGAACGATCGTCCCGCCTGCGGTCGCCTCGTAGCGGTACGAGAGGGTGATCCCGACGAGCACCGCGATCTGTGCGAGGACGACCGACGCGAGCAGCGCCTCCCGGAACCCCCGGGCGACCTGGGCCGCCGCGGCGACGGGCACCACGAGCATCGCGGCGACGAGGATCACGCCCATTATCTGCATCGCGCCGACGACGACCATCGCCGTCAGCGTCGTCATCAGACGGTTGTACCGCGCCACGTCGATGCCGGCGACGCGGGCTGCGGTCTCGTCGAAGGTGACGTACAGCAGCTGTTTGTACGTGACCGTCACCACGACGGAGACGGTGAGGAAGAGGCCGACGAGCAGCGCCGCGTTCCCCCGCGAAACGGTCGCGAGGTTGCCGAAGAGGTACTGGTTGATCCCGACGGCGAGTCCGCCGGTGTTCAGGCTGATGAGGACCGCGCCGAGCGCGAAGCCCGTCGAGAGCACGATGGCCATCGAGACGTCGTTGTATGCGTCGGTGACCTCGGCGATCAACTCGATCGCGAGCGCCGCGAGCATCGCGACGACGACCGCCGTGAGGTACGGGGAGATCCCGGTCCCGAGGACGGAGTTGACGAACAGCCCGACGGCGACGCCGGCGAACGCCGTATGTGCCAGCGCGTCGCCGATGAGGGCCATCTGCCGGTGGACGAGGAAAGTCCCGATCAGCGGGGCCATCACCGCGATCAGCGCACCCACGAGGAACGCGTGATGCATGAACACGTACTCGAACATCCCGATCCCGAGCGCCTCGCCGACGGCCGAGAGGGCGGCGCTCCATTGTCCGATCAGCCACGTGACGAGCTCGTAGGGGGCCCGGACCGCCTCCGCGAGGGGACCCGTCACGGGCCGTCACCTCCCGTCCCCGACCCCAAGCCCAGGTTCGTCCCGTACGCCCGTTCGAGGGCGTCGCTCCCGGCGAAGGCCGACGGCGACCCGTCGAAGTACACCTCGCGGTTGAGACAGATCACCCGGGAGGCGTGTTCGAGGACCGCTCCGATGTCGTGTTCGACGAGGAGCACGGTCATCCCCGCGTCGTTGAGGTCGGCGAGCAGCTCGAAGAAGGCGTCCATGGACTCGGCGTCGACGCCGACGGTCGGCTCGTCCAACACCAACAGATCGGCCTCGCCGGCGAGCGCACGGGCGATGTACGTGCGCTGGCGCTGGCCGCCGGAGAGCGCCGTGATCTTTCGATCGGCGAGCCGCTCGATCCCGACGGTTCGGAGGGCCTCACGGGCGTGTTCGCGGTCCGCCTCGGTGACGCGGCCGAACCCCGCGTGGGGGAACCGCCCCATCAACACGGCCTCCGCGACCGTGATCGGCATCCGCTTCGTGTTCTCGGTCACGTCCTGCGCGACGTACCCGACCCGTTCGCGCTCCGCGAACGCGCGTGAGGGGTGGCCGAGGAGCCGACACTCGCCGGCGTCGGGCTCGTGGAGGCCCAAGACCAGCCGCAACAGCGTGCTCTTGCCGGAGCCGTTCGGGCCGACGATCCCAACGTACTCGCCGCGGTCGACGTCGAAGGAGACGTCCTCGATCACGGGTGCCGCAGTGTACCCGAAGGTGAGGTCGTCGACGGCGACGACCCGACCGGCGTCCGTGGCGACGTCGCGATCGCCGTTCGTTCCCCGATCCGCTCGGCCGGTCCCCGTCGACGAGGACGTTTCGGACGACACGGTCAGGGCTCGAAGTTCCGGCCGTAGTCGGCGAACGATACGTCCTCGGGCGCCTCGATCCCCAACAGGATCCGGAACGTCGGCAGGTTGACCCGCCGCGCGATGTCGAAGTACCCCCAGCCGCGCTCGGCCCACGACTCCGCGGTCCCGGCGTATGGGGTGACGGGGTAGTACGAATCCACGCGGGTCTGCTCCAGCAACTGTCTCGCCGGCCGGATCGGCTCGAACACCGCCGCGCCGATGTGGCGGATCTCGTTCGTGGCGATCGTCTCCTGCGCCCGTCGCATGTCCGCCGGGCGCACGTCGCCGTCGGCCGCGAGGTTCACCACGAGCGGCTCGATGGTCGTCCCGTAGCGGTCGGCGAGGTAGCCGAAGGCGTTGTGGGCGGCGAGGAAGACCACGTCGCGGTCGGCGACGTCGAACGTCGATTCCCACTCCGCGTCGAGGTCGTCGAGGTCGGACTCGAGCGCCGTGGCGTTCTCGCGTATCCTCGCTTCCGCGTCGGGAGCGATCCCGACCAAGCCGTCGGCGATGTTTCGGACCGACCGCTTGGCGCGCTCCGGGTCGAGCCAGAAGTGTGGGTCCTTCCCGCTTTCGACCGCCTCGTCCTCGTCGAGACCTTCGACGAGATCGATCAGGTCGATCCCCTCGCGCGCGTTCACGACCGCCGTCTCGCCCGCCTCGTCGGCCAGGGTGTCGATCGCCCGGTCGGCCCACGGCTGGAAGTCGGGACCGACGTGGACGAACGCGTCGGCGTCGGTGATACGCCGCTGGATCGACGGGTCCGGCTCCCAGCCGTGGCCGTGGAGCCCCGTGGGGACGAGGTTCTCGACGGTGACCGCCGTCCCCTCGGCGAGCCGCCGGCCGTAGTCGAAGAACGTGAAGAACGACGCGACCGCGGTGGGCCCGTCGTCCCCGTCAGCGTCGCCGGGAGCCGCGGACCCGCCGAGACAGCCGGCCGTCCCCCCGGCGAGGCCGCCGGCACCGAGGGCGAGGAAGCGCCGTCGAGTGGTCGGTCTCGTCGCATCGCGTCCGGCGTTCATTACGACCACGTCGGTCGGGCCGGCAAATAGTTCTTTCTATCTAATCAAATCTTTAGTTTAGTCTAATCCTCATCGAGAAGAGAGCAGGGGACGGGGTCGGGACGGCGAGTGCGAACCTCAAGGTTCAATGCGGACGAACGAGTCAACGGTGTATGACCGATCACCAACTTCGAAAGGAGGCACACGACGTCAACGTCACCGTTCACGTCGGAAAGGGGGGAATCGACCCGGTCGTCGACGAGCTGTCCGACCAGCTTGACGACCGAAAACTGGTGAAAGCAAAGTTCCTGCGGGCCGCCCGCGGGGGGACGTCGACCGAGGAACTTGCGGCGGAACTCGCCGAGGCCGTCGAGGCCAAACTGATAGAGACTCGTGGGAACACCGCCGTCTTCCACTGATGGCGGGAGCGCCGGTCGCGTTCGCCGGGGCGCTGGAGCCGTACCTCGGCTCCGCGACCGACCTCGCGGTCGACGCTGGCATCCTCTTCGCCGTCGTCGCGGCGGCGTATCTGCTCAACAAGCTCGTCATCGGCCCGGTCGTCGGGCGAGTGTTCGACCGCCGCGGACTCGACGAGCATGCCCGCCGGCCGCTACGGAAGATCGTCACCTTTCTCGTGCTGTTCGTCGGCGTCACCGCCGCGTTCGGGGCGGCCGGCTACCAGGATTTCCTGCGGTCGCTGGCGACGATCGCGGCCGCGGCAACGCTCGCGATCGGGTTTGCCCTCCAGGACGTGACCAAGAACTTCGTCGCGGGCGTGTTCATCTACACCGACAAGCCGTTTCGCATCGGCGACTGGATCGAGTGGGACGGCAACTCCGGGATCGTCGAGGACATCTCCTTCCGGGTCACCCGCGTGCGGACGTTCGACAACGAGCTTCTCACCGTGCCGAACAGCGTCCTCACCGGCGGTGTAGTGAAGAATCCCGTCTCGAAGGGGCGGCTCCGGCTGAAGTTCGTTTTCAAGATCGACTACGATGATGACATCGACGCGGCGACCGACATCATCCTCGAGGAGGCGGAGGCCCACGAGGGGATCATGGCCGACCCCGGTCCGTCAGTGCGGTTGAACGACCTCTCCGACTCGTACGTCGGGCTTCAGTCCCGAATCTGGATCGAGGACCCCTCCCGGGCCGACTACGTGGCGGTCCGTGCCGAGTACGTCCAGGCGGTCAAGGAGCGATTCGACGAGGCGGACATCACGATCCCGTTCCCGCAGCGGACCGTCGCCGGCCGCGACGCGTGGTCGGAGCCGATGACGTTTGGTGGTGAGGCGTAGGCTGTCGGCGACGAGTCGTGGGCGCTCAGCGACGAGTCGCAGGCGGTCGGCGACGAGCCGTAGGCGGTCGGCAGCCCGCCAGCGGCGGTCGAGATCGGTTCTTTGCTGGAGCCGGGCACCAACTCCGGACCGAGACGATGTCGTAACGAGGCGCCCTCGGTCCTGGGATCCCCGGTAGCGATAGCAACCCACTAGTGGACTCGCCAAGTCGTTTTGTCCATGGATGTGGTCATCATCGGGGCGGGCGAGGTCGGCACGAGCATCGCCGCCAGCCTGGCCCCGGACCACGAGGTCGTCGTCGTCGATATCGACCCGGATCGGGCCGAGCAGCTGAAGTTCGAACTGGACGTGCTCACCATCGCCGGCGACGGGACGGCCGCTGACGTTCAGACGGCCGCAAACGTGGGGGACGCGGACATTGTCATCGCGTGTACCGACGACGGCCGAACGAACCTCGTGGGCTGTGGGACCGCCAAGACGCTGGGCGACGGGTTCACGATCGCGCGGGTCAAAAGCACCGAGTACCTCCGAACGTGGGAGGAGAGCGAGGGGGCCTTCGGCGTCGACTTCATGGTGTGTACGGACCTATTGGCCGCCGAGAACATCGTCCGCGTCATCGGGTTGCCCGCGGCGATAGACGTCGACCCGTTCGCCGGCGGCCTGGTCCAGATGGCCGAGTTCGAGATCACCGCCGCCAGCTCCGTCGCGGGCGAGAGCGTCTCCGAGGCCGACCGCTTCGAGTCGCTGACGTTCGCGGGTATCTTTCGGGACGACGAGATGATCCTCCCGCGGGGCGACACGACGATCGAGCCCGACGACCGCACGGTCATGATCGGCAGTCCCGAGAGCGTTCAGGCGTTCGCGACCGGCGTCGCGCCCGACGCCACACCCGGTCAGGCCGCCGACATCGTCATCGTCGGGGGAAGCGAGATCGGCTACCAAACCGCCCGCCTGCTCGAGGAGCTCGAACTCAAACCGCGGATAATAGAGCAGGACGCGGACCGCGCACGGTGGCTCGCGGAGAACCTCCCCGACTCCGTCGTGATGGAACACGACGCGACCGACACGGAGTTTCTCACGCGTGAGCACGTCGACGAGGCCGACGTCGTCGTCAGCGCGCTCCGGTCCGACGAGAAGAACCTGCTCGTGGCCGTTCTCGCCAAACGGCTCGGCGTCGACCGCGTGATCGCGGTCGTCGACAGCCCGGACTACGTCACGGTGTTCGAGGAGATCGGAATCGACATCGCGATCAACCCCCGGACGGTGACCGCCGAGGAGATCACCCGGTTCACTTACGAGAGCGTCGCGGAGAACATCGCCGTCCTCGAGAACGACCAGGCGGAGGTGCTCGAACTCGAACTCGGCGAGGGGTGCGGTCTCGTCGGCCGGCCGATCGCGGACCTCGTCGACTCGGTCGACGCACGGTTCGTCATCGGCGCGATCACGCGGGACCACACGCTCGTCACGCCGCGGGGGGACACCGTCCTCGAACCGGGCGACCACGTGATCCTCCTCGTGGAGTCGTCGGCCGTGAGCGACATCGTCTCGATGGCCTGAACCCCGACGTTCGCCGGGACCGGGAGTCGCGTGCGCGTCGGCCGGCGGGCGAGCGTCGGCCTCACCGGCGACGTCCTAGAGAAGTTCTCTGCGCTAGTACTGATCCCGCAGAGAACGGGTCTCTCATATTCAACACGATCGACCTCTTCGCACGCAAGTTCTCACAGTTGATTCACTAAACTATGGGTGAAATCAAACCCATGTGAATAGTTCTATGACCCCCTC
>JAQCNI010000059.1 GCA_028275105.1 Halorubrum sp.
GGCTTCCACCTCGCGGATAGTTGTGTGGACAGTATCGTAAACTGCCTCGAAGAGCTGAGCAACTTGGTTGATGCTGAGTAGCGTATCTGCGTAGAGTACGAAGGCAATGATAATCTCTCCAGGCGTGAGTGTTCGTCCTTCGAAGGGTATGTTGCGGGTGTAGGTGAACGTATATCGGCAGTTAGAACACCACAGTCGGGGACTGCTGTCCCCGGCGTTGATGGTGGTTTCGCCACAATCAGGACAAGGTGCTTCTTCCCAAGCGTGCTTACAGCGCCGCTCGATCTCGGCATCGAGCGGCTCTGGCCGCAACACTATTGATGTGAGCTCAACAAGTTGCTGAAGCATCCCGCCGAATGCGGTTTGGTTGTTCACACACAGACGCATTCAGCGGGATGACATGATACTCACGCTGTTTCACTGAGTTCGGTAAGAGCCTATCAGGTATTGGCAGCAGTAACCTCAAAGTAAAATTCGACCGTCGTGTCACCTTCTAGAGTGAACGTCGCAGTCAGATCTGAATCCGCCTTACTATCGATGGAACTGTATTGTAACGTATTTCCATCGTTAAACTCACCCATGTCCACCGACACGACTGTATCTGAGTTGATAGTCGCTTCCTCTCCACGACCTTCGTCCCCCTTACGATCCATAACATAGAGACTCCCATCCGTGTCAAAGTTATCCGACTGGCCTGAACCAGGAGTTGTATATCCAAGCAACTCATCGCCGTCTCGGTCTCGTATTTGAACCTCAGCATTTTCGCCAGTATTTCCCGTTGCATCCCTATCGATACTGTCAACCGCGTCTGCGTTTGAGTTGCTCTTTCCTGGAGTCGATAAACTAAATTCGGTTATCGTGACCGGGCTCTGTCCAGTGTTACTGATGTTGAATTCAAGTGCGGAACTTTTGATCCCCGGAGTTGAACCATCCTCTAAAACTAATGCAGATCCGTCCCCGTTGTCGTTGTTAACCGTCTCATCTCCGGGACTGAGGCCCACGCCCTGTTTTAGTTCGTTTTGACAGCCAGTACGGGGCGGCGTTCCCACGCGGTCAGGGCGCTATCCACTTACCGCGCTCGTCCGAGCGCTTGATCGCGTCGAGTACGCACTGGACCTCATACCCATTCTCGAAGGGTGAAAGTACGTCCGGAACGTTTCCTGTGGATACGGAGCGTAAGAACTCGTAGTTCTCGTGAACGAACGTGTGCTCCCAACCGATCACGTGGCCGGGCGGCCACCAGCGGTCGACGTACGGGTCGGACGCGTCGGTGATGAGGACGGTCTCGTAGCCGCGGTTCCCCGCCCGGAGCACCTCGAGTTCGTTGAGCCGTTCGAGCGAGAACCGCAGGCTCCCCTCCGAGCCGTGGACCTCGATCGTGTGATCGTTCTTGTGGCCCGTCGCGAACCGGGACGCCTCGAAGCACCCCATCGCGCCCGACTCGTAGGCGACCTGTGCGGTGTAGGCGTCGTCGACGGTCACGTCGCGGTATCCCTCGACCTCGCCGTCGTCGTCGAGGACGGGCCGTTCGTCGACGAACGTCTCCAAGTGCCCGGAAACCCGTTCGATCCCGCCGACCGCGTCGCCGACGAGGAAGTCCGCGAGGTCGATCGTGTGCGCGCCAAGGTCGCCAAGCGCGCCCGACCCGGCGAGGTCGGCGTCCATCCGCCACGCCCACGGCGCCTCCGGGTCGACGAGCCAGTCCTGGAGGTAGCGGCCACGGACCTGGCGGATCTCCCCGAGTTCTCCGTCGGCGATCAGGGTCCGGGCGTGGCGTATCGCCGGCACGAACCGGTAGTTGAACGCGCAGCAGGCGGGCACGTCCGCGGCCGCGGCCGCGTCCCGCATCGCCCCCGCCTCGTTGAGCGTCGGCGCGAGCGGCTTCTCGCAGAGAACGGGGACTCCCGCCTCCAGCGCGGCGATCGACGGCTCGGCGTGGACGTGGTTCGGCCCGAGGTTGTAGAAGACGTCGACCGCGTCGATCGCGTCCGCCCAGTCGGTGGTCGTGTGCGTGAACCCGAACCGGTCGGCGGCGTCCGCGAGCGCCTCCTCGTCGCGCCCCACGATCGTGTGTCGCTCGACCGCGGGCGCGTCCGGGAAGAACATCGGGAGCCGCGCCAGCGCGTTCGCGTGAGCCTTGCCCATGAACCGGTACCCCAGGACGCCGATCGTCAGTGGCGTGTCCGTCATGGGTTCACTCCGCCCAGTAGGCGTCGCCTGGCGCGCCCGCGGGCAACCCGGAAAAACAGGTGACCGTCTCGACGCCGAGTTGGTCGGCCAGTTCGACCGCCTCCCGGAGTTCGCGGTCGGCCCGGTCCGCGCGGTCGTCGTCAAGGTGGTCGCCGCGGTCGACGTGGTCCTCGCCCGGTTCGTCGCCGTGCGGGACGGTGAGTGCGCCGATATCCATGTTTCGGAGTCCTCGGAGCGGCGAAATAAAGATTCAGGAACCCGTCAAGAGACTGATGCCCGTCCCGTCCGGGGTTTTATTTTGACGTCCGTGAACAATGTACACACATGCAATTCGAGGTCGCATTACGGGAGGCGCTGAAATACCACTTGCTAGCAGTCGTTCCGACGCTCGTTGGCGGTGCGATAGCCGCCGTCGCGTTGTGGGTTGGGCTGATCAGTCCGCTGCTGGCGACCGTAGAACAGGCGAGGGGCGGGCCACAGGCGCTGATTCAGTCGGTGATCGCGACGCCAATCAACGTTCCCGTCCTCGTCGTCGGCGTCGTTCTGGGCGCTCTAATCCGGCGCATCGGTCGGACGACGCTCCTCTTCCATATCCACGGCACCACCGTCGTCGATACCATGGAGCGTCCGGCCATCACGGACGGGACGTCCGAGGAGGGGGACTCAGTCGGCGGGGCGTCCGCGAAGGTGTCCTCTGCCGGCGACCCGGCGGCGACCGAGTCGTCGACGGACGAGTCGGGCGAAGTCGATTCGGACCACGAGACCGAGGCCACGTCCGAGGACGACAACGAGTTCGATGACGCTGACGACGAAACCTCCACACGGGCCGACCCGGGTCCGGAGCGCTGACACGGGCGGCGATTCGCCGGGGGAACCCGCGCACGGGGCCGGTCGTCCGTCCGCGTGACGCCCACACCACATGAGGTTTTAACGGATGGAACGCGTACACCAAGTATGGGAATTCTCTCGCGCGCCTCCTACGTCATCCGCTCGAAGGTGAACGCCCTCCTCAACAGAGCGGAGGACCCGACGGAGACGCTCGATTACTCGTACGAACAGATGCGCGACGAACTCCAGGACGTCAAACAGGGGATCGCGGATCTCACGACCCAAAAAAAGCGCCTGGAGATCCAGAAGCGAAACCTCGAGGAGAACGTCGAGAATCATAACCGACAGGCCCGCGAGGCGGTCCAGCAGGACCGCGACGACCTCGCGCGGAAGGCCCTCGAGAAGAAGAAGTCGAAGATGACCCAGATCGAGGAGCTGGAGGGCCAGATCGCGGAGCTGGACGACACCCAAGAGCAGCTCGTCGAGAAGAAGAACAAGCTCCAGAACCGGATCGAGGAGTTCCGCACGAAAAAGGAGACGATGAAGGCCCGCTACGAGGCCGCGGAGGCGTCCTCCCGCGTCTCCGAGGCGATGACCGGCGTCGGCGACGAGATGGAGGACGTGAGCCGGTCGATCGATCGCGCCGAGGAGCGGACCGAGGAGATGGAGGCGCGCTCGGAGGCGATGGACGAACTCGAGGAGTCCGGCGCGTTCGATGACGCCCTCTCCGACAAGGACGAGATCGACCGCGAGCTTGAGGGGCTCTCGACGAACAGCGAGGTCGACGCGGAACTGGAGACGCTCAAGGGTGAAGTCGGGACGGAGAACGGCTCCTCGGGGAGTACGACCGGAACCGAAAGCACGGACGAGGAAATCGACGCCGAACTGGACGACATCGAGGCTGACCTCGACGGGGCGGAGGTCGAAGCCGACGTCGAACTGGAGGAGTCCGACGCCGACGCCGACGTCGACGAACCCCGAAACTGACGACGCTCCGCCTCCCGCCGGTCACCCGTGCGTGTATCCCCGGTCCGGGAGCGGGTCGCCGTCGGCGGTGACCCCGTTCGATCCCTTCTCGACCGTTCCGATGCGGGAGAGCCCCGCCGGGCAGGCCGCACGGAGGCGCGCGAGTTCCCCCTCCGGGAGCGTACAGACGAGTTCGAAATCCTCGCCGAAGTGGGCCGCCAGCTCGAACCGGTCGGCCGGGCCGTCCGCGACGTCGTCGACGGCGGGATGAATGGGGACCGCACCGCGGTCGATCGTAAACCCGACACCGCTCGCTTCCGCGAGTTGGTGGAGCGAGCGCGCCAGCCCGTCGGAGGAGTCCATCATCGCCGTCGCGGTCCCGGCGAGCGCACGCCCGTCGGCGACGCGCGGCGTGAACCGGAACAGATCGTTCGCGCGTTCGACCGGGTCGGCGTCGCGGCTCTCGGCTTCGTCGCCCCCGCCGTCGCCCGTCCCGTAGTCGACCCTCCCTCGGTCGAACAGTCGGAGCGCGGCCGCCGACCGGCCCCACTCGCCCGTGACGCAGACGGCCTCGCCGGGCGCCGCCCCCGCTCGGGGAACGACGCCATCGTCCGGGACGGTCCCGACTGCCGTCGTGGCGACCGTGAACTCGTCGTGGGTATCGAGGTCGCCGCCGACGTACGCGCCCCCGACGGCCTCACAGGCGTCGACCGCACCGCCGACGAACCGGTCGAGTTCGTTCGGCTCGAACGACTCGTCGGCGTAGACGGCGACCGCGGCGTCGGCGGCGGCGCCCATCGCCGCGACGTCCGAGAGCGACGCGCCGACCGCCCGCCATCCCGCCGTATATCGCGTCGTCCCGGCGGGAAAGTCCGTCCGCTCGTGGAGCATGTCCGTGGTGATCACGGTCCCGCCGACGACGGCCGCATCGTCGCCGGCGTGTGGCAGGTCGGCCGCCAGCCTCCGAAGGGCGTCACGCTCGTTCACGGCCCGTACACGGACCGGCGACGGCTAGAAAGGTTCGGTCCGTGGCCCCGACTCCGGCGGTTCGACCGACCCGAGCGAGTCGATCCGACGCACCCTTTTTACGACCGGGTGTGTTAGCGTCGCGTATGCCCCAGTGTGAAATGTGTGGTGCCGAGCAGGCCTCCCTCACGACGAGCAAGGTCGAAGGCGCCGAGCTGGAGCTGTGTAGCTCCTGTACGGACTTCGGCACGGAGGTTCGCGAGGAGCCGAGCAGCGCCGGCGGCAGCAAATACTCGACCGGATCGAGTTCCGGCGGTTCGTCGTCCTCCTCGTCCGAATCGTCGTCCGGAACGTCGTCGAGCTCCGGAGGCTCCTCGAGCGGGTCACCGCGGCGGAACGACATGTTCGACGACATGGACGAGATCGCCACCGACTACGACGACCGGATCCGAAACGCGCGCGAATCGCGCGACCTGAGCCAGGAGGAGCTGGCCGACCAGCTCAACGAGAAGGCGAGCCTGATCCGGAAGCTCGAGCGCGGCGACACCCTGCCGACCGACGATGTCAAGCGAAAGCTTGAGCGCGAGTTCGACCTCTCGCTCGTCGAGGGCAAGGACGTCGACGCGGACTGGGAAACCGACGACGCCGGTACGATGACCCTCGGCGACGTCGTCAAACGCAAGGATTAGCCGGCGACCGGCGAGCCGACGTCGCGATCAGCCGCGTCACACCGTCGTTTCGTCGCCGTCCACGGGCTCCGAGGGGCCGTATCGGTCGGTCAGGTACCCGATTATCGTATCGACGGTCTCGGGGTCGTAACTCCAGAATCCGTAGAAGCGTCTCGGCTCGCGTTCCTCGGCGAGCAGCGCGCACTTCGCTTCATCGTAGCCGCCGCCGTCGTACGCGACGAACCACGTCTCGCGGATCTCCGCCGTCCGGCCGACATGGACGGTGTAGTGGTCCGGGGGCGGCGCGTCGCCCTCGGCGGCCGCGTACGCATGGACGTCGAGCCCGTCCTTCTCGCCGAGCCGGTCGTAGGTGTTCGCTTCATTGGTCAACACGTCGAGCGTCTGGAACCCGGCGTGGAGTGTCCCGTCGCCGAGGCGCCACGCCCGGTCCTCGATCTCGCGTGATGCGGCGACCATGTCCGCATGCGTGTAGGAGGTGAACATCGTCTCGTCGAGATGGTCGAGGATCGGCTCGCCCACCCGACGTCGGGTCGCCCCCTCCGACGGTTCGGGCCCCTCAGCCGGGTCGCTATCGGAGTCGTCTCCCGATCCACTCCCCTCGGTCACCCGATCCGGCAGGAGTTCGTCGACGGCGACCGCGGTCACGAACTCGCCGTCGCGGGCGAGGACGGCGTAGCCGCCCGGTCCGTCGGCCGGCTGCTCGGCGACGATCCGGACGTTCCGATCGGTGAAATGCTCCGCGAGCGTCTCGGCGACGTCGGGATCCGAATCGAACACGGTCAACGTCGCCTCCCGGGCTTCCACGCCGGCGATGATTTCGATCAGGGACATTCCCGTTGATTGACTCCATTTGGCGCAGGTATATGGGTTTATGGGCCGATATGCTCCGACCGCCCGCCGCCTCGACGGCTCGGCCACCCCCGACCGTCCCGCCAAACATGAAGCTATTTGCGCCCTCGGTCCGCGATGGATGGTATGTTCGTTCTGGTGAACCTCAAGGCGTACCCGTGTGACCCGATCGAGGTCGCGACCGCCGCCCGCGACGTCGCCGAGGCGTCCGGCGTCCGGATCGGCGTCTCGCCGCAGGCGGCCGACGTCGCCCGCGTCGCCGGGACCGGCGTCGAGACGTGGGCTCAACACGTTTCCCCGAACGCGCACGGTTCACACACCGGCTCAACCCTCGCCGAGGCCGTCGCGGCCAGCGGCGCCGAGGGAACGCTGATAAACCACTCGGAGAACCGCCTGAAACTCGCCGACATCGACGGATCCGTCGGGGCGGCGGAGCGCGCGGAACTCGAAACGATCGTGTGCGCGAACAACCCGGCGCAGATCGGCGCGGCCGCCGCGCTCGGGCCGGACGCCGTCGCGGTCGAACCCCCGGAGCTCATCGGCGGCGACGTGTCGGTTGCGACGGCGGACCCCGATATCGTCGAGGACGCGGTCGACGCGGCAGATGCGGTCGATCCCGCCGTCGACGTGTTCTGTGGCGCCGGCGTCTCCACCGGCGACGACGTCGCGGCCGCGGCCGACCTCGGCGCGTCGGGGGTGCTCCTCGCGTCCGGCGTCGCCAAGGCGGATGACCCGGCCGCCGTCCTTGAGGATCTCGTCTCCGGAGTCTGATCGCGGGACCGCCCCCGAAGACTGACCGATGAGTGACACCATCACCCGGGGAGCCGCTCGACTGGCCTTGCGCGTCAGTATAAACTCGTCGGTGGGACCCGTTCACACGATCGACGAAACCGCACGACTGAGGCGGGATTTACTATCCCCCAAGATCGCGCCATCTAGTAACCTTTAACCGACACAAGCCGCTACCATTGGCCAAGATGGCGAGCAACAAGATACTCGGTATCGACCTCGGTACCACCAACTCCGCGTTTGCGGTGATGGAGGGCGACGAGCCCGAGATCATCGCGAACGCGGAGGGAGATCGGACGACGCCGTCCGTCGTCGCCTTCTCCGACGACGACGAGCGGCTCGTCGGGAAGCCGGCGAAGAACCAGGCGGTCCAGAACCCCGACCGCACGATACAGTCGATCAAGCGACACATGGGTGAGGCGGACTACGCCGTCGAGATCGGGGACGACGAGTACACCCCCGAGCAGATCTCGGCGATGATCCTCCAGAAGGTAAAACGCGACGCCGAGGAGTACCTCGGCGACGACGTCGAGAAGGCCGTGATCACGGTCCCCGCGTACTTCAACGACAAGCAGCGACAGGCGACGAAGGACGCGGGCGAGATCGCCGGCTTCGACGTCGAGCGTATCGTCAACGAACCGACGGGGGCGTCGATGGCGTACGGCCTCGACGACGAGTCCGACCAGACCGTCCTCGTGTACGACCTCGGGGGCGGCACGTTCGACGTGAGCGTGCTCGACCTCGGCGGGGGCGTCTACGAGGTCGTCGCCACGAACGGGGACAACGGCCTCGGCGGCGACGACTGGGACGAGGCGATCATCGACCACATCGCCGAGGAGTTCGAGAACGACCACGGGATCGACCTGCGCGAGGACCGGCAGGCGCTCCAGCGGTTGAAGGACGCCGCGGAGGAGGCGAAGATCGAGCTGTCGAGCAAGAAGGAGACCACCGTCAACCTGCCCTTCATCACCGCAACCGACAGCGGTCCGGTCCACCTCGAACGGTCGATCACTCGCGCGACGTTCGAGAGCCTCACCTCGGACCTGCTCGAACGGACGGTCGAGCCGACCGAACAGGCGCTTTCGGACGCCGGCTATTCGAGGTCCGACATCGACGAGGTCATCCTCGTCGGTGGCTCAACGCGGATGCCGCAGGTCCAGGGGAAAGTCGAGGAGTTGGTCGACCAAGAGCCGAAGAAGAACGTCAACCCCGACGAGGCGGTCGCGCTGGGCGCCGCGGTCCAGGGCGGGGTGCTCTCGGGCGACGTCGACGACATCGTCCTGCTCGACGTAACGCCGCTCTCCCTCGGCATCGAGGTGAAGGGCGGCCTCTTCGAGCGACTCATCGACAAGAACACCACGATCCCGACCGAGGAGTCGAAGGTGTTCACGACGGCCGCGGACAACCAGACGTCGGTCAACGTCCGCGTCTTCCAGGGCGAACGCGAGATCGCCGAGGAGAATGAGCTCCTCGGCGCGTTCCAACTCACCGGGATCCCGCCCGCACCGGCCGGAACGCCGCAGATCGAGGTGTCGTTCAGCATCGACGAGAACGGCATCGTCAACGTCGAGGCCGAAGACCAGGGCTCGGGCAACGCCGAGTCGATCACCATCGAGGGCGGCGTCGGCCTCTCCGACGAGGAGATCGACCAGATGCAGCAGGAGGCCGAGGAACACGCCGAGGAGGACGAGGCCCGCCGCGAACGCATCGAAGCCCGCAACGAGGCAGAATCGACGATCCAGCGGGCCGAGACCCTCCTGGAGGAGAACGAGGAGGAGGTCGACGACGACCTCATCGCCGACATCGAGGGCGCCATCGAGGACGTCGAAGCGGTCCTCGAGGACGACGACGCCGAGACCGAGGCGATCGAGTCGGTCACGGAAGACCTCACCGAGGAACTCCAGGAGATCGGCAAGCAGATGTACCAGGAACAGGCCGCACAGGCCGGTCCCGGCGGTGCCGGCGGCCCGGGTCCCGGGGGCGCCGGCCCGGGCGGCATGGGCGGCGGCGCGGGACCGGGTGCCGATGGCGCGGGGCCCGGGGGCGCGGGTGCGGACGACGACGAGGAGTACGTCGATGCCGACTTCGAGGACGTCGACGACGGAGAGGACGGGGACGAAGCATAATCCGACCGCGTCCCCCTGACGGTGCGGCCGGACCGACGCCGACGGACGACAACACGACCATTCAACAACGTAACGCATGACGGAAGACTTCTACGACGTCTTGGGCGTCTCGCGGGACGCCAGCGAAGACGCGATCAAACGGGCGTACCGCGAGAAGGCGGCCAAACACCACCCCGACGTCAGCGACGACGAGGACGCCGAGGAGCGGTTCAAACGGATACAGAAGGCCAAGGGGGTGCTCACCGACGAGGAGAAACGCCGTCAGTACGATCAACTCGGCCACGAGCGGTTCACTGAGGCCGACAAGCGCGGCGGAACGGGCGGTGGTGGCGGCGCCGGCGGTCCGTTCGGCGGCGGCGGTGGCGCGGGGGGATTCGAGGACATCTTCAACCAGTTCTTCGGCGGTGGCGGCGGCCCCGGAGGCCGCAATCGCGGCGGCGCCCGTCCGAGTCAGGGGAGCGATCTCCGGACGGCCCTCACCGTTGACCTCGAGGAGGCGTTCGAGGGCACCACGAAGGAGTTTACGCTCACGCGCCCGACGACCTGTGACACGTGCGGCGGCGAGGGGCACCCGCCGGATGCCGACGTTCGGACCTGTCCACAATGTAACGGGCAGGGACAGGTCAGACAGGTCCAACAGACGCCGCTCGGCCGCGTCCAACAGACGTCGACCTGCCCACGGTGTGAGGGCGCGGGCGAAGTACACAGCGACGACTGTTCCGACTGTGGCGGCGACGGCATCGTCCGCGAGGAGGCGACGCTCTCCGTCGAGATTCCGCCGGGAATACGATCCGGCCAGAGCCTCCGCATGGAGGGTGAGGGCGCGCCGGGCGAGAACGGCGGGCCGAACGGCGACCTGCTGATCGAGGTCGACGTCGACGGGGGTGAACGGTACGAGCGCGACGGGGACGATCTGTACGTCAACGAGGCGGTCTCGTTCCCGCAGGCCGTCTTCGGCGACATGATAGACGTCGAAACCGTCGACGGGACCGTCGAGATGGACGTGCCCGCGGGCACCCAGAGCGGCGAGACGTTCCGGCTGCGGGACAAGGGGATGCCCCGCCTCCGGCGGCGCGGCCGCGGCGATTTATACGTCCAAGTCGGCGTCGTCGTTCCCGAGTCGCTCAGTGAGGAACAGCGCGAGGCGCTGGAGGTGTTCGCCGAGGCCGGCGGCGAGGAGATCGACGTCGGCGGCGGCTTCTTCGAGAAACTGAAAAGCTCGTTCTGAGCGGCCGCCGCTCCCGACGCGATTGACGTCGTCGAGTGACTGCCGTTCCCGACGCGATCGGCGATTCGCGCCCGTGACCGGATCCGATACGAGGTTTTTCACCCCCACGGGTCCTCGCTTGGAATATGGGTTACGATCGAACCGCCTACGCAGACGTAGAACCACGCGCCCCGGGCATGTACTTCCTCCGCGACGCGCTCGACTGTACTGAACTCGGCGTGACGGTCGTTGAGGCCGATGCCGACTGGGACGGAATGGAACACGACCACGCCGACGACGGCCAGGAGGAAGTGTACGCTCTCCTCGAGGGCGAGGCGACGATCACCGTTGATGGCGACACGGTCGCGCTTTCCACCGGCGACACGATCCGGGTGGATTCCGACTCGACCCGGACGCTCTCGTTCGAGGCCGACGGCTCCCGAATGGTGATCGCCGGCGCTCCCTGACCGGCGGCCGCGTCCCGACCGGCGACGGGGTCGCACCGCCGCGCCGCGAGTTTAAGCCGCCCGCGCTCGGAGTCGTACTCATGAACGTCGTCGGCGATCTGCTTGCGCGCGACCGACGGAGTCGGGACCCCGCGCTCGTCACGCCCGACGGCCGCGAGCGGACGTACCGCGACCTGATCACGAACGCGTACAAGGCCGCCAACGTGTTGCGCCACCTCGGCGCCCGTGAGGGGTCGACCGTCGCGATCCACCCGATTCCGGGATTCCATACGACGCTGGCGTTCCTCGGTGCGGCGGGTCTGGGCGCGCCGGTTCGGTTCGACCCGGCGGCGGGCGTCGCCGCGGGCGACCGCGTCGTGCTCGTCCCTGTCGGGGCCGAAGGCGAGACCGATCCGGCCCCCGGAACGAGCCTCGCCGTCTTCGGCGGCCCGCCCGACCGGGCCGAAACGACCCACTGGGAGGCGGAGATCTGGAGCGAGAACCCCGCGACCCCGCCCAGCCACGTCGCCGCCACCGACGCCGCGATCCGAGACGGCGCGGGCGACGTCTCCCATCGCCGCCTGCTCGACGGTGCCGACGACGTCGCGCGGGATCACGGGATCGGTCCCGGAACGCGAATCGTCCTGCGAGCGACGTTTGCCGACCCGCTCGCGGTCGCGGCCGGACTCGTCGCCCCCCTTTCGCGTGAGGGCGTATCGGTCCTCTCTCCCCCGAAAAACGGAGGATCCGAGGGGCACCATCGATCCGACGAATCCGAGGGGTCAATCCCGCAGTCAACGTTCGATGGGGATCTCGCCATCGTCGCCGACGAGGATGCGGATCCGCCGGAATCGAAGCGGATCGTTCTCCCGAGGCTCGTCGAGCGCCTGGAACGTGAGTAACGGTCGACCATCGGATCGCGGCGTGGTCGTCACGAGCCCCGCCGATCGCCGCCATCGGCACCCCCTGCCCGCCCCTCGCCGCCGTCACCGTCGCCCTCGCCACGATTTTCCGGGTCGCTACGACCCGCAGTTCCGGCCCGGTCCGTCGGACGGTCCCGACCGATCTGGGTGGGTTCAGTCGCCAGCCCGCTCCCGACGTCGGCCCCCGTTTCCGCCTCACCCCTCGTGTGTAACAGACATGCCGACTCGTGGCCGTCGGCGTGTTCGGTTCGGTCCGGAGCCGTCCGCTCACAGGGCGTCGTGAACGCCTCGGCGAGGATCCCGGCCGCCGCCTCGGGGTCCCCGTCGACGACCCGGTCCAGCGCCCGCCCGAGCGTCCGCTCGGCTTCGGCGGATCGGAGCGCCTCGTCGACGTCGAAGTCGGCCCGAAGCCGCCGCTTTACCGCCTCGTCCTCGACGGACCCGTTCCCGCCCGCGGCCGTGTCCAGGTTCTCACGGACCCGTTCGACGTCCACGTCCCCGGATTCGATCCCGTCACGGAGGTTCAACAACCCCCGCCAGTTCGAACGGTCGACGTCGACGTCGGCCGGCTTGATCACCCGATGGCAACGAGTGTGGAACCGACATCCGCTCGGCGGGTCCGACGGACTGGGAACCGCTCCGTCGAGCGCGATCCCGCCGACGCTCTTCCGGGGATCCGGCGTCGGGATCGACGACAGGAGCGCCTCGGTATACGGGTGTTTTGGCTCGTCGAACAGTCGCTCCACCGGACCAACCTCAACGATCTCCCCGAGGTACATGACGGCGACGCGATCACACACCTCACGGACGACGGACATGTCGTGGCTGATGAACAGCACCGAGAGGTCGAACGCCGCCTGAAGCTCCCGGATGAGCGAGAGGATCTCGGCCTGTATCGACATGTCGAGCGCCGAGACCGGCTCGTCGGCGATTATCAGTTCCGGATTCAACACCAGCGACCGGGCGAGGGCGATCCGCTGTTTTTGTCCGCCGGAGAACTCGTGGGGATACCGGTCGTACTCGTCGGCCGAGAGCCCGACCCGCTCGAGGAGGTCCTCGCCGATCGCCCGACGGCGATCCCGATCGCTCATCCCGTGGACCCGAAGCGGCTCCGCCAGCGACTCCCCGACGGTCATCCGCGGATCGAAGCTCGACGACGGGTCCTGGAGTATCAACTGGACGTCCCGACGGAACGCCTTCAGTTCTCGCCGGTCGAACCGGGTCACGTCGTTCGGATGGGTTCCGTCCGCGTTCCTGGTCTCACCGGCGCGACCGCCGCCGTTGAAGATCACTTCCCCGCCGGTGGGGTCCTCCAGCCGGACGAGCGACCCGGCGGCCGTCGACTTGCCACACCCGGACTCGCCGACGAGCCCGAGCGTTTCGCCCCGGCGCACCGAGAAATCGATCCCGTCGACCGCCCGCACGGTCCCGGCCCGCCGGTTGAGGATCCCCTCCGTGATCGGGTAGTGCTTCTCCAACCCCCGCACCGCGAGGAGCGGTTCGTCAGTCATCCGTCGACACCCCGTCGTTCGGGAGTTCGTCTGCTCCCCGGTCCGACCCGGTCGGCTCCCGGCCCGCATCCTCGAGCACGGACTCGTCCCGGTCCGGCCGGTAATGAATACACGAGGCGTGGTGTCCGGGATCGGTCTTGATCTCCGCCGGTTGCTCCCCGGTCCGGCAGGCATCCTCGGCGTACGCACACCGCGCGGCGAACCGACAGCCGTCCGGCGGGTCGAGCGGGTCCGGAAGCGTCCCAGGGATCCCGCCTTCCGTCCCGCCGACGCCGGGGAGACAGTCCAGCAGTCCTCGCGTGTACGGGTGGGCGGGTCGCTCGAACACGTCGAGGACGCTCCCCCGCTCCATCACCTTGCCGGCGTACATCACGACGACCCGGTCGGCGACCGCCGCGACGACGCCGAGGTCGTGTGTCACGAGGAGGATCCCCATGTCGAACTCCCGCCGAAGATCGTCGAGGAGCCGGAGGATCTGTGCCTGAACCGTGACGTCGAGCGCCGTCGTCGGCTCATCGGCGATCAGCAGGTCCGGGTCGCCGATGAGCGCCATCGCGATCATCACGCGCTGTTTCTGGCCGCCCGAAAGCTCGTGCGGGTAGTCGTCAAACAGGGTGCTCGCGTTGGCGAGCCCGACCCTATCGAGGAGGTCGATCGCCCTCGACCGGGCCGTCTCGTCGGCGACGTCCTCGTGGACCTGAAGCGCCTCGACGACCTGCCATCCCACCGTATAACAGTGGTTTAACGCGTCCTGCGGGTTCTGGAAGACGTGTGCGATCTCGTACCCGCGGATCGCCCTCCGTTCCGGCTCGCTCATCGACAGGAGGTCCCGCCCCCCGAAGCGGACCGACCCCTCGACGCTCCCCGGCGAGTCGACGATCCGTGTGATCGATTCCGTCGCGACGGTCTTGCCGGACCCGGACTCCCCGACGAGACAGACGGTTTCGCCCGCCTCGACCGTGAACTCGATTCCGTCGACCGCGACGAGCTGCCCGTCGTCGGTGTCGAACGTCGTCGTGAGCCCCTCAACCGCGAGGAGCGGCGACGCGTCGTCGGTCATTCGGTCTCCGCCTCCGCCTCCGGATTCAACGCGTCCAACAACGCGTCGCCGAGGAAGTTGAACGCCAGAATGGTGAGAAACAACACGAATCCCGGCGCGAGAACGATCCACGGCGCGAACGAGAGGTCGCTCTGGCCGGCGGAGATGAGTTGGCCCCACGAGGGAACCTCGGAGTCGCCGAGCCCGAGAAACGCGAGCTGTGCCTCCGCGAGAAGGAAGCCCGGAACGAGAAGCGTGAGCTGCGTGATGATGCTACTCGCCGTGTTTGGCACGACGTGTCGTCTCACGACCTGGGTGGTGTTCGCGCCGCTGAGCCGACCCGCCATGACGTACTCGGCCTCCGAGACCGACAATGACTTGCTCCGAACGTAGCGAGCGGTGCCACCCCAAGCGAAAAGCGAGAAGATGAGAATGAACATCCCCAACCCCGCCCCGTAGATGTACAAGATCAGCAGAAACATCAGAAGCGTCGGGAACGAGAGCACGACGTCGACGAGCCGCATCAGGGTCTCGTCAACCCAGCCGCCCGCGTACGCGCTCACCGTCCCGACGGAGACGCCGATCGCCGCGACGATGGTCGTCGTGATGAACGCGATCTGCATGCTGATCGTCATGCCGTAAATGATGCTCGCAAGGACGTCTTTACCCCCCTGGGTGGTTCCGAGCGGGTGTTGCCAAGTCCCCTGACACCGTCCGCTGACGACGTCACCGACACAGGTTTGTGCGTCCACGTATGCGGCGTCAATCGAGAGAAACACCGGCGGCTGGTAGCCGGTGAGGACGCTCTGTTCGGGAGCGCTCATCACGAGTGGACCGAAGAGCCCGCCAACGAAGACGACGCCGAGCCATCCGAGGCTGACGACCGCCGGGCGGTTGCGCTTGAACTGGCGCCAGTAGTAGCGCGTCATGCGGGGATTTTGGTACAACGGCGCAACCAGATAGAAGGCGAACAACACCAGCGTGAACCCGAAGAGGTAATCGATTCCGCCGAGGTCCCACTCAGTCCCGACGAACGCGAACGTCGCCGTTCGTTCCCCGAGCACCTGCCAGTCGTAGAACCCGAGCACGGCGATCGGCAGGGTACAAAGCACCACGCCGAGCGTGTTTCTTGACGGCTCGAACCATCTCGACCGCGATATTTCGTCCCACTCCACCTCGTCAAACCGATCGGATCGCTGCGTTCCCATGTGTGGTCACCTGTCGTCGTAACTGATCCGCGGGTCCAACACGGTGAACACGAGATCCTCGATGAGGTTGCCGAACACGGCGATGAACGTGAACGCCAGCGTCGCCCCCAACACGAGGTTCGTGTCCTGTGCGATGAGCGCGTTGTACGTCACGCGTCCGAGCCCGGGAATGCCGAACACCTTCTCTACGAGCAGCGACGACCCGAGGAACAACGCCAATAACTGCCCGACGATCGTCGTCGACAACGGTACCAATGTCGGACGCATGACGTGGTAGGCGTACGCGCGAAGCGGCGAGACGCCTTTGGCCTTTGCCGTCTTCATGAAGGCGGCGTGTTGGAACTCGGCGGACTCGTTGCGCGATACCCGCATGACCGCGCCGATCGACCCCGTGACCAGCACGAAGACGGGTATCGACAACTGGACCGCGTTCGCGACGCTAAACACCGGCACGCTCGTGTCGTAGACGACCGGGATCACGTCGAGCCAAACCCCGAAGATCAACAACAGGATGATCCCGAAAAAGAAGTTCGGGATGGCGTATCCGAAGAACGCGAACCCGGTCGCAAGATGATCCTTCCAGCTGTACATGTTCGCGGCCGAGTACACCCCCACGAGCGGTCCGAGCAGGATCGTCAGGATCGTCCACGGCACGGAGTACTGGGCAGTGTAGTACAGCCCCTCCGCCAGCGCCGTCGTCACGGGTTGGCTTCGGCTGTCGGCCCATCCCCAGTCGAGCGTGTAGACGCTCCGGAGGTAATCCAGGTACCGCACGTGGAGCGGCTCGTTGAGCCCGCGGAGCTCGCGGGCTCGCTCGGCTGCCGCGGCCGGGTCGCCGCCCTGAAGCGCCGCCTGTGTCGCCGCCCGCTGGACGTCCGGGTTTGGGGCCGCCGCCAGAAGCAGAAACGTGATCGTGACGATGATAAACGAGACGACCGCCGCCCACATCACGCGAGCAGTAACGTACGTGCCGAATCCCATGTGATATGTGTTTGTCCGATGATCGGTGAGTCGTGGTTATTCCTCGCCCGGATAAAACGTCGACCAGCGGGGCTGCCAGGTGAAGTGTGCGTCGGCGAGCCCCCGATAGATCCCTTGGATGAGGTCTTTCTTCCCGATTGCCGCCGCCAGCGCCTGGCGGAACGCCGTGATCTGGAACGGGTTTCCTGGCCCGGTCTGCCACCCGTTGGCGCGCTGGTTCACCGAGAGGATCCGGTTGTACGGGGTGGGTATCTCACGAACGGTCACGTCCTCGTTCTCCTCGTACGATTGGAACTGCTCGGGCGGAATGCCGGCCGCGTCCGCTTCTCCGGTTTCGAGCGCCCCGAGCCGTGACGCCTGTTCCTCCACGACGCTGATCGACGCTTCCTCGAAGAACGGCCCGTCGGCAAAACGGTCCGGCCCCTCGTCGATATCACGGAGATAGTACTCGTCGTTGCGGGTGTACGTCGTCCCGGCACCGCGATTCCACTCGTCGAGGGTGAACGCCCCGAGGTTCCCGCTAAACTGTAACTCGAGTAGTTCCTCATCCTGCTGTAATCCCTCGACGTCCTCCGATTCGACGTACGGCTCAAGCAGCGCACGCGGGATCGGGTACAACAACGGGTCGTACGACTGCGGCCACAACAGCGCGGGCGTTTCCAGCGTCGCCTGGAAACTGAACTCGCCGGTCCGTTCGACCTCGACGCCCTCCCAACTCAACGCGGCGGCGGTGTTCGCCCAGTCGCTCTGATGAACCGCCTGAACGAGGTAGACGAAGTCCGCCGCGGTGACCCGTCCGTACGGGTCGCTGAACGTGAGGTTCTCGCGGAGGTCGAACGTCCAGACCTCCCCGTTCTCCGTGGACATGTCGTACAACAACGGGAAGTACTCCTGGTCGTCGTCGAAGGTGTACCCCTGATCGAGAACGCGACCGACCGCCGTTCCGGCGCCCGCCTCCGTGTTGTACAGCGGGTTCAGCGTCGAGAACCCGGCCGCGGAAACCGTGTCATACGAGCCGGAGACGGTCGGGTCGCCGACGTGCCACGCCGGGAAGTCCCAGCCGTTCGAGAAGTTCTCGCTCGGCCCATTCAGCTCCGGGTTGTAGCCGACGAGATCGTCGCCGAGAACCAGCATGATGTACGGCTGCTCGCGGGCAAGGTTCTCGAATATCTCGACGAACGCCTCACGGAGTCCGTCTCGGCTCGTCGCCTGACGTGCCGTCTCGAAGAGACCCGTGGCGTCGAACTCGGGGTAGTAACCGACGGGGTTGTACGCCGCGGTCGCGCCGTCGAAGAACGCCTCGTTCGTGAGCGGGTTGAGCGGGTACGTGTTCAGCCCGAACACGACGGACATGTCCCACGCCTCGTTACTCGCCACTGATTGTGGACCGGGGTTCTGTGGCGTCGGTCGCGTCCACTCGATCTCCTCGCCGTTGACCGTGTCGGTGCCGCCCGCCGGCTCCGCGGTCCAGTACTCGTTGTTGAACCGGGTGCCGTCGATCGCCTCGACCGAAACGACGATGCCGAGGTTTTTTTCGAGCTCTTGGCCGATGTACTCGGCCATGAGCTGTGAGGTCTCCTGTCCGGCTGAGTGATAGATGTCCAGTTCGACCTGGTTGCCGTCCGGCGTCACCATGTCGTCGCCGTCGAAGCCGTAGTCGTGGTCGGACTGCTCGAAGGCTTTCCGCGCGAGGGTGCGAGCGACCGTCTCACCGTACAGATCGTCGACGCCGAATCGCGGGAACTCCCCGATTATGAGGTCGGTATCCCCGCCGTCGCCGCCCCCGCCGTCCGTGTCCCCTTCGTCCCCCTCCTCCCCTGAGCAGCCGGCGAGCGCCGAGAGACCGGTGACGCCGAGCGCGGAGAGCCACCGTCGCCGGCTGACTCGTCCATCGGTTTTGCTCCCTATCGTGGGCTGCCGTGACATAGTGGATCCCAGCCGGTCAACGCATATAAACTCTCGTTGCGCGGCGAGTGCCGAGGCCACTCCGCTCGCGCCGAGTCCCTCCGGGGGATCCGGAACTCCCTAACCGATGCCGATCCATTCCCGCGTATGACGGACGTCCATCCCGACCAGCGCGTCGGCGTGCTCGCCGACTCACAGAACCTGTATCATTCCGCACAGAGTTCCTACTCGCGAAACATCGACTACTCCGCCCTTCTGGAGGAGGCGGTCGGCGACCGATCGCTCGTTCGGGCGATCGCGTACGTGATCCGCGCGGACACCCCCGAGGAGGAGAGCTTCTTCGAGGCGTTACGCGAGATCGGCTTCGAGACGAAGATCAAGGAAATAAAGACCTTCGCCGACGGGTCGAAGAAGGCCGACTGGGACGTCGGAATGAGCCTCGACGCAGTTACGCTCGCCAGCCACGTCGATACGATGGTGTTGTGCACCGGCGACGGCGACTTCGCCCGACTCTGTTCACACCTCCGTCACGAGGGCGTCCGCGTCGAAGCGATGGGGTTCTCGAATGCGACGTCCGATGACCTCCTCGACGCCGTCGACGAGTTCGTCGACCTCGCCGAACGGGAGGACCGGTTCCTCCTGTAAACGACGCCCTCCGACGACCTCGACGCGGAATATCCCATTTTCGGCGGCGACTCGACCGAAGTCGATTCGACCGGCGGCGATCCCGCCGGAGATGACTCGACCAACGGCCCCGATTCGGGCCGTTCCGGGTACGACGGCCGCTCCGGATCGGACCCGATGCGGGCCGTTCCGGGTACGACGGCCGCTCCGGATCGGACCCGATGCGGGCAAATCACGATCTCGAGCCGCTCGGGGCGGACCATGACGTCGGCTGCCCGAAGTGCGGCACCGAGGGGACCGAGACCGACGGGATCCCGACCAGCGGCATGGGACTCACGAGACCGTTCGACGCCCGGAACCGCCGGTTCGTCGTCGCCTGCGTGAACTGTGGCTACTCCGAGTTGGACAAGGGCAGTCGACCGGCGACGCGGTCGACTTCTTCATCGGGGAGGCCGGTCGTCGCGGGCCGCCGTGTCGGCGTCACCCGTCGTCCCGGGGGTATCCGAGTAGCCGGTCGACGGCGCCCGCCACCGCAACGGATGCCGCCTCGACCTCGCGAACACGAACGTACTCCCGCTCGGCGTGTGCGACCGCGCCCACGTCGTCGGCGAGGTCGCCGGGGCCGAACACGACGGTCGGAGCCGGCGCGAAGTACGACGCCTCCGTCGCCGCGCCGAACGGACGAACCTCGCCGCCCCGATTTTCGGGGATCCTGACGGCATCGGTCGCAGCCAGAACCGAGTCCGTGACCGTCGTCACGAACCCGTGGTCGGGGTCGGTCGCGAACGCCTCGAGGAACGGGGACTCGCGGTCACGGAGCGCGACCGCGACCCCGACGTCGCCACCGACCCGCGTCCGGATGGCCGTCTCGAGCGAACTTCGAAACCCCTCCGCGGTCTCCGGCGGGACGCTCCGCCGGTCGACGGTGAGCCGGCAGTCGGCGGGCACCTGGTTCGTCGCCCCGCCACCCGCGACGACGGTCGGCGTGAGCTTCGGCGGCCCCAGTCGCGAGTGGTCGTCGGTGTCCTCGTCGAACTGGCGGATCGCGGCGAGCGCCCCCTCGGCGGCAGCCACCGCGTTTACGTCCGCAGACTCGGCGGCGTGTGCCGCCAATCCCGACAGCTCGACGTCTCCCTCGAATCGGCCCTTCGCCGCCGTACAGACGTCGAGTCCGGTCGGTTCGCCGACGAGGTAGAGGTCGCCGTCGAGCCGGTCCACGGCTCCGGGGAGTTTCCCGGTCAGTGAGGCGGCCCCGAGCGAGTCCGTCTCCTCGTCCGGCGTCACCGCCAGCGTGAGCCGGCCACGGTCGAGGTCGCCCGCGAGGAATCCGTACAGCAGTGCCGCGAGCGGCCCCTTGGCGTCGCACGCCCCGCGGCCGCGAATCACGTCCGCGGTTCCCGGGGCTCCCGTCCCGCCGTCGTCCGCATCGCCATCGTCCGCGTCGCCCCTGTCCCCTCCGCCGGCTTCCGCCCCGGTCGCGCCCCGATCACGTTCGAACGGGATATGTGGCGTCACGGTGTCGAAGTGCGTGTTGGCGACGAGGTGCGGGCCGTCCTCGGGGGCCGGGGAGACGCGCTCGGCGATCACGCAGCCGGCGTCGTCGACCGTGAGGTCGTAGCCGCCCGCGGCGGACCCCTCGAACCGTTCGAGGGTGTCGACGAGCAGTCGACGAACCTCGTCGACGTCCTCGTGTGACGGGGTCCGCACGGCCGCCTCGAGGAATTCGATCGGATCGAAGTCGACCGCGTCGATGGAGTCCGGTTCCGGCGTCAGCGGGGGGTCCCGCATCATCGGGGATCGGCCGCAAGCTTCCCCGCGAACTCGCGGGCAACCGGCCCGGTCAGCGTCGCCTGCGCGTCGTCCGGGACGGTGATCGTCAACTCACCACCCGGCGGTCGGGTCACGGCGGCGTCGCCGTCGATCAGGCCGAGCCGGTGTGCGGCCGCGACGATCGCGACCGCGCCGGTGCCACAGGACCGCGTTTCCCCCTCGACGCCGCGCTCGAAGGTTCGCTGGTCGATGACCGCGGGGCCGTCCCCGTCGCTTCCGTCGTCGACGACGGCGGCGAGATTCACGTTCGCTCCCTCGGGGAAGACGTCGGCGTGTCTGACCGGCGAAGCGACCGATTCGAGGTCGACCGCGTCGATCCCGTCGGGCGCGTCGCGACCGCCATCGACGAACGCCACGGCGTGGGGAACCCCGGTGTCGACCGCGGTGACGGTTAGCCCCTCGACCGGCTCCGCGATGAGCGGGTCGTCGCGGTCGACCGGAACTTCCGCGGGGGCGAACCGCGGCGTCCCCATCTCGATGGTCGTCTCGCTTCCGTCAAGGCTCATGCTCGCTCGACGGGTGCCCGCCTGCGTGTCGATCATGAAGTCGTGCTCGTCGGTTCGCTCGTGTGCCCACCGGGCGACGACGCGCGCGCCGTTGCCACACATCGCAGCCGTCGAGCCGTCGGGCTGTACCAACGTCATCACGACGCGAGTCGGGTGACAACGCTTCTCGATGCTCAAAAAGAGGACGCCGTCCGCACCGCGGCGCCCGGTCGACCCGTCCGCGCTACTCCGGCCGGCGTTCCCGTCACCGGATCCCGCCGACCGCAACGCGTCCGCGTCGACGCCGGTCTCCCGGTCGCAGTGCGTCCGCGCGAACGCGGCCCGGTCGCCGACGCCCTCGGCGGCGTTAACGACGAGGAAGTCGTTCCCGGTCCCGTGGTACCGCTCGACCGGAACGGCGTGGGTGCTCATCGGTCCACCTCGCCGGCGTCGGCACCGGATTCGGTCCTACTGGCGTCGGCACCGGATCGGTCCGTCCCGCCCCGGTCGCGCGAATCCCGTTCGAGCGTCGTGAGGTCCGCGAGACGTTCCCGCCGTCGCGCGACCCTCGCGTCGCCATCCGACAGCGCGACCTCCGCGGGCCGCGGTCGTGAGTTGTATTGGCTCGTCATCTCGTATCCGTACGCGCCCGCAATCCCGACCGCGAGGCGGTCCCCGCGGGCCGGCCGTGCGAGCGGTCGGTCCCTACAGAGGGTATCGCCCGTCTCAC
This sequence comes from Halorubrum sp., assembly GCA_028275105.1. Lineage (GTDB taxonomy): Archaea > Halobacteriota > Halobacteria > Halobacteriales > Haloferacaceae > Halorubrum. The sequence continues at coordinate 22,293 of JAQCNI010000059.1, forward strand.
AGATAGGTCCGGCGACCGTGACAGGGGTTACCGGCCGTTCGGCCGGTGGCTCCCGGTCGTCACCCCCGCCGAGGTTCCGGATCGGGTGATAGGCGTCGTACATCGCCGGGCGCAACAGGTCGGTCATCCCGGCGTCGACCCCGACCACCGTCCCGTCCGGGGTCGGCTTCACCGTGTTCACGCGGGTCAACAGGACGCCGGCGTCCGCGACGACGTACCGGCCGGGTTCGATCGCGAGGGTGGCCCCGGGCACGTCACCGAGCGCCCCTCGGGTCGCGTCCGCGACCGCCGGGAGGTCCAGCGCCGGGTCCTCCTCGCGATAGGGGACGCCGAATCCCCCGCCAACGTCGACGTATTCGAGGTCGATCGGGTCGGGCGTGTCCTCGCCGTCGATCCTCGGATTCACGAGCGATCTCGCAAGGTCGCCCATCCGCGAGACCAGTTCCCGATGTGCGTCAAGCTGGTCAGGGTCGATCCCGGAGCCCGCGTGGGCGTGGATACCGACGACGTCGAATCGGCCGCTCGCTTCGCGGGCGACGGCCGCGGCCCGATCGTCGGGTACCCCGAACTTCGCGGCCGCGCCCGTCCGCACCTTCTCGTGGTGGCCCGCCCCGACGCCGGGGTTCACCCGGAGACAGACACGGCCGTCGTACCCACGCTCGGCGAGCCGGTCGAGGGTGTCGACCGCGCCGACGGTGACGGTCAGGCCCGGTTCCGATCCCGCGACGTCGACGACGTAATCGAGGTCCTTGGCGGGCGGGTTGACGGCGGTGTAGTGGAGGCGGTCGCCGCCAAAGCCGGCCGCCAGCGCGCGGTCGACCTCCCCTGCGGAGGCACACTCGGCGTCGAACCCGACCCCCCGGACCGTCTCCAGAACCGCACGGCCGGTGTGAGCCTTGACGGCGTACCGCACGTCGGCATCCCGGAACGCCGCGAGCAATCGCTCGCAGTTCTCTCGAACCCGGTCGAGGTCTTGGACGTACAGGGGCGTGTCGTGGGCGTCCGCGAGCGCGCTGAGTCGCTCGGCGTCCCAGTCGCTTACGCGTCGGACCGGCGGGTTGATCCCGCTGCCGACCCCTCCGTCGGCGCCCGCCTCGTCACCGCCGTGCTCCACCGTCATTCGCGGAGCGCGTCCTCCCGCCGGGTCGCCTCCAGCGTCTCCGTTTCGACGTCGGTCGCGACGACGGCCGGCTTGTACGCACCGCCTTCGAACAGCTCGTGGTCGCCGACGGACGACTCCACCATCCGCGTGAACGCCCGGCGCTCGGCCGGGAGGTGGCCGTACAGGACCTCGTCCTCGACGAGGTCGTAGACGGGGATCCGGGGGGTCAATAGGGTGTTCTCGCCGACGATCGATCCCTCGCCGATCCGGAACCCGGAGGTGACCCGACAGCCCGCGCCGAGCGAGACGTCGTTCTCGATCACGACCGGCGCGTCCTCGATCGGCTCGAGGACGCCGCCGATCAGGGTGTTCGCCCCGAGCTTCACGTCCGCGCCGATCTGCGCGCACGAGCCGACCGTGTCACAGGAGTCGACGAGCGACCCGTCGCCGACGTGTGCGCCCATGTTCACGAACGACGGGCTCATCATGATACAGTCGCTCCCGAGGTACGCGCCGCGGCGGACCACGGTCCCGTTCGGCGTGTTGCGGGTACCCCGCTCGCCGAGGTCGGCGGTGTCGCGCAGGGGCAGGACGTCGTAGTAGGTGACCCCCCCGTACTCGCGTGGCTCGGTCGCCCGCAGGCCGAAGTTGAGCAGGATCCCCCGTTTGACCCACTCGTTGGCCTCCCAACTCGTCACGTCGTCGCCGGCCTTCTCGGCGGCGCGGACCTCGCCGGACTCGAGCGCGGCGAGAAACGTGTCGAGGACGGCGTCGTCGTCGGGGGTCGTCTCCGCTGCGGAGAGCCCCGACCGGTAGCGCTCCCAGAGGTCCGTCACGTCGGATTCGAGCGTCATTACTCCCCCCGTGAGCGGGCTCCGGTATTTACCCGTCGATATGTGACCCCGCCGCGGCCGACGGGTCGGCGATGGATCCCGCCGCGACCGCTCATTCCTCCCCCCCGCCGAGGACGTCGTCGAACTCGTACCGGCCGGGGTCACGCCCGGCAAGCCACGCCGCAGCGTCGAGCGCGCCCTCGGCGAACACGCCGCGGTCGCCCGCACGATGCGTGAGCTCGAGCGTCTCGCGGTTGCCCGCCAGCAACACCTCGTGCTCGCCGGTCACGTCGCCGGCGCGTCGCGCGTGGATCCCGACCTCGTTCGCCCCGCGTGGAGCCTCGCCCTCGCGACCGTGGACCCGTCGGTCGAGGTCCGAGCGAACCGATTCGACGTCCCCCAGGATCGTCTTTGCGGTCCCCGATGGGGCGTCCCGCTTCCCGTTGTGGTGGGTTTCGGTCAGCTCCACGTCGTAGCCGGGGACCGCGGCGGCCGCCGCCCGGACCGCCCGGCGGAGCGCGGCGACGCCGCGCGCGAAGTTCGACGCCCTGAGCAAGGGGACCGCCTCGCTCGTCTCGCGGAGCCGCGCGACTTCCCCCAAGTCGAACCCGGTCGTTCCGGTAACGACCGCGACTCCGGACGCCGCGGCCGTCTCGGCGTACTCGACCGCCGAGGTCGGACCGGTGAAGTCGACGAGGACGTCCGGATCCGACTCGGCGAGGTGCTCGGCGAGACGATTCGCCGCCACGACGTCGACGCCCCCGACCGGGTCCGTCTCGGTGCGGTTCACCGCCAGTGCGACCGCGACTCCGTCCCGATCCGTCGCCGACTCGATCACCTCACGGCCCATGCGCCCGCCCGCACCGGTGACCGCGATCCGAAGGGGAGCATCGGCGTCGTGGTCGGCGTTCGCGTCGCCGTCATTCGTCGACTGCTCCGCCCCGCCGGCTCCGATCATTCGACGGCCCCCGCGGGTTCCGGGGTCCCGGTCTCGTACTCCGCGAGCAACTCCCGGAGCGCCGCACGGCGGTCCTCGGAGAGCCGGGTGAGCGGCGATCGGACGTGCGGCTCCCCGCGCCCGCGGATGTACATCGCCTCCGTGACCGGAATCGGGTTCGTCTCGGAGAACAGCGCGCGAACGAGCGGCGCGAGCTCGTGATGAAGCTCGCGGGCTCGGCCGTAATCACCCGACAGCGCTGCCCCGACCATGGCACACGAGCGCTCCGGCTCCACGTTCGCGACGACGCTTATCGTCCCGGTTCCCCCGACCGACAGCGTCGGGAGCGTGAGCCCGTCGTCGCCCGACAGCACCGAGAACTCCGCGTCGCGGGTGCGCTCTATCACCTCACTGATCCGGTTCAGGTCGCCGGATGCGGCCTTGTACCCCCGGACGTTCGGGTGGCTCGCGAGCTTGACGGCGACGTCGACGGGGACCGAACACCCGGTCCGGGACGGGACGTTGTACACGATCTGCGGGAGGTCGACCGCATCGGCGATCGCGCGGTAGTGTTCGAGGAACCCCCGTGGCTCCGGCTTGTTGTAGTACGGGGAGATGAGGAGCAGGCCGTCGGCCCCGGCGTCGGCGGCGCGGCGGGACAACGAGAGCGCCTCGGCCGTGTTGTTCGAACCCGTGCCGGCGATGACGGGGACGTCGTCGACGGCGTCCCGAACCGTCTCGATCACCGCGACGTGCTCGTCGTGTGTCATCGTCGCCGACTCGCCGGTCGAGCCCACGGGAACGACCCCGTCGACGCCGGCCCGCTCAAGATAGCGGGCGTTGTCGGCCAGTCGCTCGTGGTCCACCTCGCTGTCGTCGGTGAATGGGGTCGTCATCGCGGGGTACACCCCTTCGAACGGTTCGTCGGTCGTGTCCCGGTCGGTCGTGTCGCGATTCGTCGTGTACGGCGTCGTGGTCTGTGTGTCCGTCATGGTCCGTGATGGGTTCGTAGTCGGTTTCTGCGTGCGGTCGCGGTCGATCGTCGAGTCCGTTTCGGTCGCCCGATCGTCGTCGAGGATCGGGTCATGTGTATGAATCCGGGGTCGTCCGGGACGGGGTCGTCACTCCCGCCCGTGGACGCGTTACGCGTGTTTTTTCGAGAAAAGTCGCGTCGCTGTCGGCGTCGGCGTTGGCGTCGGCGAGCCGCATGTCGACGCGGTTGGTGTCACGACCCCCTATAGGACCGGCCGGCGTTTATACGTTGTGCCTTCGCGGAAAAACTGCCGCTCATGTCCGAGGCCCCATATTTCAGCTCCCGACGCTACGGGTCCGGACAGCCCGAATCCGGACGGTTCCGCACGTCGACTCCGCACGTCGGACTGTCGACCCCGCACGTCGGACTGTCGACTCCGCACGTCGAACCGACCCGCTACGACGCGACCGGCGTCTCGATTACGGCAATCCCCGACGCCGAGGCGGATGACTGGTTCGTTGAGGACGGGGTTGCCGGCGACCACGATGGCGAACGGCCGGAGAGCGCTCGGAGAGCGTGGAGGTCGAAACCGCGGCAACTGCCGGTCCCGGCGGACCGATCCTGATCCCGTCGACGCACGTCCGCCACACGCTTTTATTTGTGTGAGGCGTCGACTGGATCCCATGACCCAGCCGGCGGACGACGTCCACGTCGACCGGAGCGAGTACGACCCGGACGCCGACCATGCGTTCCCCGACGGCCGGGTCAACGAGGTGCTCGACCGAATCGAGGATGATCCGGAGATCGCGACCTACCTCGAGGCTCAGAACGTGAATCCCGTCACCCGGAAGGGGTACAACGACCACGGGACGAAACACGTCGAGATCGTCCGCGACCGCGGGCTCCGGCTGTACGATCTGCTCAAGACCGGCGGCGTCGAGTTCAACGGGGCTCGCGACCAGGGGCTCGACGAGGCCGACGAGGCGGTGATCATCGCGCTCGCGGCCACGCTCCACGACATCGGCCACGTCGTCCACCGGGATCGACACTCCTACTACTCGGTCCCGCTGGCCGCGGACGTCCTCGACCGGATCCTTCCGGAGTTCTACGACCTTCCCGAGCGGGTACGCGTGAAGGCCGAGGTCCTCCACGCGATCCTCTGTCATCACACCGAGGAGGAGACGCTGACGCGGGAGGCGGGCGTGATCCGGATCGCCGACGGGCTCGACATGGAACGCGGTCGCTCGCGGGTTCCGTACGAGGAGGGCGGTCGCGGGATCAACACCGTCTCCTCGCAGGCGATCGAGGCCGTCGTGTTGTCCCTCGGTGACGGGACGCCGGTCGAGGTGGAGATCCGGATGAACAACGCCGCCGGCGTGTATCAGGTCGATTCCCTGTTGAAAGCCAAGGTCGAGGGATCGCTGCTCGAGGACTTGGTTCGGGTCGTCGCGGTCAATACGCACGAGGGCGGCGACGGGTCGCTCGTCGAACGGGTCGAGCTGTAGGGCGTCGCCGTCGCGAGGGGGACCAAACATCGGGACCGGAGCCAGCAGGGACCGCCGGCTCTGCCGGGTTTTACTACGTGGGCCTCCTCGGGACCGAGCGGGATCCCCCAGTGGCAGAGTTCGGCAACTCCGTGCGGCTCCTCCGGAACGCGGAGTTCGCGTCGCTCGCCGGCACCGCCTTTGCGCGCAGCCAAGCGTACTCGACGATCCTCATCGCGCTCGCGCTGTACGCCGACTTGTTCGGAACGACCGGCTTCGTCGAGGGGCTGTTCGGGACCGCGTTCGCAGCCGTCCAACTGTTCGTCGTGCTCCCCCTCGGGCGGGCGGTCGACACCGGGAACGCGAAACGGTTCCTGCTCGCCGGGTTCCTGATCAACATCGGCGTGTTCGTCGGGTTAATCTTCGTCTCCAGTCCGGTTCACGTCGTCCTCGTCCGGGTCGTTCAGGGGCTCGGGGCGAGCCTACTCTGGATCACGGGGGCGACGATCATCGGCGAGATCAGCCCCGATGCGGACCAGGGGTTGTGGCTCGGCTCGTACAACCAGTTCGCGTCGGTATCGTCGCTTGCGGGCGACCTCCTCGGCGGCTACCTGCTGTACGCCTACGGGTTCACCGAGACGTACGTGGTGCTGTCGGCGTTCACGCTCGCCGCGTTCCTCCTCGTGTTCCGGTTTCTTCGTGAGAACCCGGGCGGCCGGACCGACCCCGAGGCAGCCGGCGGGGTTGAGGCGTTCCGGTCGCTGATCGACCTGCCGATGTTGCGGTCGCTCGTCGTCTTCCGATTCACGTTCAGCGTCGGCAAGATGGCCGTCATCATCTTCCTCCCGATATACGCGCGAACGACGTTCGGGATATCCGCGTTCGCCATCGGCTGGATCATGGCGGGTGGGAAGGCGACGAAGGCGGTCACCCAAGGATTCGTCGGCGAGTTGACGGATCGGTACGGCCGGCGACACTGGTTCGTCGCGATCGGCGCCCTACTGTACGGGATCGGCACCGCGGCCATTCCGCTCGCCGCCTTCTTCGACGGGGCGGTGGCACCGGTGACCGTGTCGTACTTTGGCGACTCCCAGACGCTCGGTGGCGCGTTCTTCGCGCTGTTCGCCGCCTACTCGCTGCTCGGAGTCGCCGATTCGATTCGCCTGCCCGCGAGCATGTCGCTGTTCGTTGACGAGGGGGAGCGACACGACTCCGTCGCCAGCGCGATGTCGCTCCGCTCCATCTCGTGGAAGGTCGGGCAGGTCGTCGGGCCGGTGCTCGTCGGGACGACGATGGACTTCACCAGCACCGAAACCGGGTTCCTGCTCGCGGCCGCGTTCATCGCCTTCGCGACGACACTGTTCGTCGTCCAGTCCCGGCGCGCGGCGGCGCTCGGGGCACTGGAGGGAGTGACCGCCGACTGACCCGCCCGGCCGCCATGGCAGCCCCGGTCGATCCGTCGTGGCCGTCGGTTCCCCCCGTTCCGTCATCCCATCGCTCCCGCAACGGCTTTGCGTCCGGCCGGGATATCCGGCGTATGACCGATGAGGCCGACATCGCTGATCTCCGCGTCGGCGCCGACTACCAGTTCGGCGCGGGGGCGGGCGACGCGCTGTTCCCGCCGGGTGAGGCGCTGACTCTCCGGCGATCCAGCGGCGGGCGACCGCGGCAGGTGATCGCCGGCGACGTCGACGACACCTCCGGAAGCGCCGCTGGCGATCGGCTCGTCACGTACGGCACCGACGGGCGGTTCACGCTCGGGGTTGCCGGCGGCCGCCGGCTGCTCGACGCGTTTCCCGCACCGATCCATCGGGTCGTCGTCGGCGAGGAGAGCGAGCCGTACGTTCGGGCGGGTCGCAACGCGTTCGCGAAGTTCGTGACCGCGGTCGACGAGGGGCTCCGCCCCGGCGACGAGGCCATCGTCGTCGACGGCGACGACACGCCGTTCGCCGTCGGCCGCGCGGAGCTGTCGGGGGCCGAGGCGATCGCGTTCGGGAGCGGCGTCGCCGTCGAAGTCAGGCACGGCGTCGTGGTCGGCCACGACGTTGGCGACGGTGGGAAAGCGGACCGAGGGGACGGTGCCGGGACCACCGCGGACGATTCCTGAACGGTTCGAACGCCGGGCCGGTCCATCAGTCCGCGGCGAGCGATACCGTCCACGTCGTCGCCGTTATCGCGAGGGGAACCGCGGTCACGACCAGCAGGTCAACGAAGGTCGGAAGCGCCCTCGGAACCCCGGGGACGAGGTCGGCGTCGTACGCCCCGGTCAGGCCGAGCGCGACGAGGAACAGGACGGTCGAAAACAGCGGTATCGGGTGCCGGCGAGGGGGGGCCTCGACGTCCATATCCGACCCTCCCCGACGACCGGGAAGTCCCTTGTGGTCGTCGAGGGGCGCGAACTCCGACGCGGCATGCGACGCGTTTTTCGCCGGTTAGAACGCGACGGTGAGCCCCAGCGCCTCGACGAGCGGGACGCCGGCGACGACGGACCCGATCAGGTAGCCGCCGATGGCACCGCCGTTGAGGAGGGGTAGACCGGCGTGTGCCCGGCCCTTCATCACCCACCGCATCAACACGAGCAGTCCGACAACGGTCCCGACCATCGCACACAGCGCCGGGAAATTGAGTCCGATTCCCGGAACGGCAAGCGCCGCCGCCGGCGAGAACGTCGCGGCGCTGGCGACCATCACCGCCGGGATGACCGCGTCGCCGAGTCCGACGAAGAACGCGTCCCGACCCCCATCCGCGGCGTCGTCGCCGTCGTCGGTTTCCTCGCTGTCGGATTTCCCGGCATCGATGTCGTCGTCGCCGGCGTTCCCGGCATCGATGTCGTCGTCGCCGGCGTTCCCGGCATCGATGTCGTCATCGCCGTCCTGCTCCTGCCCCTCATGGACGTCGTTCGCGGCGGCGAAGTCGTCGTCGAGCAGCGAGTAGGAGGCCGATAGCGGGATCACCAACACGACGGGGATCCGCAGGTCCATCACGCCCTCGGCAAGCGACAGCATGTGCTCGGTGCCGTACACCGATATCGCGTCGTAGACGGCGAGAAACGTCAGGAGCACCAATGCCGGCAACAAGCCGAAGGAGATCCCGAACAGCCCCGCCGCGCCCGCCCCCATCAACACCCCCGCGGCGTCGATGACGTACCACTCGGGGTGAACGAGGAGCCCGACGGCGACGGCGACCGCGGGAATCGCGGCGACGAGAGGCGGAACGAACGCGGCGAACACGTACCACGAGAGCCACGCCGAAACGCCGACGATCAACAGCCTGATCGCCCAGTCGAACTCGTACCTGAACGCCGCGAGCATCACGCCGGTCATGGCGATGATGGCGGCGATGTACAGCAGGCTGTTCGTCGGGTCCTGCGGGTCCTCGACCGGCTGATAGCCGCTCGCGGCGAACTCGGGGACCAACGCCAGCGCGCCGATTTGAACGACGACGAACAGCCCGACGGCAAAGGCAACGCCACGATACTCGCGGGGGAACATTCGGATAGCGATTTCGGTGCGAGGGGTTTCGGCCTTGCGTTTCCGGCGCCGGCCCGATTCGGGCGGCCTCCATCGATATTGAACTGGCGCCCGTCGGTCGGAGACAGCGCCGCTCGAAGTGCGTCAGCTTCGAGGACGGATGCCTACGATCCGACGGAATGGAGGCGGGTGTACGGGCGGCGTGGGCCGAACAGCGGACCCCCGTGCCGTCGGCAGCTTCGCCGCCCGTTCGGGCGGAACGGGTGCGGGTCGTTGTCGCCGAACTCCGACGAGAAAAGCGTCGGACCTCGGCAAACTATTATATAGCCCGCGAAGGGATAAAACCACGAGAAACGAGTCGGACGAACCCCGCGGGGAGAGCGGGTTAGCGTGCCTGACGTCTCATAGTGATTACTGCGAATAGTTTCATGCACGGTGTCGAAAAACGCCCGTTACCCGCCTCTCATCGCCGACACGGATCGTCACGGCGGTAAAGACTCGCAGTAATCACTATCACGCGTCCGGGCCCAGCGATCGACGGAGCGCGTCCTCCAAGTTATCCAGTTCCACGTCGAAGTTCCGCTCGAAGAAGGACTCGACGCCCGGTATTCGACCCTCGACGACGAACTCGTTCGCGAGTCGACACCCATCAGTGACCTCCGTGATGACGTGTTCGCCGGTGACCCGGAACGCACGGGACTTGCCGACGAACTTCACGCGGTTCGGGGAATCACGCTCGACCTCCTCGGTCTCGACCGATATCGTCGAGCGGATCACCGGAACCGGGAGCGCGACGTGCCACGTCGCCGTCCCGTCGCCGTGAATCTCGAAGGTGTCGACGACACTTATCGCGCCTGCGCGCTTCTCCGCGTCCGAGATGAACGCCCACACGTCCGCGGCGGGCGCGTCGAACTCGAACGTCCGGGAAACTCGGACGGTCATATCCGAAGATGGGGCGCACGGGGATTAAAAAGAACGGAGTCGGCGGCGGAACGGTTCCGGGATCACTGCCGGACCAGCACGGTTGCCCACTCTCCGTGGACGGCTGGCGCGAGAACTCTGAACGACTTTGAGACGCGACCCGCGGCCACGACCGGACGCACGGGTACGGCGGGGTCGCCGCCGTGGTCAGCCTCGACGACGGCACGATCCGGCGGATCGATCAGGGGTCCGACCCACGCTCGTTCGACGCGAACGACCGCCGGAAGCGCCGGACCGCTAGTGACACGTCATCACGTGACGAGTCGACGCTCCGGACACACACCCGCGGGTTGGTTATCCGGGCGTCGGACCATCTTCGAGTATGATAGAACTCGCACGGGCGGCGTACGACGACATCGTGTACCGGGCCTACGAGGGCGACGAGGCAGAGATCTGCGGCGTGCTCGCCGGCGAACACGGCACCGACGGCGACCGGAGCATCGTCACGGAGACGTACGCTGCGGAGAATGTCGCGGAGACGCCGGAGATCCGCTACCTGATCGACCCCGAAGAACAGTTCGAGCTGATCGAGACCGTCGAGGCGGCGGGACTCGACGTGCTCGGCTTTTATCACTCGCATCCGACCGGCCCGACGCATCCGAGCGAGACGGACGCCGTGCGGGCGACGTGGCCGGACCACTCGTACGTCATCTGCGCGCTCGACGGCTACCCGTTCGTCGGCTCGTGGCGCTGGCGCGACGACGAGGACACGTTTGAACAGGAGACGGTATGCGTCCGGAGTGAGCAGTAACCGGACGAACCGAACGCTACGGTCCGATTGCCTCTTGGGAAAATCGAGTTTCGCAGCGCCCCGGTACGCGTCGGCGTCGCCGCCTCAGTCGCTCGCCTCGATCTCCGGCTCGGCGTCGCCGCCGGCGTCGATGGCACAGGAGGCCGTGTACTCGACATCGTGGACCGACTCGATGGCGGGGTCATCGCCACAGACGGGACAGTCGTCCTGCTTGGGGATCTCCACTTTGTCGAATTCCATGTCGAGGGCGTCGAAAAAGAGCATCGAGCCGTCAAGGGTCTCGCCCTTGCCGGTGATGTGTTTGACCGTCTCGGTCGCTTGGAGGCAGCCAACGGTACCCGGAAGGACACCAAGCACGCCGGCGGTCGCGCAGTTCGGTACCATTCCGGCCGGCGGTGCCTCGGGGAACAGACACCGGTAACACGGCGAGTCGTCGTCGCCTGCGAACGTCGTCACCTGCCCCTCGAACCGGAAGATCGAACCGTGCGAGAAGGGGATCCCGGCGAGGGTACAGGCGTCGTTGACGAGGTAACGCGTCTCGAAGTTGTCGGTCCCGTCCACGACGAAGTCGTAGCCGTCGATTAGCTCCTCAACGTTATCGGGCGTGACACGGAGGGCGTGGCGCTCCACGTTGACATCGGGGTTGAGGTCGGTGACGAACTCCGCAGCCGAATCGACCTTCTTCCGGCCGACATCGTCGTCGCCGTGGATCACTTGCCGCTGGAGGTTCGACAGTTCAACCTCGTCGTCGTCGGCGATGCCGAGGGTCCCGGCGCCGGCCGCGGCCAGATACTGGATGATCGGCGCGCCGAGGCCGCCGGCGCCGAGGACCAATACCTTCGCGTCCAACAGCGCCTTCTGTCCCTCCGGCCCGACGTCGTCGAGGATGATATGTCTAGAGTAGCGGTCGAGCTGTGTCGGATCGAGGTCGAGATCGCTCATTCGTGCGTACAAACCGTCCGCGGACTGTTAAGCCGGCGGTCCACCGGTGGGTACTGCCGGCATCTCGGAGGTGCGCCACGGACGCACAGGCGCCGGGACAATTCCTCGCCGCCGAGATAAGCGGCTCACATCGGCGGCCGCCACCGCCGTTGAGGGGCTGACGGAGGCGTTGGACCACAACTTACGGCTCGGACGCGGTTGGGAACCGTGCGAGACGGGGGTCGTCGTTGCCGTCGACACGCCCCTTTTGAGGGTGAGTGTCGAAGAAGCCGTATGCCGAGCATTAAACTCCCGGCCGCACTGGTCGGCGGGTCGGCGACCTCGACCGTTGAGGTTGCCGGCGAGACGGTAGCGGAACTGTTCGACAACCACGCCGCGGAACACGGCGACGAGCTGCGCGACAGCGTGATCGAAGACGGCGAAATCAAGGAGTTCATCAACGTTTACGTGGACGGAACTCCGGTCGACGGACTCGACGCGGAGGTCCCGGACGACGCGCGGGTGCGAGTTATCCCCGCCGCGAGCGGCGGTCGGTAGCGAAGCGAACCGCATCCGTTTCCGATATCGCTTAGAGGTACTCCTCCCACAGCGGGATATCCGCGTACTTGTCCCCGCGGTCACACAGCATGAACACGACGACGTCGTCGTCACCGAGGTCGCCGCCGTCGTCAAGCGCAGCGACGGCGGCCGCGCCCGCGCCGGCCGAGGTCCCTACAACGAACTGCCCATCGACGCGGAGATGGGTGCGGATCGTCTCGCGGTCGTACTGCCCGGTATCCGCGAGCGGAATCGGATCGTCGACGTACCGCTCGCGCAGGGCGCGAGCACGGTCGTAGGCGTCGTCGGTCGGAACGTAGAGTTTCCGATCGAGCACCGACTCGTCGTACGTCTCCGGATGGTAGTGGTCGCCCGTGCGGAGGTATTTTAGCCCGTCAATGGCGTGGAGCGGCTCTGCGGGTTCGAAGCCGACGACCTTGACGTCCCCGTCGCTTAGGTCGGTGAGTCCGCGCCCCGTTCCGGTGATCGTTCCGCCCGTCCCGGAGCCGGCGACGAAGTGGGTCACGTCGCCGTCGGTGGCCTCGTATATTTCGTGCGCTGTCGTGCGCTCATGGGTCCCGGGATTGTCCGGGTTCTCGTACTGGTTCGGCCGGTAGTAGGCCGCAGGGTCCGCAGCGATAATCTCCTCGCAGCGCTCGATGACGGCGTCGTATCCCAGATCGGCGTCGACGAAGTGGATCTCGGCGCCGGCATCGCGGACGGCTGCGACCTTCCCGCCGGCGGCGTTATCCGGCATGACGATCTCAACGTCGTAGCCGCGTGCGCTCGCGAGGCGGGCGATCTCGCTGCCAGTGTTGCCAGAGGTGGGCTCAATCACCGTCACGCCGGGGTCGAGGTCACCGCGCTCCTCCGCGCCGTCGAGCATCCCCTTGGCGATCCGGGACTTGATCGACCCGCCGCCGTGGGGCGTCTCGTAGAGGTTGAACCACTCGGCTTTTGCGTACACCGCTGCGTCGCTGTCCAAGTCGAGGTCGAGTTCGAGCAGCGGCGTCTCGAAGATCGTCGATTCGTCGACGGCGTGTCCGGCCATATCGTCCATTCACCGCTTCCGAATAAGAGTCCGACGAAAACGGTGGTCTCGGACCCCGTCGCGGCTGTGCGAGATGAATACCCGTCAGAGATACGGGAGAAGTCTGCCGGTCACGAAAGGTGTTCACCAACGAGGAACGTACGGATACGCATGAGTGAACTATCGTGGGACGATGTCGTCGAGATGCCCGACGAGCTCAACGACGAGACCGCCGAGGCGCTCTTGGAGGGCGCAATCGAGGTACAGGACATGACCGGCGGGGTCTGTCCGTACCCGCAGGTCGAGGCGAAGAAGGCCATCGCGGGGCTCTCGGCCGGCGACGTGCTCGTCCAGAAGACCGACCACGTCCCCAGCACGGAGAACGTCCCGAAGGCGGTTGGCGACGACGCGACCGCGAAGGTGTGGCAGTCGGGCGACGGCCGCTACCGCATCTTCCTGCGGAAGGAGTAATCATGGTCGAGGAACGTACCCCTGAGGAAGTCAACGAACGCGTCCAGAACGGAGACATCCGCGTCATCGACACCAGACCGCCGGCGGAGTACGAGGCGGGCCACATCCCCGGCTCAGTCAACGTTCCGCTCGGCGATCTCCCGTCGCGCGTCCCCGACATCGACTGGGACGACACCGACGTGGTGTGCGCCTGCCCCGTCGGCGAGTCCTCGAAGCAGGCCGCGATGCTGATCAGCAGCTACGAGGGCGTCGAAGACGACGTGGTCGTCGCGAGCATGGCCGGCGGCTACGAGGAGTGGACGTTCGAGTTAGAAACCGGCGCGGCAGCAGACGCCTGAGCCGGCGGTCGGGCTTTCATCGGTATCCGTCGTTTCGCGGCCTCGTAGCCCGGTAGCGTCGGTATTGAGTCGGCGACACGCGCCGCGGTGGTCACTCCGTATCGTCGAGCGGCCGGGACTTTGGAGGAGTTCTCCGCCGGTCTACCACGACTCACTCGCCGAAAGCAGGTCTTTCGTCGTGTCGGTCGACGGGTCAGAAGCCGACCGAGAGCGCTGGTCAGATCGCGCAGCCGACCTCGCGGTACATGTAATGGGTCATCACGTAGACGCCGAGAATGATGCCTGCGCCGGCCAAAAACGAGTGGACCGACAGCAGCGCGATCCCGGAGAACAGGTTCGCGATGTTACAGCCGGCGGCGAGCCGCGAGCCGACGCCCATAAGAAGGCCGCCGACCGCGTAGTTCGGCACCCGATTCAGCTTCGGCTTCCGGACCCGGAAGTCGCCGGAGGCGTACGCGGCGAGGAAGGAGCCGACGATGAGTGATGCGATCATCACCATGTCGATGGTCAGCGGGATGTTCCCGTCGCGGAAGAGGATCGAGCCCCAGTACTCGACGCTCGCCACGTCGAAGCCCGCTCCTGCGAGGAGGTAGCCGGCCCAGCGCGCCTCGCTGCCGGTGATCGCCCAGTGGCCGTGGACGGAGAACCAGAGGCTGGCGACGAGCGCCATCGCGACGCCCGCCGTCCGGGCGTCCCACGAGTCACGAAGGCGGACGGGTAGCGGTCGGTCGTCGTTACGGATCCCGCGGACGTATTCGACGATGCCGTCGGCGATGCCACGGAGTCCGACCGAGACGGCCGAGAGCGTTCGGGAGGCGCCGACCGCCGCCTGCGCACGGGTGTCGGCGCCCACCCCAGTCCCGCCGGAGGGATCGTCGGGAAGCCGGCTCCGTCCCTTCACGAACGCGTACGCGAGGGTACCGACGGCGACGGCGCCAGCACCGGTAACCGCCGGCGAGAACGGGAGCGAGAGGTATAACGTCCGTCCCTGGAACGGGTTCAGCGTCTGGAAGTAGTACGTCTCCGCGACGGGGAACGCGAACGCGAAGAGGACGTAGCCGACGAACATGAAGAGCAGGACGAGCCAGAACTGGAGGTACCCCTGTCCGACGCGGTACAGCGTCCCCGAGGCGCAGCCACCGGCGAGAGTCATACCGAGGCCGAAGACGAAGCCGCCGAACAGCGACCCGAGCCCCCAGGCGGGCGTCCAGAAGCCACGGAAGTAGCCGAACGTCGCTTGGATGCTCCAGAACACGGTCATCACCGCGATCCCGGCGAGCAACCCCTTCAGCACCCGGGTGTCTTTGAACGCGACGAAGTCGCGGAAAGCGCTGACGAAACAGAACCGCGCCTTCTGTAACAGTACCCCGAAGGACAGTCCGACCGCGATAGAGATGCCGACATAGGCGACGGGCGATAGTAACATCACCGGAGTACATCGCGCCCGCACGTAAAGCGTCGCTGGAGACGGTAACGGCCCCCTCGGGTCGGAGGAAGGCGCAAACACTCGCCGCTACACGGCACACGGGGCAACGAACGGGGCGTCCGGGGAGGCTTTATCAGTGAGACGCGTCCCACGGATATGAGCGACGACTGCGGCTGCGGGACGACCGATTCCGACGACGGGGAGACGACTCAATCCTCGCGACTCATTAGCGGAAAAGAACTGGCGAACGACGCCCGCCAGAACCCGTTCGCGGGTGGCGTTGACCGACGGCGGCTACTCCGGACCTCCGGAGCCGTCGGCGCAACCGCGGCCCTCGCCGGTTGTTCCGGCGGTGGCGGCGGCAACGGTGATCCCGTCCGGACAATGTTCGTATTCAACAACGGTGACCGGACGCTGAGCGTCATCGACGCCGAGTCCGACGAACTTGTTACCTCGTCGTTTCTTGCAACCACCGCCTCGTTCCCGGCCAACCAGTACTCCACCGGCGTCAAATCCGACCACGACGTGCTCTGGCTCAACGTCTCTGGGGGCGTCCGCGCCGTCGACCAGCAAACCCTAGAGGAACTCACCTACGTCGAGACGGGCTTCGGCCCGAACTACCCGAATCTGACGCCCGACGGCGATCACCTGCTTATCGCCTCCGGAGGCACAACCGGGATGGCGCCCGAGGGCGACGCGAACCACGCGATCTTCCGGGTAGATGCCGACCGCGAGAGCGACACGTTCGGCGAGGTGACCGCCGAGTTCGAGACCGACTACGTGGGACCTTGCGACATGACGCTCGGCCCCGACGGCGACTACGCATTCGTCGTCGACGTCGCCGACGAGGCGATCCGCGTGCTACGTGTCGACCCGTTCGAGACCGTGACCAGGGTGGACGCCGGAGAGCCGGTGAACGGGGGGAACGTCCTCCCGTTCATGTGTACCGCCTCCTTCGACGGCGGACTCCTCCTCGTCGAGAACGGCGAGGGAACACTCGGCGGCGACCCCGAGGTGCCCCGCCAGGGCTCCGAGAGCGTTTGGGACATCGCCGACCCGGAGAACCCCGAGGAGATCGCGAAGATCACTCGCGACGATGGGCTCCCCGGCGCACCGATCACGAGCGAGGTCGCGCCGGACAACACGGCGGCGTACCTTTTCATTCCGGGCGAGGGCGTCGGCGTGATCGATCTGGAGGCGAACGAGTACGTGGCGACACTCGACGTCGGGGGGAGCAGCATCGCCGGCGCGTGGGGACCCAACCGCGAGAAGCTGTACGTCCCGGTTCAGGACGCGAACCAGGTCGCGGTCATCGACCATGCGAACCGCGAAGTTGCGACGACGATCGACGTCGGTGAGGCGCCGACTGGCGCGGCCGCCGGGACGGTTCGCCCCGAGAGCGACGCGGTGTCGAGCCTCCAAGCCTCGCTCGCGTCGCTCGGGATCACGTTCGGCGACCTGGAGGCCTCGTACTGTATGGACGACCACTGCTACTGCGGCTGATGGTCCGAGAAACCCCGGAGCCCGACGGCGACGAGAGCGGCGACGCGACGCGACGCGGGCTCCTGCGCGCCGCGGCCGGCGCGACGGTTGCCGGTGCGGCGAGTACGGCCGGCTGCCTGAGCGTCTCGACGCCGGCCAACGTGGCCGCGAACTATGAGGTGACAGGTAACGTCGACCACCTCGTGGGTCCCAGTTGGCTGGCCGAGCACCGTGACGACGCCGTCGTCCTCGACGCACGGAACACGAAGCGGTTCCGCGAGGAGCGCATCTACGGCGCCCGCCGCGTCCCCTTTGAGGCGATTACGAGTCAGCGCAAGACCGACGTCGGGGGCGCTCCGGAGACCGATGCGATCGCGACCGCCTTCGGGTCGGTCGGAATCGCCCCCGACGACGACGTGCTCGTGTACGGTGCGAGCGTCGGATCTCGCGTCACTCGGGTGGCGTTCGCGCTCGCCGCGATCGGCCACCGGGGAGAGATTAAGGTGTTAAACGGGGGAACGGACGGCTGGAACGGCCGACTCGGGACGGGATCTCGCGATGATGTCCCGATGGTGGAGTACGAGGCCGATCCCGCGCCATCAACGTGGGTCACCCGTGAGTGGCTCGCCGAGCGGGTTGGGACGTTCAACGACGGCGGCCCGGGGCTTGTCGACGTCCGGGTCCCGGAGGCGTATCTGGCTGCTGCGGGCTCGGCGGCGCTGAACGACGCCCATGTGCGCCACGGCCACCTCCCCGGCGCAGTCGACGTCCACTGGGTCGGCAACGTCGCCGGTCGCCAGCTGACCGAGCCGGGACGCCTCGTCCGGCTGTACGAGAGCGAGGCGGAACTCGATCGAAGCGGGACCGTCGTCGTGTACGGCGACGACAATGTCGATCCCACCTCGACGTGGCTCGCGCTGCGAGCAATCGGGTTTGAAGATGTCCGGCTTTACGACGGTGGCTTCGGCGAGTGGGCTAACGCGGACGATCGGGGGCAACATCCGGTCGAGACGGCGACGAACGTCGTGATCGAGACCGACGGAAGCGTGGGCGGCGACGACAGCAGCGGCGACTTCTCCTGTACGGGATGAGTCGGGACGGCACCGGCACGACCGGGAGCAAACCGGAAGGTCGGCCGGATCGCATCGTCGCCGTCCCCTGCGAGGGAGCCGACGCGCTCGCACTGTTCGACCTCGCGAGCGGTAACTCTCTCGGTTCGGTCCCGGTCGGTAGCCACCCGGTCCACGCGACAACGCTGGTGGACCGAATGTTCGTCGCGACCATGGGCGAGCGGTCAGTAACCGCTGTCGACCCCGACGGCGAGGTAACCCGTGTCGAGACCGGCGTGTTAGGGCCTTCGCACTTCGCGACCGCCGGGGACGAACTGTACGCTTCTTGTTCGGCTGGCGACACACTCGCGGTGATCGACCCCGTCGAGTTGACGCTCGTCCGTCGGATCGGCGTGGGTGCGGAGCCGCACGAACTCGCGGTCGGGCCCGGCGAGCGCC
>JAQCNI010000076.1 GCA_028275105.1 Halorubrum sp.
TCCGCGGCCATTATCGGCGCTAACCGCCGGTTCCGGCGATACATTGATAGTAATTACTGCGAATAGTTTCATCGACGGTGTCGAAAGACGCCCGTTACCCGGCTCTCATCGCCGACACGGATCGTCACGGCGGTAAAGACTCGCAGTAACCACTATGAATGGTCAGTCTCAGCTGCTACCGCGGTGTAGATCGAGACAGTTCCAATCCACTGCTCCGGACAGACGATATCAACCGGATTTCGACGGTATCTGCCGAGAGCTGTCGCTCACCGCCACACCGAGCAGGCCGTGGGCTGACCCGGTCAGCCCGCGGCCGTTGCCTGTGAAGCCGGTACACCCACCCCGTTCGCTTTGACTTTCCACTGCCGACGCAACTCCTCTTCGAGCTCGTGACGAATCCAATCACAGAACGTCTTGAACGTGAAATCATCGGGCAGGTCGCGCCCGCCCCATTGCGGGCGGGCGACGACCGCCCACCTTATGTTGAACACATTCAGATCCAGACACTTTCTCGTAATCAATTCGACGATTCAATTACACCGATTACGCCGGTTGGGAAGTACCGAAAGTATCCGTCGAAACGTCAAACGTAGTTCGTGTGGAGTTTGTCGGATTCATCCCCGCGCTGAAGCGCGAGGCTTTCTCCTCGAACTTCCGTAAACAACGCGGTGATCCCGATGATCACCGCAACGGTCTCCGCGTCCCCGAAGCTGACCCCGGTCCGGAACGTCACTCCGGTGAGCAACTGCGTGGCAATGAATCCGACTCCGGTCGCGATCCCGCCGATCGTGGCGATGACCGCGAGCGTGTCGACCGTCCGGCCGATGACCCCGTCGAGTCCGTCCGGGCCGAGCACCGGGTACAGCGCGGTCGAAACGCGAAACGGCGCGTCGTGGCGGTACGCGAAGTACGCGACCGGGAGTCCGATCGCGAGGTAGCCGCCCCACGCGCTGATGCCGTAGTGAAACACCGTGTACGCGACCGCCGGGACCGCCGCCGCGCTCGACTCCGCGGCCACCTCTCCGGCGAAAAGCGGCGGGACGGTCTGGTAGTGTAACAACGCTTCGACCGGTCCGAAGAACACGATTCCGGCGGACAGCCCCGCCGAGAAGAACATCGCCACGTACGACAGGGTCCCGTACTCCGGCGGCCCGTCGCCGAGCCGAACGCGTCCGTACCGGCCGACGAGCAGGTACGCACCGATGCCGACCAGCGCGAGCACCGTGCCGAGGTACAGCCACGCGAGTCCCTGCCCGAAGCGGACGAAGGCCGCGTCGATCGCCCCGGCAGCGCCTTCGGTGTCGATGATCGTGTACGCGAGGAACGCGAACGTGACGAGCGCACCGGCGGCGAACGGCACCGGGTCAACCTCGTTGCGGAACGAACGTATCGATTCAACGATCGGGTTTTCACTGATAAAGAGACGTGTTTGATATGTAGGGATGAACCGGATTAAATGTTGTTTTCATCGGTTGTAGACGGCCGTAAGAGGGCTCGGTTGCGGCGAACGGAAGTTTATAAAGGCGGCCGCGGGTGCGAACGGCCAACGGGAGATTCGACGGACCGGAAGCGGCTTCGCGCGGACGGCCGACTCCGGGTCGTGCCGTCCATCGATCCCCGGCTCCCGGATCCGACGATTTCAAAGCCTTCCCGGGGGTACCGACGCGTAATGAGCCTCGTCGTTACCGACACCCAGTCGGACGAGCGCGTCGAGTTCACGGCCGACGGCGACGTCACGCTGTACGTCTGTGGACTGACGGTGTCGGACGACCCCCACCTCGGACACGCCCGCCTGTGGTTCCACGCCGACGTCCTCCATCGGTGGCTCGCGTACCTCGGCTACGACGTCCGCCACGTCGAGAACGTCACCGACGTCAACGAGAAGATCACGGCCCGCGTCGGCGAACGCGACGAGTGGACGGCCGAGCGCGACGTCGCCGAGACGTTCACCGCGAGCACCTTCGAGGCGATGCGTGGACTGAACCTGCTTCGCGCGGAGGTGTATCCCCGCGTCACCGAGCACGTCCCCGAGATCATCGACCTCGTCGAGACCCTGATCGGGAAGGGGTACGCCTACGAGTCGAACGGCTCCGTCTACTTCGACGTCACGCGCTTCGACGACTACGGAACTCTCTCGAACCAGGACCCCGCGGAACTGGAGGCGCAGGGCGACCCCGCGGAGCGCTCGGAGAAGCGGAACCCCGCCGACTTCGCGCTCTGGAAGTCCGGGGGCGTGAGCGAGGCGGCCGCCCGCGAGCACGCGAAACACGACCACTGCGGGGCCACGCCGTCGGGCGAGCGGTGGGACTCCCCGTGGGGCGAAGGGCGGCCGGGCTGGCACGTCGAGTGTTCCGCGATGTCGACGACGCACCTCGGTGATACCCTCGACGTCCACATGGGCGGGCGCGACCTCGTCTTCCCGCACCACGAGAACGAGATCGCCCAGTCGACCGCGGCGACCGGGCGGGAGTTCGCCCGCCACTGGCTCCACGTCGGGCTCCTGGAGATGGAGGGCGAGAAGATGTCCTCGTCGATCGGAAACTACTGGACCGTCCCCGACGCGCTCGACGAGCTCGGCGTCGACGTCGTCCGGACGTTCTACGCGGGTGCGGCCTATCGCTCCGAGCAAGCGCTCACGGAGGACACGATCGCCGAGGCGGAGGAGCGCTGGGACCGGCTCTCGCGGACCTACGACCGCGCCGTCGGCGCGCTCGACGCCGTCGACGCCCGGTCGAAGGCCGAGGACGAAACGCTTCGTGGGGCGGTCGAAACCGCCCGCGCCGACTTCGAGGCGGCGATGAACGACGACCTCAACCTCCGGGAGGCGACCGCCGCGCTCCTGACGCTGACTGACGCCGTGAATCGCCACGTCGACGGCGGCACACCCCACGACTACCGCGGGCTCCGCGACGCCGTGACCGCCTTCGAGGAGCTCGGCGGCGACGTGTTGGGGCTCGGATTCGACGTCCGCGACGGCGGCGACGTCGAGCTCGCCGGCGAGCTGGTCGAACTCGTGTTGGACGTTCGCGAGGCCGAACGCGAGGCCGGCAACTACGACCGCGCCGACCAACTCCGGGATGCGCTCCGCGAGGTCGGCGTCGAGATCGAGGACGGCCCCGACGGGGCGAGCTATCGGTTCGAGTGACCGGGCGGGCGGAACTCACCCATGCGGTGGCGCGCTCCCGCGAGCGACCCGCAAGGGGCGCGAGCAGAGCGCGAGGGACGCCGCGAACGTTTGAAAAGCGTGAGCGGCGAGGCTGGGGAGGCGTGAGGTGCGGTCGCGGTGCGAAGCTGGGTGGGACTCAAAGGGGCAGCCGCGAGGGCGAAGACGCGCGACACAAGGACCACGGGAGCGAACGAAGTGAGCGACGAGGACCGCAGCGAGCGCATCGAGTCGTTCGAGGGCGACCGAAGGGAGCCCTCGACTGACGAACGGCGATAGCCGTGAGCCCTCGGGGCTGGGGCTTTAGCAGTGGTCACCGCGTCAGCAACGACGTCGCACCGAGCGGCAGTGGGCCGTATCGGTGATATCCACGCTGACGCCATCGAGGCGCATCCCCGATGCTGACGCTTGCGCACACCCACGCCCGCGGGCGATGCTGAATATAGCAAACATCGGTCACGAAAGGTTTAGACGCGGGACCGAACTACTCCGGAGCAATGAGTCGCGGCCCCGAGGTCATCGTCACGGAGAAGGACAACGCCGCGCGGCGGATCGCCGACATCCTTAGCGGCGGCGCGGCCACGGCGGAGCGGCTGAACGACACCAACGTGTACGAGTGGGGCGGCACGCGGTGTATCGGGCTCTCGGGCCACGTCGTCGGCGTCGACTTCCCGGCGGAGTACAGTGACTGGCGCGACGTCGAACCCGTCGAGCTCATCGACGCGCCGGTCCGCAAGGAGCCGACCCAGGAGGGGATCGTGAACGCCCTCCGGCGACTCGCCCGCGACGCCTCCCGCGTGGTCATCGCGACCGACTACGACCGCGAGGGCGAGCTCATCGGCAAGGAGGCGTACGATCTGGTCCGTGAGGTGAACGAGGACGTTCCCGTCGACCGGGTCCGGTTCTCCTCGATCACCGAGACGGAGGTGACGGACGCCTTCGCCGACCCCGACGACCTCGACTTCGACCTCGCGGCGGCGGGCGAGGCGCGTCAGGTGATCGACCTGACCTGGGGGGCGGCGCTCACGCGGTTCCTCTCGCTGTCTGCCCGCCAGTTCGGGGACGACTTCGTCTCCGTCGGCCGGGTTCAGGGGCCGACGCTCAAGCTGATCGTCGACCGCGAACGCGAGATCCGCGCGTTCGACCCCGAGGCGTACTGGGAGCTGTTCGGCGAACTGTCGAAGGCCGGCGGCGACCCGTTCGAGGCGCAGTACTTCTTCGAAAACGATGCGGGCAACGAGGCCGAGCGCGTCTGGGACGGGTCGGTCGCGGAAACGCTCACGGAGGCGCTCGCGGCCGCCGACGGGGCGGTCGTTGACGACGTCCGCCGCCGGACCCGAACCGATAACCCGCCGACTCCATTCAACACGACGGCGTACATCCGGGCGGCGGGCTCGCTCGGCTACTCCGCGCAGCGCGCGATGTCGATCGCCGAGGAGCTGTACACCGCCGGCTACGTCACGTATCCCCGGACCGACAACACGGTGTACCCCGACGACCTCGATCCCCGCGAGCTGCTTACGGCGCTCGAAAGCTCGGCGCGGTTCGGCGACGATGCGGCCGCCCTGCTGGACCGCGAGACGATCGAGCCGACCGAGGGCGACGAGGAGACGACCGACCACCCGCCGATCCACCCGACCGGGGACCTGCCGGGCGCGTCGGACCTCGACGACGACGAGTGGGAGGTGTACGAGCTGATCGTCCGCCGCTTTCTCGCCACCTGCGCGGCGGCGGCGGAGTGGGAACGGCTCCGAGTCGTCGCGCTCGCGAACGGCGAGGCGACCGCGATCGCCCACGAGGCGGACCCGGTCGCCGCCCTCCGTGACCCCGACGTCGCGGACGGGACCCCCGCACTCGCGGCGGACGGCGGGCTTCGGCTGAAGGCCAACGGGAAGCGCCTGCTCTCCGCCGGCTACCATGCGGTGTACCCGTATCGTTCCAGCGACGAACGGATCGTCCCGGACGTCGAGGTCGGCGAGGAGCTGGCGCTCGACGACCGCCGCACCGAGGCGAAGGAGACCCAGCCGCCCCGCCGGTACGGCCAGTCGCGGCTCATCGAGGAGATGGAGGACCGCGGCGTCGGGACGAAAGCGACGCGCCACCGGACCCTCGAGAAGCTGTACGACCGCGGCTACGTGGAGAGCGACCCGCCGCGGCCGACCCGGCTCGCGGAGTCGGTCGTCGAGGCCACGGAAACGTTCGCCGACCACGTCGTCAGCGAGGAGATGACGGCCCAACTCGAACGCGACATGCGGGCGATCGCGGCCGGCGAGAAGGGGTACGACGAGGTCACCGCGGCGTCCCGCGAGCTGCTCGAACGCGTGTTCGACGACCTCACCGAGTCGCGGGCGGCGATCGGCGAGCAGCTCCGGGAGTCGCTGAAGGCCGACAAGACGCTCGGGCCGTGTCCCGACTGTGGCTCGGACCTGCTCGTCAGACAGTCGCAGGCCGGGTCGTACTTCGTCGGCTGTGACGGCTACCCCGACTGCGAGTTCACCCTCCCGCTCCCGTCGACGGGCAAGCCGCTGATCCTCGACGAGACCTGCGCGGACCACAGTCTCCGTCACGTGAAGATGCTCGCGGGCCGGAAGACGTTCGTCCACGGCTGTCCGCAGTGTAAGGCCGACGCTGCCGACGCGGCCGACGACGAGGTGATCGGTGCCTGCCCCGACTGCGGCGACGACGCCGGCGGCGAGCTGGCGATCAAACGGCTTCGGTCGGGCTCGCGGCTCGTCGGCTGTACGCGGTACCCGGACTGCGACTACTCGCTTCCCCTCCCCCGGCGCGGCGAGGTCGAGGTCACCGACGCGACCTGCGAGGAGCACGACCTCCCCCATCTCCGGATCCACTCGGGCGACGACCTGTGGGAGCTCGGCTGTCCGATCTGTAACTACCGGGAGTTTCAGGCCCGCGAGGAGGGGTCGGAGCTTCGGACCGTCGAGGGGATCGGCGAGAAGACGGCCGAGAAGCTCCAGGGGGCGGGGATCGAGGGCGTCGCCGCGCTCAAATCCGCCGACCCCGACGAGCTGGCGGCCGACGTCGACGGCGTCGGCCCGGACACGGTCCGCGACTGGCAGGCGAAGGCGGACTGAGGGGACGGGCGGTCGCGCTGGAGACCGGCTCCGCGGTCAACGCCCGCCGCTAGCACGCTCACCTCACCCGTCGAGAACGACCTCGTCGCCGACGTCAACGCCGTCGGCCGCGCCCGCCGGCAGCTCGACCACGGTGTCGGCGGTTCCACGGCCGATCCCGACGAACGGTGCGAGTCGCTTTCGGCGGGTCACCTCCTCGTCGACGAGCCATACCGCGTCGATCGCAAAGGGAACGAACAGCATGTGGAGCGTCCGCGTTCCGACCCCGTCGAATCGAAAGGCGAGCCCGTATCCGTCGGGGATCGACCGGCGGAACGTCAGCCCGCGGGCCTGCGACATGATCGATCTCGCGACGTCGACGTCGCTCGCGAGGACCCGCTCGTCGCTCTCGCCGGACGAGCCGCGCCGATGGAGCAGTCGCACGGCTCGTCGGTCGGCGGCATGGAACAAATAGGTCGCGGGACGGGTCCGGCGACCCGTGGTCCCCGTATTCGGCGTCCGCCCCATGGCGTCCGCCCCATGGCGTCCGCCCCGCCGGCGTCGACTGCGTTAGCTCGCGTTTCCGTACGTTTGGTCGAGGTACTCGACGATGTCGTCGCTTTCGGACATCCAGTCGATCCCGTTGGCCTCGTCCACGAGGACCGGGACGCCGGTCTGGCCGCTGACTTCCTCCACCTCGGTCCGCTCGTCGTGCGGGCCGGGAACCATGATCGAGTCGTACTCGAGGTCGAGATCGGCGAGTTTCTCCTTGACTTTCGTACAGTACGGACAGCCCGACAGTTCGTACAGCAGCAAGTTCGTCATCACCCGTTCGTACGGCCCCGAGATATAAATGATCTCGTGGTCGATGTGTGTGCCACACACGGTGGTGGGCCACGGGACGGTTGCCCGTCGCATGTCGGCGTCCGCCGCACACCGGACCCGTCCCCGGAGGTCCTCGAACGATCGTCCATCGCCGGAACCGTCGGTCGACGGATCGGGTCACCGGTCCACGAACTACGGATGGATCGAAACGACGC
>JAQCNI010000084.1 GCA_028275105.1 Halorubrum sp.
TCCTGTCCTTTGTTGTCTGCTTGTCATAGACCTCTTCAACGTACTCTGAGTATTCATACCACTTCTCTTTGTACTGCTCAGGACACTCGATGTACGCAGGATTGTTGTTTGGGTTTTCTTCCTGTTCTTTTTCATCCTGCTCCGTGTTCTGTTGTTCGCTCATAGTTAATTCTCCTCGTAGTACACGCGTTCTCCGTCGATTACCTGACTGGACACCTGCGGGACATCATTCTCTAGCCGTGCGAGAGCGATTCGGATATCGCTACTCGTCACATCTTGGCTTACATCTTCTCTGAACTCGTCTTCGAGGTCGGAGACGCGACCTGAATTTCTCCCGTTGATAGCTTTCTCGACTGAGGAGACCTTCGGTAGAATGTCGTGGAGTTCCATCGCGTTCGACATATGATACTCCTCATCAGCAAGCGACTCGGCGACCCTCTGCGTCTGAAGGATGTCGTTACGCATCGACTGTACGTCCTTGCGTACTGAATCAATTGATTCGTCTACTGCTCGTTCGATTCGCTCTGGGTTGATGTCTTCATCACCACTCTTCTCGCCACGGTCACGCTGTATCTGCTCACCTACTGCAAACCGAATCAACTGAGTCATAGTCTTATACCGACTGTCTTCGTCTACGTGTTCCTCCCACGTCTCGTGGACATCATCGTCTAACCTGACTTCGATACGTTGCATACGCACACATAGTCTCAAACGCGTGAAAAAGTAACGGAATATACTCGGTTCGAAACAGCAGATGCGCCAGATGTTCGGAAACGAGTAGCGACCGTCTCTGCTCTTCCCTCGCGCCCTCTTATCACCGCCTTCGCAGCTACCGCTCCGCGGAGCGGACGCGCTTTGCGACGGATTCGAGCGCCCGGAACTCCTCGGTCGAAAACGCGATAACGCGAACCTCGGTCGCCAACCCGTCGCCGTAGTGCGGTACTGCCGCGGCGTGGATCACGCGGCCGGCGTCCTGCCCGTACGCGTCGGTGACGGTGACCCCACCGAGCTCGACGGGGCCCTTCGAGACGGCGGCCTCGTTTACGAGTCCGACCGCGTTCCGACGGAGCGCGCCGGCGACGCCGCTCCCCGTCCGTAGACCGGTTCCGGCGGCGTTCACGAGCGCGTCCGCGCGCTGTTGGGCGATGCCGCCGCGGGTCACGTCGAGCTCCACGTCGCGACGCGTCCGGCGCCGATCGGATAAACGCTGGCGGGGGCGTCCGTCCGGGCGGAACGGGCACCGCCTCGCTGAGGTCCGCCCCGTGAGTAACCCCTATTACGTTCTGGAGGCTAGAACGCGACATGGCGATCGTTCGACGGCTCGGTCGGGAACCGACCGCCCAGGGAGGCGATCCGGCGTGAGCCAGCATCTCGACGAGATCGACCGACAGATTATCCACGCGCTGATGTCGGACGCGAGAAACACCTCCGCGCCGATGATCGCGGAGGATATGAACGTCTCCGCGGGAACGGTCCGAAACCGGATCGAGCGCCTCGAGGAGGCGGGCGTCATCCGCGGCTACACGGCGATCGTCGACTTCGAGCAGGCGGGCGGACGGCTCACCTCGGTCTTCATGTGTACGGTTCCCGCGGACGAGCGGGAGCGGCTGGCGCTGGCGGCCCGGTCCATTCCCGGCGTGATCAACGTCCGCGTGCTGATGGCTGGCCGCCGAGACCTACAGGTAGTCGCGGTCGGCGAGGAGACGAGCGACCTCCGGGAGATCGCTCGCGCGCTCTCCGGACTCGACATCCGTATTGAGGACGAGGAGCTGCTCCAGACGGAGCTACACACCCCGTACTCTCGGTTCCTCGGCGACGGCTCCAAGCAGTCCGTGGTCACCGACACCGTTACGCTCGCGGACGGGACCGCCGTCATCGAGGTGTGCGTCACCGACGACGCGCCGATCGTCGGAAGCTCTCCGTCGGAGGCCCGCGACGACGGACTCTTGACGAGCGACACCATCGTGACGTCGATCGAGCGCGACGGGTCGATCATCCATCCGGTCGACGACGCGACGATCCGACCGAACGACGTGGTGACCGTGCTCCCGAAGGAGTCGTCGGAGGCGGACGTGCTCGAGGCGTTCCTCGCCGACGAGGACGAGACCCCGCCGGCGACGTCGTGAGTCTGTCCGTTTTTTATTCCGGGCGGCCTACCGTGAGCCATGACAGACACGATCCTTGTTCCGCTCGAACTCCCGGATCCGGAGCCGCTGTCGTCGGTGCTGACCGAGGACCTCGCCTCACTCGACGTCGTGGTGCTCGGCCATTACGACCTCCCCGAGCAGACGCCGGCCAGCTCGGCCCGCGACCAGTTCGGCGAGGCGGCACGGGCGACACTCGACGAGGTCGCCGAGGCGTTTGCCGCCGCCGGCGCGTCCGTCCGAACGCGACTGGTGTTCGGGAAGGATCGGGCGGCCGCGATCCGGCAGGTGGCGGCCGATGAGGGGTGTGCCGCCGAGCTCGACCCCGCCCCGACCGAGGGGATCGGTCGAATCCTCGTGCCGCTCCCGGACGTCGTCGAGTTCGATCGCCTCCCGAGGTTCATCCGGGTCCTGAGCGAGGACTCCACCCAGCGGATCACCCTCTTCCACGTCGTCGAGGGCGAGGAGTCTCGGGAGCGAGGCGAGTCCGTCGTCGCGGAGACCCGCGAGCGCCTCGTCGCGGACGGGTTCGACTCCGCGTCCGTCGACACGCTGGTCGTCGAGGGCGACGAACACGACGAGGAGATCCTCCGGGTCGCGGCCGACTACGACGCGGTCGTGATGTACGAGCCGGAGTCCAGACTCGGCGACCGCGTCTTCGGGACGCTCGCGGACCGGATCGCCGACGAGACCGGCGACCCGGTGATCGTCGTCAACCGCGACTACTGATCCGGCCTCGCCGGTCGCTCCGACCGCTCGATTCGCTCCGCCCGATCACTCCGGCTTCGTCGAGGCGACCCCGTCGTCTTCCTCGCCGCGACGGGCGCTGAGGATCGACCCGACCGCTCCGGTCCGATCGGTCCTCGACCGCCCGTACGCGAGGTACACGAGGGCGCTGCCGGCGATGATCCCGACCGCCCCGAGAATAGGTACCGTTCCCATCTGCGTGAGCAGGCCGATCCCCGCGACGAAACCGAACAGCTGGACGAACGGGTAGCCGGGCGCCGTGAACTCCGGATCGTAGGAGGGCACGTCCGCCACGCGGAAGGCGACCAACGCCATGTTCTCGAACGAGAAGACGAGTATCTGGAACGCGCTCGCCAGCTTCGCCAGCTCGATCACCGGAACGAACGCGATGAGCAGCAGCAGCACGACCCCGGTGAGAAGCACGGAGTTCCGCGGAGTCTTGAACCGCTCGTCGATGGTCTGAAGCGACGGAGGCAGGAGGTCGTCCCGACTCATCGCGAGCGGGAACCGCGAGGAGGAGAGCACGCCGGCGTTGGCCATGCTCGTGAGCGCGACGACGGCGATCACGGAGATGAACAGCACCCCGGCGCCGCCGAGGAGGGCTCCCGCTCCGTCGGCCATCGGCGTGAGCGACGCCGTCCCGTCCGGGCCGCCCGTCTTCAGCACCTCCGGATCGCTCAGACCGATAACGGCGCTGACCACCGCGACGTACAGGAACGTCATGATCGCCATCGATCCCAGCATCGCCCGCGGGAGGTTCCTCCCCGGGTGCTTCACTTCTTCGGCGACGCTCGCGACCTTCGTCACGCCCGCGTACGAAACGAAGACGAAGGCGGCGGCCGTGACGATCCCGCCGCCCCCGTGCGTCGTGAACGGCGAATACCGGGCGGTGTCGGCGACGAACCCCGCGTTGACGACGTACGCGAGCAGCCCCGCGATGACCAGCGTGACGATGACCGCCTGTATCTGACCGCTCATCTTCGTCCCCGAGACGTTCAGCGCGACGACGAGGACCGCGAGTGCCAGCGCGACGTACACCACCGCTCCCTGTGAGAGCGGCGCGAACAGCAGCAGGTACGCGCCGAGGCCGACGAGCGCGAACGAGCTCTTGAACACCAGCGAGAACCACGCTCCGATCCCGGCGATCGTCCCGAACAACGGGCCGAGCGCCCGATCGATGTAGAGGTACGTCCCGCCGGACTCCGGCATCGCCGTCGCCATTTCGGCCTTCGACAGCGCGGCCGGCAACACGACGAGCGCGGCCAACACGTACGCGAGGATCACCGCCGGCCCGGCCTTCTTGTATCCAAGCGCCGGCAGCACGAAGATCCCGCTCCCGATCATCGCACCCATGCTGATCATCATCGTCGGGTACAACCCGAGATTTCGGTCCAGATCGTGCTGGCCCATGCTTCTGTCTCCCCGTAACGGCTATTCCGGCTTATTACCTTCGGAATACTCAAAATAACAGCCACCTAATTTAGCATTCAGAAGGCAGACCTATTTTCGACCGGCGATTACAGGAAATACGAGGCGAAAGCCTCGCCTTTCAGGGCGGGGACGAAGCCGACTAACAGTATTCAACCGCCGTCGATGGCATAGACGGGGTTCCAACGCGGTGTTTAAACTATCCGACTATGATAGTCCGTATAGACGGTAAAAAAGTACCCGTCACGCGAAACACGAACTCTACTACCACATAGCGTTCGTGCCGAAATCGGGCGGGACCGAAGGTCCCGCTGACCTCGCGGAACAGAGTTCCGCTCAGTATCGGCGTTCGCACCTGCCGGGGAAGACGAAGGAACGTCTCGAAACCGCCTTCGCGGAAATCTGTGAGGACAAGGGCCTCAAACTGGCCGAGTGCGAAGTCACGCCCGATCACGTACAACTGTTCATCGGAAGTCCACCGAAGAACGCCCCGTCGCTCATCGTCAACTGGGTGAAGCGCACCTCCGCCCGCAAGTACAACCAGCGGTACGACGACCGCGTGGCGACGGTGTACGTAGGCGACTTGACCGACGTGCTGGAAGCGCACCGGTCGGTCAGGGCGAACGAGAAGACGCACAACTTCCGGGCGCTCAAGAAGTCCATCCCTCGTCTCGCGTGTGTCTGTGAGGAGCACGGTATCAGCCTCGAAGCCGAGTCGGAAGCGTGGACGAGTCAGACGTGTCTTGAGTGTGGCGACCACGAGGAGGCGGTTCGTCACGGGGATACGCTGACGTGTCCGTGTGGGTCCGAGGGGCATGCCGATCTCACGGCGTCGGAACCGTTCCTTCGAGAGAACAGCGATACGGGAGTCAGGCCGATGGCACGGCCCGTGCGATTCGAGTGGGACGACCACGACTGGTCGGGGAAACCACACCCTCACGAAGGTCGTAAAAAAGCGCGCACGAACCCGCAAGTTGCCTCCGTGGGTCGGTAGCCGAATCCCCAACGGAGGACTCCTCGCGGTTTAGTGCGGGGAGGATCTCAAGGGTCGCCGCGTCGGTAGTCGATGTCGTCGCTGCGTTCGTCCGGCTCCTCGGCACTCTCCTTGTCCGCCTTCTCGTCGGCGTCGTCCGCCTCCTCGACTTTCTCTTCGATCTTCTCCTCGACCGTTTCTTCGACTTTCTCACCCACTGTCTCCTCGACCTTTTCGCCGACGGTCTCTTCGACCGTCTTTTCGACGGTTTCTTCGACCTTTTCGCCGACGGTCTCTTCGACGGTTTCCTCGACTTTCTCGCCGACGGTTTCTTCGACTTTCTCGCCGACGGTTTCCTCGACTTTCTCGCCGACCGCCTCTTCGACGGTTTTCTCGACGGTTTCGCCGACCGTCTCCTCGACTTTTCCGGTTACCTCTTCGCTGACGGTGTCGCTGACGTCGTCGGCGACCTCGCTGACCTCCTTGTTAACCGTCTCGCCGACCGTTTTTTCCACTTCCTTGCTCACGGTTTCGCCGACGCTCTTTTCGACCTCTTTGCTAACCGTGTCGCCGACGCTCTTTTCGACCTCTTTGCTAACCGTGTCGCCGACGGTCCTCTGGACTTCCTTGTTGACGGTGTCGCCGACGCTCTTCTCGACTTCCTTGCCGACTTGGTCGGCGACCTCCCGCGTCATCCAGTCGGGGTCGAACCGCGCCATCTTCCAGACGACGTGGACCACGTAAGAGGCGAACACCCCGATCCCGAACGCCACGCCGATGTTGTTCGCGTTCAGCGTCGCGATGAGCGCGATCGATAGGACGATCAGCGCGCCGTACGCGAGGTCGGTGAGCGCGTCGACGCGGGCCGGACTCACCATCGCCGGTCTTCCTCCGGGGTCGCGCCGCGGTCTCGATTGAGCGTAGCGTGCATTAGTGTCTCCACCTATCCGCGGTGAGGGGCTAAAAGTCCCGATTTGCGGCGACACCGACGATGAGGGGGCTCGCCAGGGAGGCACCGACGGAGCGCGGTCCTTTTGTGCCGGATGACCGAAGCCGAGGCATGGACATCGAGGAGGGCGGTCTCACCGTCTCCGTCCCCGAGGCCCGCGACGGGGCCAGCGAGGGCACCGGCGGCGGGGTCTTCTTCAATCCGACCCAAGAGCTGAACCGCGACGTCACCGTCGCGGTGCTGCGCGCGTACCGCGAGCGGGAGCCGCGCGCGGCGTCGTACCTCGACGCGATGGCGGCGTCTGGGGTCCGCGGGGTGCGCGCCGCCGCCGAGGGGTACGACGTCACCTGCGCCGACGTCGACCCGGACGCCGTCGATCTCGCGGCCGAGAACCTCGCCGCCAACGGCCTCGACGGCGAGACGGTCCACCGCGACGTCAACGCGTTGCTGTACGACGAGGGCCCGTTCGACATCGTCGATCTGGACCCGTACGGGACGCCGGTCCCGTTCGCGGACGCCGCGCTCGCGAACGGGCGGAACCTCGTCTGCGTCACGGCGACCGACACCGCCCCGCTCTGCGGCGCGCACCTCAACAGCGGGATCCGGAAGTACGGGGCCGTCCCGCGCAACACCGATTACCACCCGGAGATGGGGCTCCGGACGCTGATCTCCGCGCTGGTGCGCACCGCGGCCCGCTACGACAAGGCGGCCCGGCCGATCGTCTCGCACGTCTCGCGCCACTACGCCCGGACGTACCTCGAGTTGGAGTCGGGCGCGCGGGCGGCCGACGCCCGCGTCGACGAGCTGGGACACGTCGACAACTGCGAGGACTGCCTCTGGCGCGAGCCGACCCGCGGGCTGATCGCTGACCCGGCCGAGACGTGCCCGGTCTGCGGGAGCGAGCGCGTGCTCACGGCCGGACCGCTGTGGCTGGGCGCCGTCGCCGACGCCGACTTCGCCCGCGCGGTGCGGCGGCACGTCACCGACGACATGGGCGAGGCGAAGCGCGCCCGGAAGCTGCTCGGGACCGTCGC
>JAQCNI010000095.1 GCA_028275105.1 Halorubrum sp.
GTACCTCTGAATCCCATGCCGGGAGAGGAGTAACGGCTGATTGGCACAGCCAGTAGCCGCCTTTCGAGGTCGCTACAAACCGTAAATATCCCAACCCAGCGGTGCGGTGCCGTGGGAATCTTCGCCCTTCAGGGCGGAGAGGATGTCAAGCCGCGTGCTCCTCGACGACGTTCGCGATCCGTTCGATGGCGGCGTCGACGTCCGCGGCGTCAACGTCGCGATGCGTCGTGAACCGGGTCGTGTGCGTGTCGAACTCGCCGCCGCCGACGTCGACGTCGGAGCAAGCCTTGACGAACTCGGCCGCGGTGATCCCGGCCGCCTCCGTGTCGGCGACGATGATGTTGGTATCGGGCTCGGGAACGTTGACGCCGGGGAGCGCGTCCAATCCATCCGCGAGCCGCGCGGCGTTGTCGTGGTCCTCGGAGAGCCGGTCGACACCCTCCAGCGCGAGCAGCCCCGGTGCGGCGATCATCCCGGCCTGCCGCATCCCGCCGCCGAACAGCTTGCGGACTCGGCGTGCCGCCTCGATGAACGTCTCGTCGCCGGCCAGTATCGACCCGACGGGCGCGCCCAACCCCTTCGAGAGACAGAACGTCACGCTGTCGACGTGCTCGACTATCTCGCTCGCGTCGACGCCGAGCGCCACCGCGGCGTTGAAGAGGCGCGCGCCGTCGAGGTGGGCCGGGACCCCGGCGTCGTGGGCGGCGTCGGCCGCGGCGTCGACGTGGGCCGTAGGCACGGCGATCCCCCCGCGGTAGTTGTGGGTGTTCTCCAGCGACAGGAGCCCCGTCCCGGGCCGATGGAGGTCCTCGGTGACGAGTTCGCGTTCGACGGCCTCGGTCGTCGGCACGCACCGCTCGCTCGCGTCGATCGCTCGCGTCTGGACCCCGGAGAGCTTCGACGCGCCGGCGAGCTCCCACCGGTAGATGTGCGACTCGCGCTCCAACAGCAGTTCCTCGCCGGGGTCCGTGTGGACGTGGATCGCGATCTGGTTGGCCATCGTTCCGGAAGGGAGGTATAGCGCCGCCTCCATGCCGACGGCCTCGGCGGCCCGACGCTCCAACTCGTTGACCGTCGGGTCGTCGCGGTACACGTCGTCGCCGACGCCGGCGTCGCGGGCGGCGTCGCGCATCGCCGTCGATGGCCGGGTGACCGTGTCGGACCGCAGGTCGATGAACTCGTTCGTGGACATCGGTTACTCCACATTGCGCGGGGGCCGACAAATACTCCGCGTTCGGAGGGGTGTGGGGACGCCGCTTGCGACATGCCGACGCTCTCGGACTGGTGGGTTCGGTCGGACATACGGAGCTATTTGGAGCCACCGTAGCCGGCATCTTCGACCGCAGTCACGAGTTCAGTCGGTTCAACAGCCCCCTCGATCGTGGCGGATTCAGCATCTTTCGAGGCGGAGCCCCCGGCCTCAACGAGCGAGGGCTTCCGACTGGTCGGAAGCACGACGCGAGTAGGCCGGGGAGGAAGCCGACACGGTGGGAAACAGGCAACGTCGTTGCTGCTGTCTGACTCGCTATCCAATACACTTTTGCTTGGGACCACCATACTAGTATCCAGTGATACCGTCGCACAAGTCGCCGGTATCACGGGCCGCAGTAGCCCGGCCCCTGAATGGTGGGGATGCCGACCCCGAAGGTCGTTCGGTACGGGTGGGGAATGACCTTCCCCCCCCGGCGACAACTGACGGCGAGTCCCACATCAAAGCCCCTCCCTCCACGAGCGAGGTCGCAAGACCGAGCGAAGTAGGGAGGGGTCGGTTACAGTGCCGATCCGCATGAGCAGCAGTGACTCCCTCCACTTCCCGGAGGGCCTCTTCGACGGTCTCCTCGCAGTGTTCACAGCTCATTCCTTCGACGGTGATGGTCCGGCGCATATCCACTCGTAGATAGGGGGGCGAGAGAACATGTGATTTGCCGTGTGGAATCCAACATCGCTCGGTCCGTACCGGTGCGTTCGAGGACCGCCTCCGGCCAAATGGCCCTCGTGTGACGAATGGCGGTTTGAGCGGGCACGACGTGGATCACCGGGTGGTCGCTCCGGTCGTGCGGGCGTATCCATCCGGGCGGCGGCGACTCCCGGGCCCGTCCCTTCTTATGTCGCGCGACGAATCCGATCGATATGGCACCCGACGCCACGACCGACGACACGGACTCCGACGGTCCCCACGCCGACCCCGACGGATCCGACGATCCGGACGATCCACACGATTCGGACGCGCCGGACGCGTACGACGCCCTTCTCGATCGCGTACGGCGCTGGAACACGGTCGACAGCGCCGCCGGCGTCCTCGGTTGGGATCAACAGGTGATGATGCCAAAAGGGGGGACGCCCGCCCGAGCGAAGCAGCTCTCGACGTTGTCATCGATCCGCCATGACATGGTGACGGACGATCGCACCGCCGACCTGCTCGCCGACCTCAACGACGCCGACCTGACCGATGAACGGTCGGCGGCCGTCCGCGAGGTCCGCCGGGAGCACGAGCGCGCGGACGCGGTCCCGGTCGAACTCGTCGAGGCAATCTCCGAGACCGGATCGGAGGCGCTCGCCGCGTGGGAGGAGGCGAAAGCCGAGGACGACTTCGGGACGTTCGCACCCTACCTGGAGAAGCACGTCGAACTCAAACGGGAGTACGCGACACACATCGACCCCGATCGGGACCCGTACGCGGTGCTGTTCGAGGACTACGAGCCCTGTCTTCCGCTCGAGCGCGCGGAGTCGATCCTCACGGAGCTTCGCGAGGCGCTCGTTCCCACCATCGAGGCGATCCGCGAGTCCGACGTCGACCTCGCGGTCGACACCTTCGAGGGTGAGTTCCCGGCGGACGAGCAGGAAGCGCTCGTCCGCGACGCCCTCGAAATGGTCGGCTACGACTTCGACCGCGGGCGACTCGACGTCTCCTCACACCCGTTCACGTCGGGCAACCAGTTCGACTGCCGGGTGACGACCCGGTTCGACGAGTCCGACCCGCTCTCGGCGATCGGGTCGACGATCCACGAGTTCGGCCACGCACAGTACACCCTCGGGCTCCCGCAGGAGCACTGGGCGACGCCGCTTGGACAGTCGCGCGACCTCTCGGTCCACGAGTCGCAGTCGCGGCTCTGGGAGAATCACGTCGGCCGGAGCCGGGCGTTCTGGGAGCGGTTCCTCCCGACGGTTCAGGAGCGCTTCCCCGACACCGCGGACGCGACCGTCGAGGACGCGTACGGCGCGGTCAACCAAGTGTACGAGGACAACTTCATCCGCGTCGAGGCCGACGAACTTACCTATCACCTCCACATCGTCGTGCGGTTCGAGATCGAACGCGACCTGATCCGCGGGGACCTCGCGGTCGAGGACGTGCCCGAAGTCTGGAACGACAAGTACGAGGAGTACCTCGGGATCCGCCCCGAAACCGACACGGAGGGCTGCCTCCAGGACATCCACTGGAGCCACGGCAACTTCGGCTACTTCCCGACGTACTCGCTGGGGTCCGTGATGGCCGCCCAGCTGTACGAGGCGGCCGAAGCCGACGTCGACGATCTCGAGACGAAAGTCGCCGACGGCGACTTCGACGACCTCCGGGACTGGCTCGCGGAGAACGTCCACCGACACGGCTCCAGATACGAGACGAACGAACTGGTGGAGCGGGCGACCGGCGAGGCGTTCACCGCGGACGCGTTCCTCGAGTACGTCGACCGGAAGTACGGCGAACTGTACGACATGTAGTTCCGTGCGAGATACGGGGGATACACTCAGCACAGGGGTCTTGATATCACGGACGCCAGTCCGACCACTCGCGCAGGAGTGTTGTGGAGCGGCGGCACCCCTGACAACGGCTGAACCGATGGACGGACGTGGTGTTCGCTTAGGCGAGGAATGAAAACAGGACATAGGATCCCACGACCGACATCGTCGGCGTGATCACCCAGAGCGTCACGATACGGGCTGCCGCTGCGTGGTGGAACAGCCCTTCGGCGGACAGTTCCTCCGGATCTACCTCTCCAACGCTGGACACGCCATCCTCGGATGCGTACTGCCTGTCCGGGCCATGGGTCTCGCCTTCAGCGAGTTCGCCCACAGTCGGGCTCGCGGCGACGCCCGTGTCGTCTTCAAATGGCGGGAGTTTGAGCGCGCCAGTGGTAAACTTGGGAGCGAGTTCATCAGCGGGAGACCGTATGACTATTTCTGCGAGCGTCCGCGCTCGGCTTGCACGGCCCCATCCGAGCCCAATGATACAACTGGTCGTACTCACGGCGAGGCTGGCTGGAATTCCGAGCCACGATAGGACGGTGATGATCGTCGCACCCACGGTCGAAACGATGAGCGCTGCCAGAATCGGCATTTCAGTAATATCGTTGCCAACGGTCGCCAGCGTCCGCCGGGCAATCGTGAAGCCGCCAACGCTGATGGCCCCGACTGCGAGAATAATCGCCGGGCTGGGATCGAGGGAACCGTTGCCGACGAGCGGGGCAACTGCGTTCGCCGCGTTCGAGGCGCCGGCGCTAAACCCCATGTAGCAGGCTATTGCCACCACAAGGCCCGACCCGGTCAGATCCCGGGATGAGACGGTATCGTTGACCGATAGCTGTGGGAGCCGCCCCTGGGTATCGATCGCGATCAACGGGTTCGTGAGGCGACCAAATTCGAACTTGGCGTCGAGGTGTGGGTACAGATATCTGCCGATAACCGCACCCGTGAAGACGGCGATCAGCGGGGCGACGATCCAGGCTGACAGGATGGTAACCATCACCGCATTGTTGAGCGTCCCGGTGGCTACTCCGAGTCCGACGATCGCTGCGACGGCCGTCATCGAGGTTGACGCCGGGACGCCGTAGAGATTCGAGATCAAGAGCGCAAGCCCGGTGAAAAAGAGGACGCCGACGCTCGCTGCGGGCGTAAAGGTCGCTGAATCGACGATTTCGGTACTCATCGTCGTGATGACCTTCCGCCCGATCGTCCACGCCCCCAGGAACGCGAACACGGTGAACAGTGCTCCGGCGGTGATTTTTCTGACGGCCCGGCTGCCGACCGCCGGCCCGAAGGCGACCCCGGTTGATGACCCCCCGATATTATACCCGACGAACACTGCTACCACCAATCCCACGAGGATCAGTAATTCAACCACGTGTGTATGTTCTGTTCGCACGCGAAAAATAGTGCCGTTTTACACGACATCCGGTACGAATAGCACGCGGGGGATACGTCCAACGGTCCCGATACCGAGACGTTGAAGCGCGTGTCCTGTTTTGTGGACGACCGGTCCCGGTGGCACCTGTCGGAAGTGGTCGCCGGGCGCGTCACACGCCGTACGCGACCCGCTCGCCGGCGTCGAGGCCGTTCGCGAGCGCGACGTGGATCCGCCCCTCGCCGACGACCCAGTCGCCGAGGACGTACAGCCCCGCCGATTCGGCCGAGTCCACCGGGCCTCGCTTCACTCCGCCCTCGGGGATCGCGTGGCGCCACCCCTGATGGTCGGTCCAGTCCGGATCGGCGAGCCGCTCGTCGCCGACGATGTCGGCCGCATGTCCCGCCAGTTCGGCGACG
Source organism: Halorubrum sp. (assembly GCA_028275105.1). Classification (GTDB taxonomy): domain Archaea; phylum Halobacteriota; class Halobacteria; order Halobacteriales; family Haloferacaceae; genus Halorubrum. The sequence goes on from JAQCNI010000095.1 coordinate 5,536, forward strand.
TTGTCGGCGGGGTCGGCGTCGTAGCGATCCGTCGACCAGTCACCGCTGGCTTGGACGACGAGCAGCGACTCGCCCTCGGGCACATGGCCCGCCTTACACTCCTCACGGGAGATCCAGCCGACCGCATGCGCCTTATCGGTGTTCACGAGGCCGTAGTACGGGCGATCGAGTGCGAACGGGTAGTGGAGGACCGCGCTCCAGACGGTCCGGTAGGGGACGTCGGCCGCGGCCGCCCGGAGTTCCTCCCGGATCGGCGAGTCCCAGTCGGCGTCCGCGAGGAGTTCGGCCGTCTGTGGGGCCGGCGGATTCAACGCGACGGCGTCGAACGGCCCCCACGACTCGCCGTCGGCGTCGGTGAGAGTCCAGTCGTCCCCCTCCCGGTGGAGGGTTTCGACGCGAGTCCGCCGGTGGACGGTCGCGTCGGTCCGGCCGAACAGCCGTTTGGCGATCTGGGTGAGCCCGCGACGGTAGCTCCACTTGTGCTCGTCGGAATCGCGGCCGGGCGACACCTCGCCGGCCGCGTCGAACGTGTAGATCGGTTCGGCCGCGTCGACCATTCCCGCGTCATCGAGCGTTTCCGTGACGAGTTCGGCGACCCGCTCGTCGTCCGACTTGAGGTAGTTCGCCCCGTAGTCGTACACGAGGTTCGGGTCGTCGCTCCGACGGGTTGCCGCCCGCCCACAGAGTCCGCCGGATTTCTCGAGGACGGTGATCTCGGCGTTTGGAAGTGCCTCATCGAGCACGTACGTCGCCGCCGCCGCGGCCGCTCCCGCGCCGACGATACCAATGGCAGTCATCGTGGAACGAAATATGAGCGCAAGGGGCTAACCGTTGTCGGCGGCGGCGAACGCCCACGGTCGACGGCGGCCGAATCGACGGCAGTGAAACTGCGCCGTCCCGGTCCGTCCCGCGTCCCCCCTCACTTCTCGATGATGCTCTCCTCGACGGCCTCGCCGAAGTGCCGGGCCACGTCCTCGTAGTGGATGAGCACCTCGTCGCCGGCGTCGAGGTCGGTCACCGCGGTCCGACCGTTCGCGGTCGCGACCTTCACCGTCTCGGCGTTCTGGATGAGCGTCTCGACGCGGTCGACGCCCTCCTCGGTCTCGACTTCGGCCTGGATCCGGAACATGGGCCGTTTCTCGATCTTCACGCGGCCGACGATCGCCTCGCGGGTGTGGCCGTCGACGTCGACGATCTGTACCTCGTCGCCGCTCGATAGCTCCGCGAGGTAGTTCGTCCCGCCCTCGGGGTTGCGGACGTACGCGTGGACCGCGCCGGCGTTCACGCGGAACGGCCGGGATTCGACGTACGGCGACTCCGCGGTCTCCGCGTGGACGAAGAAGAGCCCGCGGGACATCGAGCCCACGAGCATCCCCTCGTCGTCGTCCATCAACGAGCCGGTGTCGATACATACCCGGTCGGCCATGCCGGTCCGCTCGACGGTGGTCACCTCGGCGTACCGGAGGTCGAGCGATTCGCGGTCGGCGGCGTCACGGGCCTCGACCGCACCGCGGATCTCGTCCGGAGAGTCGGCGTCGAGGAGGACGCCGTCGGCGCCGATCTCCAGCGTCTCGAACGCCGTCCGTGCCTCCGCGGCCGTCGTCGCGCCCGCGATGAGGTGGGTCTCGTCGCCGACCCGAGCGATGAGGTTCTCCAGCGGAATGATCGACCAGTCCTCGCCGACGACGACGGTGTAGTCGGCGGAGTCGGCGGCCGCCTCGGCGAACGCCTCGTACGCCTCGTCGAACACGCGGACGTACGTCCCCTGCGCGCGGTCGTCGCGCCGCCGCAGGGTCGTGAGGTCGGCCGACCCCGCGAAATCGTCGGGGAGGTCGATCGTCCCGTCGCCCTCGCCGCCCTGGCCGACGAAGTAGGCGTCCGCTTTGGTGGTGTCGTCGTCGCCGTCGACGACGTCGGCGTCCGCGAGGAACGCGGCAACGTTCACGTCCCCGAGTTCTTTGACCCGGCCGACCTCCGCCTCGTCGACGAGTACCCAGTCGGCCCCGGCCTCGATGGCGGCCGTGATCCGTCGTTTGCGCGTTTCCCAGTCGCCGACGCCCCCGTCGGCTTTCACCCACACCGTGCGTGTCATACGAACCGACTCGGGACGCCCGGGCTTGAAAACTGCGGAAGGGTCGGGCGTTGCGGTCGGCGGTTGGGCTCACCCGCCCGCCGTGTTGACGTCGACGCCGCTACCAATCGTATTAGTACCGGCCGCCCGTGAGGCTGATCGTGTCCGATCAACCCCACGTCGTCGGCATTCCCGGAAGTCTTCGGGAGACGAGCTGTACTCGGCTGGGCGTCAAACGCGCGCTCGACGGCGTCCGCCGGGCGGGCGGGAGCGCCGAACTGCTCGATTTACGCGAGTATGACCTCCCGACGTACGACGCCGACCGCGACTCGCCCGGGGACGTCGCCACGTTCACCGCGCGTGTCCGGGCGGCCGACAGCGTGATCCTCGGGACGCCGCTGTACCACGGTTCGTACTCCTCAGTGCTCAAGACGGCGATCGACTACTGCGGCTTCGACGAGTTCGAGGATCAGACGGTCGGGCTGCTCGCGGTCGCCGGCGGCGGGTTCCCGGTGCCGGCCCTCGAGCACCTCCGGTCGGTCTGCCGGGCGGTCAACGCGTGGGTGATCCCGCATCAGGTGGCGATCCCTCGCGCGAGCCGCCAGTTCCAGGACGGTGACCTCGTCGACGAGGAACTCGACCGACGGACGCTCACGCTCGGCCGGCGGGTGGTCCAGTACGCCGACATCGAACCGGCTCCCGACTCGTTCGAGGGGAATCAGAACGTCGGCGCGGAGTGACCGCCGCCTACGCCTCGACGAACCCGCCGGCCCGGAGCGCCTCATCGACGCCGGCGTCGTCGTGGACGATGGCCGACACCGCGGACGCGATCCCCTCGGGGTCGTCGTGCTGGAAGATCGACCGGCCCATCGAGACGCCGGCCGCGCCGCCGTCCATCGCGCCGCGGACCATCTCGGCGGTCTCGCGGTCAGTTCCCTTCGAGCCGCCGGCGATGACGACCGGGAGCCGCGTCGACTCCGTGACCCGCGTGAAGGAGTCGCCGTCGCCGGAGTAGCCGGTTTTCACGACGTCGGCTCCGAGCTCCTCGGCGAGCCGGACGGCGTGGCCGAGCGATTCGGGATCGCTCCCGTCGACGCCGGGACCACGGGCGTACGCCATCGCGAGCACGGGCAGTCCGAGTCGGGCCGCGTCGTCGGCGAGTTCGGCCAGCTCCTCGATCTGGCCGGGTTCGTGGTCGGAGCCGACGTTGATGTGGAAGGAGACGGCGTCGGCGCCGGCGCGCACCGCCGCCTCGGCGTCCGCGGTGAGCCGCTTGTCGCTCTCGTCCGGCCCGATCGTCGTCGAGGCGTTCGCATGGACGATGTAGCCGGCGTCGTTCGTGTTGGCGTGAACGCGTGGCGCGATCCCCTTCTGGGTGAGGACCGCGTCGGCGCCGCCGCGCGTGACTCCATCCATCGTCGACTCGATGTCGACGAGCCCCTTTACCGCGCCCATCGTGATCCCGTGGTCCATCGGAACGATGAGGTATCGGTCGTTCGTCGAGATGCGGCCGAGTCGTACCGAAAGTCCTGCTGTCATGGGCGGTGTCCGTTATGTGAGCGTCTGTCAATCGGAGGTAAATCGGTTTCGTTCGGGGATGGTATTGGTCCGAACCGGACGTCCCAAGATCGAAGCCGCCGGCGAGTGGTCGGAGTCATGGTCGCGGAGTCGGGGTCAACGATGGTAACTGTGCGGACGGGCGCGAAGCGGTCCACGTCGAACCGATCACCGAGGAGAAAGTCGAGTCGTGG
>JAQCNI010000097.1 GCA_028275105.1 Halorubrum sp.
TCGTGACCCTACTCAGCGACCACGGAAGGGTAGGAACTGTAAAACGGCTCACTCACGAGCCGGACATCGACACCGAGGGGAAAGACACCGCCAGGCATCGCGCGGGCGGATCGGCGCGTACCGTCGGCCTCACCGACGACGGGGGGTGGTTCGGCACCGGCGACGGGTGGACGCTCGGCGACGTGCTCGACGACTTCGCGCGCGAGTGCGACTACGCTATCGTCGAGGGGTTCAGCGACAGCCGTCTTCCGAAGGTGTCGCTCGGTGACCGACCGGTTGCGGCCCCGGTAGTGGCTACGGCCGACGATGGGAACGAGCTTGACCTTGACGAGGTAGCCCGTATTGTCGATGACCTCCCGTCCTACGAGACCCCGATGTCTCTCGTCACGAAGCTCCGTGGCTCACTCGGGTCAGGCGTTCGCGAAAGCGTCGCGACGAGTACCGTTCCGGTAGCAGCGGTCGCTTCCGTTGACGACGTGGCGACACAGGTCGAAGCGACCGACCGATACCTCCGTTCGACGGGCGGTGTCCGCGAGGCTCGCGTCCACCGGCAGCAGTCGCTCTTCGACGAGCGTGACGACGTCGTTCATCTGGTCGCACTGGCGGACGACCCCGTGAGAGCGAACGAGGCGCTCGGCGAGGCACTCGATCGACTTGTCGAGACGGCCTGACTGCCTCACGTCGACGGCCCTCTCGAAAGGTGGACAGCTTACCTGAAGGCGGCGAGAGCGAGCTTCGATTCAACCGAGTTCAGCCGCTGGGACATCGCCGACTTCGTGATGTCGAGCTCCGCGGCGAGCTCGCCGACGCTCGTCGCGCGCGGCGTCTCGTAGTAGCCCGACGCGACCGCCATCGCGGCCGTCTCCTGTTCGGTCTCGGTCAGCGTGGAGAGGTCGAGCGTGACGCGGTTCGACCGGTCGCCGTCGACGGAGTCGATCCGCGTGAGCCGCCGCAACGAGAGGCTCTCCGTCACGTCTCTGAGGTCCGCTATCAGCGCGGAGAGGTGGTCGCGGTCCGGGAGGTACGTCCGGATGACGATCCCTTCGTCGGTGACTTCCGTGACCTTCGGAATACGGTCGTACTCGAAGAAGATCGGGCAGTAACACTCCGAGGTGATCTCGTTTTTCGTGTGACGGATCTCGGTGTCAGTCGTACCCGCCGGCGTCCCGTCGTCGGGCTCGCGCGCCGTTTCGGTGTGACACTCCCCGTCAGAGGACTGCCGGTCGATCCGATCCGCATCCGGACCGACCTCTTCGAGCGGACAGGCGACCGCGCTAGACGCGGACAGCTCAAACTCGACGTAGAGACGACGGGTCCCCTTCGTGCCGTCACTCTCTTCGGTCGACGATCGCGTAGCCACACGGGCCGGTCTCGGGACGTCGATCGGCGGTCGATGGCCGTCCGACTCGGCGTCGTAATCGAACTCGATCACACGTGCCGTGTATTCGGGTACTGGAGAAACTATGATACATTACTTCTCACGATAAAGTAACGATAGTCGGTTATATGCCGCTGGTAACTGAAGCGTTCTCCATGCAACCGCGTTCCCGACGGTCGGTCCTCGCAGCGCTCTCCGCGGGGTATGGACTCGGGATCGCTGGCTGTCTCGCCGACGACGATTCCGTCTCGGTCCTCGCCGCCGGTAGCCTCGCAGTCCTCGTCGACGATCACCTCGGAGCGCAGTTCGAGTCTGAGACGGGGATCGCCTGCCACGGAGAGTATTACGGCACGAACGCGGTGATGCGGATGGTGAACGACGGCCGGAAGTACCCCGACGTCGTCGTGAGCGCGGACGCCGACCTCTTGCGTGACCGGCTGTACGGCGCGCACACCGCGTGGGACGTCTCGTTCGCGTCCAACGCAGTCGGGATCGCCTACGCCCCCGACACACGGTTCGGGGAACGGCTGGAGGCGGGCGACGCGTGGTACGAGGTCGCGGCCGATGCGGGCGAGGGCGACCTCGCGATAAGCGACCCCGACCTCGACCCCCTCGGATATCGCGCCGTTCACGCGTTCCGACTGGCCGAGCGGGAACACGGGCTTGACGGCTTCGCCGAGGCCGTCACCGACGCCGCCTACCGGGAGCCGCAGGAGCCACAGTTGCTCGCCGGCGTCGAGACCGGAAACCGCGCCGCCGCGGTCGTCTACCGGAACATGGCCGCGGATCACGGACTTCCGTTTCACCCGTTCCCGGAGGCGTACGACTTCTCGAACCCGGCGTACGCCGATCGTTACGCCGAGGTCTCGTACACGACGGACGAGGGATACACGGCGACCGGCGCACCGATCGTGTACAACGCGACGGTGCTCGAGAGCGCGGACTCGCCGGACGCCGGGCGCGAGTTCGTCCGATCCCTTACGACCGACGGCGATCTTCTCCGCGAGACCGGGTTCGAGACGGAGGGGTTCCCGAGACCGCACGGCGACGTTCCCGCCGGGGTGAGAAGCGGATGAGCCTCGTCGACGCGACCCGGTCGGTCACGAGATCCCGGCGGCTGCCGCCGCCGTTGGTCTTCGGGCTCCTCGGCGGGATCCTGCTCGTGTACTTCGCGCTTCCCTTCGTGGTGTTCCTCGGCCGAACCGGGTCGGTCCCCGTCGTCGAGGCCCTCCTGGAGACGGCGAGTCGGACGGCGGTCCGGAACTCGCTTCTCACCGCGCCGGCCGCCACCGCGATCGCGACCGCGTTCGGCGTTCCGCTCGCGTACGTCCTCGCGCGTGAGACGTTCCCGGGAAAGCGGCTCATCGAGGCGCTCGTCGTGCTCCCGCTCGTCGTCCCGCCGGTCGTCGGCGGGGCGATGCTGCTCAGCGTGGTGGGCCGGTTCACGCCGATCGGGGCCGCCGCGGCGCGTGTGGGACTGCCGCTGACGGACAGCCTCCTCGGCGTCGTCCTCGCGCAGACGTTCGTCGCTGCCCCGTTCGTGGTGATCACCGCGCGCGCCGGGTTCGGCGCCGTCGACGAGCGCCTCGAACGGGCGTCCCGATCGCTGGGATACGGGCCGATCGCGACGTTCAGGCGCGTGTCGCTTCCCCTGGCAAGCCGAGCGATCGTCGCCGGGATCGTGCTCACGTTCGCGCGGGCCATCGGCGAGTTCGGCGCCACGATGATGGTCGCGTACAACCCCCGGACGATGCCGACGCGGATCTGGGTCGACTTCATCGCCGGCGGCATCGACGCGATCGTTCCGCTCGCGCTCGCCCTGTTGGCGGTCACGCTCGTCGTGGTCGTCACGGTACAGCGGTTCGCCGGCGTTCCGAGCGTGGTGGATCGATGACCCTCGAACTCGACGGACTGAGCCATCGGTACGGGAGCGAGCGCGCCCTCGACGACGTGTCGCTCGCTCTCGACGACGGGGAGCTCGTCGCGCTGCTCGGGCCGAGCGGCTGCGGGAAGACGACGGTCGTCCAGGCGATCGCCGGGCACCTCGACCCGACGGCCGGGCGAGTGTCGCTCCGCGGGACCGACGTCACCGGCGTGCCGCCGGAGGACCGGAACGTCGGGATCGTCTTCCAGCGACCGACGCTGTACCCGCACATGACCGTCGGCGAGAACGTCGCGTACGGACTGAAAAGCGGTGGCCTCACCCCTGATCGGGTGAGCGAGCGCGTCGATCGGTATCTCGAACTGGTCGAACTCGCCGACCGACGTGATGCGTCTCAGCAGTCGCTGAGTGGGGGTGAGACCCGACGGGTCGAACTCGCCCGCGCACTCGCTCCCGAACCGGACGTCCTCTTACTCGACGAGCCGCTGTCGGCACTCGACAGGGGACTTCGGGCACGACTCCGGGACGAGATCGTCCGCATCCAGCAGCGGACCGGCGTGACGACGCTGTTCGTCACCCACGATCAGGAGGACGCGATGTCGGTCGCGGACCGGCTCGTCGTCCTCCGCGACGGGGCGGTCGTCGCGGCCGGAGCACCCAGACGGCTCTACGAATCGCCACCGAATCGCTTCGTCGCGGCGTTTCTTGGCCGTTCGAACGAGCTCTCGGCGAGGGTCGACGGCGGCGACTCGCCGACGGTGACGATCGGCGGGACCGAACTTGCGGCCGACGCCGTGCCGAGCGAACTCGTCGGCGGGTCCCGGGCGGCCGTTCACGTCCGTCCAGGCGACTTGACGATCGGACCGGTACAGCGGTCCGATGATACGCTAGGTGACGGCGGTAACCCGCCCGATCGGTCGGCCGCGTCGGCTGATGGGGGGAGGTTCGGCGATCGACCGGGACCGATCGAGATGCGAGGGACGGTGACGCACGTGCGTGACGTGGGACGCCGCTACGACGTCCGCGTCGAGGTCGACTCCGGCGAGATGGTGACGGTCGAGCAGAATCGTGACGGGGTCTGCGAGACCGATCGCGTGACCGTTACCGCCGCGACGAATGACCTCACGGTGTTTTCCGTCTCAGAGTGAGTCACCGAATCATGATCGGGAGGTCGGCTTCGGCCTCGGGGCGCCGTCGGCGCGTCCGGTCGCGATCGTCGTGCTCGGTACCGGGCTATCGTTAGGGGCCCCACCGGCTACGCTATCAACCATTCGAACCCGCCGCCACCTCACGCGGGTTCCCCGCGTTTCGGGAGATACTCATTGAGCCGTTCATTCGGAAAGAAGCGCTGGAGTCATCGCAAATCGAGGGAACACACGCTACCCTGTCAGACATCTACGCCTACGAGGCAGGACAAGAGGCCCTCATCAGTGAAGACAGACAGCAGGGAACCCAAGAAGTCGTGAACTATCCGTACGCGCTGACGCACGGATTAGATGCGATCACAGCTGGCGATCCAATTACCATCGAATTGCTGTGTGAAATGTACGATCGGTTGCTTTCAGGTGTTCGTGGGGATGAGGCTGACCCAGGAGAACTCCGTACGACTCAGAACTTTATCCGCAGTACGCCATACATCCAAGACGCCAGGTATGTGCCGCCGCCACCGAACGGGATCCCCGACCTTCTCGAAGACTCGCTCGAGTATGCGAACCAAGAGACGAATCTGCATCCACTTCTCCGAATCGGGCAGATCCACTACCAGTTCGAGACGATTCACCCGTTTCTCGATGGGAATGGACGACTTGGGCGGCTATTGATCAGTCTCCTCCTACAACGTGATGGTCTCTTGCCCGAGCCGTATCTCTATCTGAGTTCGTATTTCAACGCACGACGGTCAGATTACGTTGATCATCTCTTGGCAGTCAGTCAGCACGGTGAATGGGAAGAGTGGCTCCTGTTTTTCCTGCGTGGCGTGCAGTCGCAAGCAGATGAGGCCCACCAGCGGGCCAACCTGCTAGTCGACCTCCGAGAAGACTATCAACAGCGCTATCAGAGCGAGCGGTCTGAG
>JAQCNI010000098.1 GCA_028275105.1 Halorubrum sp.
CGCCGCCGTTCGTTCGCCCGTCATCGGTCATTGACGCGCCACGGTGACAACCGATTTGGTCATCGGGCCGCGACGGTTGACATGGACCGGACGCGACTCGACGAGTTCCTCGGCGACCTCGAAACCGACGGCTACCTCCTCGATGCTTCGGCGGACGACGCGAACCAGTTGTACCTCTCCGGGTTCACGGGGCCGGACCCCTTCCTGACGCTGTATGCCGACGGTGCGGTCCACGTTCTCGTTTCGGGCCTCGAGTACGGCCGCGCCACGGACGAGGCCGACGCCGACACGATCGAACGACACGCCGACTACGACTACGAGTACGGCGGTCGCGATGAACGGTACGAGATGTACGCGGCGTTCGTGCGGGACAAGAGGGTCGAGTCGGTGTCGATCCCACCCCGGGGTCCGGCCGGGACGGCGGACGCGCTCCGGGATCGGGGGATCGACGTTGCCGTCGATGCCGACGATACCCTCGGGAGAGTCCGGGCGGTGAAGACCGACGACGAGATCGACGCGATCCGCGAGGCCCAGCGCGCGAACGAGACCGCGATGCGCGCCGCGGAAACGCTGCTGGCGGAGGCGAACGTGGCTGCCGACGGCGACGCCACGGAGTCGGGGGTTCTCCGCCACGACGGCGCCCCGCTCACCAGCGAGCGGGTCGCAACCGCGATCGAGACGACGCTTTTGGAGCACGGCTGTGCGCTCGACGAGACGATCGTCGCCGGCGGCGAACGGGCGGCCGACCCACACGACCGCGGATCGGGGCCGCTCCGCGCGAACGAACCGATCATCGTCGACATCTTTCCGCGGTCGAAGGCGACGAAGTACCACGCCGACATGACCCGAACGTTCTGCGTCGGTGAGCCGAGCGAAACCGCCCGCGAGTGGTACGACCTCACCGAACGCGCACTCGACGCCGCGATCGACGCGGTCGAACCGGATGTGACCGGCGCCGACGTCCACGCGGCCGCCTGCGCGGTGTACGAGGCTGCCGGCGAGCCGACGTTTCGGACCGATCCCGAGACGGAAACCGGGTTCATCCACTCGACCGGCCACGGGGTCGGACTCGACGTCCATGAGCTCCCGCGGCTCGCGAGCGGCGGCGGCGAGCTGGAACCGGGTACCGTCGTCACGGTCGAGCCCGGGCTCTACGCCCCCGGCGTCGGCGGGGTCCGGATCGAGGACCTCCTCGTCGTCACCGAGGACGGCTACGAGAACCTCACCGAGTATCCGGTCGAGTTCGTCGTCGACTGACGGCGATCCGGCGGGGGCAACCGCGATCGGAAGCGGTTTTGAACCGTGACCGGTAGCTAACCCGTGAACTGGCGGTACGCACACACGGCGCTTGCGCTCTGTACCCTCGCGTTCACCGCGACGATGGTCGCACGACTGGCCATCAGCCCGCTCGTTCCCGCGATAACCGACACCTTCGGGGTCACGAACGCAACCGTCGGGCTCGCGCTCTCGGGGATGTGGCTCGCGTACGCGCTGTCGCAGTTCCCCTCCGGCATCCTCGGCGATCGGTACGGCGAACGGACCGTGATCCTCGTCGCCGTCGGTGCGACGGCCGTCGCCGCGCTGCTCATCGCCCTCTCGCCGTCGATCCTCGCGTTCATGCTGTTCACGGTGTTGTTGGGGACGGGCGCGGGGCTCCACTACTCCGTCGCGACCACCTTCCTCACGCGGCAGTTCGACGACATCGGGCGCGCGATCGGCGTCCACGTCGCCGGCGGCCCGCTTGCCGGTCTCGCCGCGCCGCCGGCCGCCGCGCTCGTCGGGGCCCGATACGGCTGGCGCGCGGGAATTCTGCTCGGCGTGGCCGCGGCCGTCCCCGCGTTCGTCCTGTTCGCGTGGCGGGTCCGACCGACGGCGCCGCGCCGACCCGACCAGCCGATGCGCGAGCGGTTCGCGGCCGGCCCGCTGGTCGAACTCCTCTCGCGGCCGCCGATCCTCTACACCACCGCGCTGGCGACGCTCGGCGCGTTCACCTGGCAGGCGACCGCCTCGTTCCTCCCGACGTTCCTCGAGGTCGGCGGCGGCCTTTCGACCGCGCTGTCGGCGCTGTTGTTCTCATTGTACTTCCTCGTCCACGGCGGGACACAGCCGCTGACCGGGGGGCTCTCCGACCGGATCGGTCGCGACGAAACGGTAATGGTGACGATGGCTGCCGGCGTCGTCGGCTACGGGTTGCTGACCGTTGCCACCCGCGACGAGACCGGTCTCGCTCCGGTCGTCGCCGGCATCGTCCTCGTCGGCCTGGCGATGTCGTGGGGGGCCCCGTTACAGTCGCGGTTCATGGACCTGCTGTCGGACGCCGAACGCGGCGCCGGGTTCGGACTCGTCAGGACCGCGTACATGGTGCTCGGCGCGTCGGGCAGCGTCGTCGTCGGGGCGGTCTCCGATATCGCCGGCTGGACGGTCGCGTTCGGGTTGCTTGCGGGCGTGATGGCGCTCGGGCTGGCGGCGTTGCTGACGAACCGTGCGCTGGGGCTCGGGTACTGAACGGACGAGGACGGCGCGTCGGTCGGGGACGACGCGTCGGACGAAGCGGGAACGATCGCGGAGTGACGCCAAGGGGACCGACCTACAGCCGGTCGTCCTCGAGGCTCCCCGGGTCCTGGGCAGTGTCGAACATGTTGTTCTCCGCGCCGTCAAGCATCTCGTCGCGGGGGTCCTCGTCGACGACCGAGACGTTGTACGCCTCGATCCCCGACGCGATCAGTTCCTCGGCCGCCTGCTCTTCGGTGACGAACTCCTGGTCGGCAAGCTGCTGGAATTCGGCGTACACGTCGTCCGAGAGGTTCAGTTCGAAGGTCGGCATGACTGCTCATTCCACCCGGATGTTTTTAAACCCGGTGGCCGATCCGCCGGGTGGAAAGCACACGGTCGGGCACCCTGTCGGTCGCGTCGGAGCTGGATGTGGTAGTCCCGTCGAACTTCCCGGAGGGTTAAATCGGAAACCCCCGAATTCCAAGCCATGACCGACCCGGACGTCACGAAGGTCGCCGTCGCGAAACTCCCGGACGCACCGAACCCCACCCGGCACAAGAAGGAAGTCGACGAGGCCGTCGACGCGACCGAGTTCGGGTTCAATTACTACGTCGCCGACCCCGGCCAGCGGCTCCCGTGGGGGACCCACCGACATCCGGACCACGAGGAGCTGTTCCACGTCCTCGAGGGCAAACTCGAGGTCGAACTGTCGGACGACGTCGTCACCGTGATGGCGGGCGAGGCACTCTTCGTTCCGCCGGGGACGACGAACCGGGCGCGCGCGGTCGGCGGGACGGCCGCTCGGGTTATCGCCGTCGGCGCGCCCAAGGACGGCGACGGCGCGATCATCGCGGAGCCGTGCCCGTCCTGTGGGGCCGAAAGCGACCGAACCCACGCGGTTGACGGTGACGACTACGTCCTCTCGTGTACGGCCTGTGGGGCCACGGTCAACCGGCTCACTCCCGGCCCGGAGCGAGCTAGCGTACGGGAAACCGGATCCGGCCCGGCCCAGGGGAATCGCGTCCGTCCCGCCAGTTTACAGGTCGCGCCACGCGCCGTAGAACCGCTGGAGGGCGGTCAGGTGTCCGACGACTGCGAACAGCGCCAGCAACACCCCCACGACGTTCAGCCCGGCAACGATCGGGGCGGAGTACGCCGCGGCAACGACGCCGCCGACGCCCATCAGCGCGAGCCGGTCGGCACGTCCGAGGAGCCCGCCGTATTCCCGGCCGATGCCGACCGCCTGAATCTGGGTACCGAGATACGACGTCAGCAACACGCCGGTCACCGCAAGGAACCCGAGCCCGTATGCGTCGATTCCGACGGTAAGCCCGGCGATAAGTGCGACGTCCGCGTACCGGTCAAGGACGTGGTCGAGCAGGTCGCCGCCGTCGGACGCGACCCCTTGTCGGCGGGCGAGCGCGCCGTCAACGAGGTCGAGCCAGCCGTTGAGCAGCACCAGCAGCGCCCCCAGTGCGTAGAAGGCCGGCTCCGCGACCGCGAATGCGACCGCGGCCAGGACCGCAGCCCCGAACGCGAGGGCGCTCACCCCGTCGGGCGAGAGGCCGAGCCGCGCGGCGGCGGTCACCCACGGGCCGAGCAGCCGCTCCGCGACCGACCGAAACCGGTCGAGCGTCACGGCGTCACCCTGCGGGACGGGTCGCGTCCGATCATAGGTAGTCGGTGAAGTCGACGGTCCCGGCGCTCGGTTCGCGCCCTCCTTCGATGACCGCGCGAACCTCCGCGGCGACGGCCTCGGGTTCCAGTTCGGTCGCGTCGACCTCGTACACGTTCTCCCGGCCGTGCGCCGAGACGGCCTCGGAGAGGAGCACGTCAAGCGCCTCTGACTCGGCGTTCTCGGCCGCGGTCGACGCCGACTCGCCGCGGTCGTGGAGCCGCCGTTCGATGGTCTCGGGCCGACACCGCAATACGACGACGCGGTCGACGGCGAACCGGTGGGCGAGATGTGAGTCCAGCACGCCGGTCCAGTCGCCGAGGTGGTCGGCCACCGCGTCGAGGTCGGCAACGAGCGTGTCGCGCTCGGCGTCGCGTTCGCTCCAGAGCTCGTCGTTCCCCGTGATCCGCTCGTTGAGGTGGATCACGCCGTACTCGTCGGCGAGGAGCGCCGTTGCCGTCGATTTCCCCGTTCCGGGTGTGCCGGTGACGGCGACCCGGTCGGCCGGTCCGGAGCCGCCGGATTCTTCGGAGCCGCCGGATTCTTCGGAGCCGCCGGATCCTTCGGAACGGTTGGGCCCTTCGGTGCGGTCCGCGCCCCCACTCACGCTTTCGCCCCGAGTTCGAGGTCGGCGAGCACCCCGTTGAGCCGGTCGACCGCCTCGACCGTCTCCTCGCGTGTCCCGGTCGAGATTCGGACGCAGTCGGGAAGCCCGAACGACGTACAGTCCCTGATGATGACCCCCTCGCGTTTCGCGGCTTCGGCGACCGCGGCCGCGTCCCCGACCCGCGCCAGCACGAAGTTACCCTCGGAGTCGAACGTTTCCGCGTCGAGTTCGTCGGCGATGTACTCCCGCGCCCAGCGGGCGGTTTCGATCGACCGCTCGACGTGGTCCTCGTCGTCGAGCGCCGCCAGCGCGGCTCGGCAAGCGAGTTCGTTGGCCGCGAACGGCGTGTTGACGCGGGCGTACGCCCCACCCCATCGCTCGGGAACGACGCTGTAGCCGATCCGGAGGCCGGCGAGCCCGTAGGCCTTCGAGAACGTGCGCAACACGGCGACGTCGTCGCGCTCGTTCACGAGCGGGATCGCGCTGTCGACGTTTGCGAACTCCCCGTACGCCTCGTCGACGACGACGAGAGTCTCCGCCGCCGTCGCGTCCGCCACCGCCCGAATCTCGTCGAGCGGGATCACCGAGCCCGAGGGATTGTGTGGGGAGGTGAGATAGACGACCCGTTCGCCGCCGTAGGCGGTCAGGACCGTCTCCGCCGTCTGTTCGAACCCGGTCTCGGCCGAGAGCCGATACTCCGTGACCTCCGCGTGATGGTACCGCGCCGACATCGCGTAGTACGCGAAGCCCGGGTCCGGGACGAGCACTCGGTCGTCCGGTTCGAGGGCGGCCCGGGAGAGGTAGTCGATCGAGCCGTCCGCGCCCGGCGAGACCCACACCTGTTCCGTGTCGACGTCCCACTCCTCGGCCACCCGAGCGGTGAGGTCCGTGTGTGACGATTTCGGGTAGACGTTCACCCGGTCGGCGTGTTCGCGGATGGTCTCGACGGCCGCCGGACTCGGCCCGTGCGGGTTCTCGTTCGAGGAGAGTTTGATCAGCTCGGACCGGTCGATTTCGAGCTCGCGGGCGACCTCCTCGACGCCCCGTCCGGGCACGTATGGCGAGTGATCGGAGAGATCCCGTGGTTCCATACGGTCAATCCGTTCGGCCCGGCCTTAAGACTGATCGAACCGACGCGCCGCCGCGTCGACGGTCGACGGTCGACCCGCGAGGTCGACGCGGACGTCCTCGTTGCGGTACGCGACGTCGGCGACGACCCCGCGGTCGTACGCCCACGACAACGCGGCCTCCATGCCGCCGCCGTACGAGACGGTGACGGTCGTCGTCGCCGTCGGCAGTGACGCCGTCACCGCGGTCACGAGATCATCGAGGCCGGCTCCGTCGCGCGCACTCGTCGGAATCGGCGACCGGACTGCGTCGGCGACGGCCACGTCCTCGTCCCGGAGCGCGGCGGTCGCCGCCTCCACCGCGTCGGTACGGGCAGCAAGTTGGGTGGCGTCGACCCGATCACCCTTGTTCAGGGCCGGAACGACGGCGCCCGACGCCGAACCGACTGCGGACAGCACGACACGAAGCTTTCGGCGGATCGTGTCGGGGTCGTCGCTCGCGTCGATCACGAGCAGGACGCAATCGGCGTCGCGGATCGCCTCCAACGTGGCTCGGAACGAGGCGACCGTCTCGTGAGAGATACCGCCGATGAAGCCGACCGTGTCCGTGATCAGCGCCCGCCGTCCGCCGAGCGCCGCCTCGGTCGTCGACGTCGCGACGGTCCCGAACGGCCGGTCGGCAACCGAGGCGGGAGTGTCAGCGCCGGCGTCGTCGTCGGGGTTGCCCGACTCGGCGAGCCGCCGACAGAGCTGCGACTTCCCGGCGTTCGTGTAGCCGGCCGCGACGACGAGGTCGAACCCGGCCGCCCGACGCTCCGCTCGCCGTTGGGATCGGTCGGCCGTGATATTCTCGAGTGCGTCCTCGAGCGTGTCGATCCGGCGCTCGAGATCCAGCACCCGACCGCGCCCTTCCGGCCGGAGACGGACCGTTTCACGGTCACGAGCGGCGGCTTCCCGCAGCCGCGGGAGCTCGTAGCGCAGCTGAGCGAGCTCGAACTGGATGTCGGCCGACCGGGAGTCCGCGGCGGTTGCGAGGCGGTCGAGAACGATACGCGGACGATCGAGCACCGCGACGCCCGCGGGAAGAAGCTCCCCGAGCGAGAACGTTTGTCCGGGTGAGAGCGAGCCGTCGTACACGACCGCTTCGGCGTCGGTCGTCGCGGCCAGTCGCATCAGGTCCTCGGCGCGTCCGCGGCCGAGCCCGTACGTCGGGTCCTCCTCACGGCGTTGGGTGACCGATCCGACGACGACGTATCCCGTGGCGGCCGCGAGTTCGCGGATTTCCGTCGTATCCGGCTCGGTCTCGGCGTTGCGCGCGGCGACGAGCGCGCGCTTCCCGGACCGTTCGGTCGTCGGATCCGGCGCGTCGGGGTCAGCCGAGTGGGTGTCATCATCTGTCATCGTGAGCGAGCACGCACCCGTTAATTCGGTCTCGAGCGGTTAGCATCTACCGGCCCCGTCGTCCGATCCTCTCGGCCTCCGAGCCGTCTTCATCGGAAACGCCGCGGGTGATCGACCCGTACTCGGCGTCGATCCACGGACCCCGACCGCCGCATCGAACCGTAGTGTCGATATTTATTTATCTCCGCCGTGACGGTCCACACGAATCATGGAGCTCACTTGGCACGGCCACTCGACGTGGCACGTCGTCGTCGACGGGACCGAGCTGTTGATCGACCCCTTCTTCGACAACCCGAAGACAGACGTCGATCCCGAGGAGCTTGCCCCCGACTACCTCCTGCTGACGCACGGTCATACCGACCACATCGCCGACGTCGGCCACTTCGCGGACGCAACCGTGGTCGCCACGCCGGAGCTGACCGGCTACGTCCAAGCGGAGTTCGGCTACGAGGACGCGGTCGGCGGCATGGGGATGAACATCGGCGGTACCGTCGAGTGTGGCGACGCATGGGTGACGATGGTCCGCGCGGACCACTCGAACGGAATCGACAACGACTACGACGCCTCCGCCGGGATGCCGGCCGGGTTCGTGATCGGCGACGCGAAGCCGACGCAGGAGTCGGACCCGGACTGTACGACGTTCTACCACGCGGGCGATACGTCGTTGATGTCGGAGATGGTCGACGTGATCGCGCCGTACCTCGAACCGGATGCGGCCGCGCTCCCCGCCGGCGACCACTTCACCATGGGGCCCGCGGGGGCCGGCATCGCCGCCGACTGGGTCGGGGCCAACGTCGTGTTCCCGATGCACTACGATAGCTTCCCGCCGATCGAGATCGACACGGACGAGTTCGTCGGCGAGGTGCGGGCCGCCGGCGCGAACGCGGAACCGGTCGTCCTCGAGGGCGACGAGACGTACACGCTCGACGCCTGAGACGGTCGTCGGCTCCCGGACGAGTCCGGGTCCGGACGAACCGTTCTCCGCGAGTTCCGTTCCGTCATTTTCGACGTGTTCCGCACCCTGACACCCGCCGAACCGTCGGGTATGACAAGCTTTAGGCGGGCGCGAGCCGTCCCCGTAGACGTCATGTCAGACATCGAAACCACGACCGTCTGTGAGGATGGATACGCATGTACGAGTCAGGTCGGCGACTTCGATCTCCAGATCGACGCGACCGACGAGACCGGGCCGAACCCGAACGCGGCCCTCGTCGCGACGTACGCCTCCTGTTTCATCCCGGCGTTCCGCGTGGGTGCGAGCCAGCGAGACGAGGATGATCTCGGTACGCTGCAGATCGACGCCGACGCCGACCTCGACGACGATGACGACTTGGCCGCGATCCGGTTCGATCTCCATGTCGGGGCTGCCCTCGACGACGACACCGCCGCCGAGATCGTCGAGCTCGCCGAGGGGATCTGTCACGTCCACTCGGCGGTCCGCGAGGAGCTTCGGGCCGACGTCACCGTTCACGCGGACGCGTTCTGAGACTCGGCGGACACTCTTCTCCCGTCTCATCCGCTCACGCCGTCCGCCGCGTAGTCGACGACGACGCTCGATGCGGCGTAGCCGATTCCGCCGCCGACGAGGGCGGCGGCGACCGCGATCGTCGGATCCCGGGCAACGACCGCGGCCGAGGGGAACGCGACCATCCCGGCCGCGCTCGCACACAACAGCCGTAGCGTCCGATGTTCCGGCTCGAACGTCGTCATGCCGAACGTACGTTTACGAACCGTATAAACCCCGAAGCGACGCCCACGGGTCGATTTAAACCGGATGCCGCGGCCAGTCCGCGCATGGAGTCCGGCGAGGGGACGGCCGACGAAATCGAACACACGACCGGTCCCGGATCCGACCACGGCGGTCGGATTTGGTGTCACCGTCCGCGACGATGCGGACGCCGCAGTCCGCCGGGTCGATCGGGTCGGTCCGACCGCTCGGCGGCAGCATCGTCGAAACGAGCGATCCGGCTTTTATCGGTCTCGGTCCCGGTTGGGATCCTCTCCGTCGTCGGCCTGCGCGTCGCCGCGTACGGCCGACGGATCGCCGCCGAGTCCGGGGGTGGTTCGGGCATACCCCTGCCCATCGATACCCTCGACCCGTTGGCGGTCGCGTCCATCGTCCAGGACGCGTCCCTCGCGGCCGGGGTGATCGCCGCGCTCATGGCCGGTGCGTTCGTCCTCCTCGTAGTGATGCGCATTACCGTGAAGGTGACGCGGTAGCCCGTACGCAGCGGGAGTTCGGCGACGTGGCGGGACGATACCGGCGACGAGACGGGGAGCGGCCCCGGAACGCCTTTGCATCCGCCCGGCGTACCAACGGGCATGGTTGCGATGGAATCCGACTCCGAACTCGAACGTGGCGATGTGGCTCCCGCCTTCGAACTCCCGGGAACCGACGGGGAGACGCACACCCTCGACGTCTTCGGAACGGACGCGCTGCTCGTCGTGTTCACCTGTAACCACTGCCCGTATGCGAAGGCCAAGTTCGCCCTCCTCAACGAATTCGCCGCGGAGTACGGGGACCTCGCGGTCGTCGGGATCAATCCCAACGACGCCGGCGAATACCCCAATGACTCCGTCGAGGCGATGCGGGAGTACGTCGACGACGGGACGATCGCCTACGATGCGTACCTCCGCGACGAAACCGGCGAGGTCGCCGCGGCGTACGGCGCGGTGTGTACCCCCGACCCGTTTCTGTTCGGCCGCGAGGACGGCGAGTGGCGGCTTCGCTATCACGGCCGACTCGACGACGCGTTGAACCCGGACGAGGAACCGACCGCGTTCTACGTCCACGATGCCGTTGACTCCGTGCTTGCCGGCGAGTCGGTGTCGGTCCCGGACCGACCGTCCCGGGGCTGCTCGATCAAGTGGCCCGACGAGTGAGACGGGTTGAAAGGGACCCGGGCCGAACGACGCGCATGGTAATGAAAGGCGACGGGAACCCGGAGCTCCGCGAGATCGATCGGTTCGACCGCGGCGTCGGCTGGATCGCGTATCCCGAGGAGACGATGCAGCGCGCGAGCCACGCACTTGCGGTCCCGAACGAGGAAACCGGGACGGACGACGTCTGGGTGGTCGACCCGGTCGACGCCCCCGGCCTTGACGACTTGTTGACCGAGTTTGGGACCGTCGCCGGCGTGGTCTGTGGACTCGACCGCCACAAACGCGACTGCGCCGCGGTGGCGACCCGCCACGGCGTTCCCGTCTTCGTCCCCGAGTGGATGGACGGCGTCGCCCCCGAACTTGACGCCCCGGTCCGTCGGTTCGGCCGACGGCTGGCCGATTCGGGGTTCGAGTCGATCCGGATCCGCGACTCGTCGATACCCCCTTGGCAGGAGGTCGGACTGTTCGACGGGGAGACGCTTGTCGTCCCCGAGTCGCTCGGCTCGGTCACGTACTTTCGCGGCGATCGCGAGCGCCTCGGCGTCCACCCGATGCTCAGGCTGACGCCGCCGCGGGGCCCGCTCGTCGCGCTCGACCCCGATCGCGTCCTCGTTGGCCACGGGGCCGGCGTCCTCGACGACGCGACGACGGCGGTCAGGGACGCCCTCGACGGCTCGCGCCGGAAGGCCCCCGGCCTGTACGCGAAGACGGTCCGATCCGCGCTGGGGCTGTAAGCGCGGTTCCCGCCGAGTAGTTGATCGTCCGGTCCGCGCCGACTCTCCGAACGCCCGGTCGATATCGCGCGCCGAGTCCGATCGGCGTCGTGAACTGCCCCCGCTCGGCCTTTTATACCGCGGGACCGTACGTCTCGCCGTGATCCACGTCACGCGCGACCTGCTGACGGTGCTCCTCGACCGCGCCGCCGAGCGGGACCCGGCCGCCGTCACCCTCCGGCTTTCGACGACGCCCGCGGCCGAGTTCGAGGGGGACCTCGGGCTTGACCCGGAAACGCCGGTGGTGACGCATTTCACGCTCGCCGATGTCGGCGGGTCGGTGAACGCGGTATTCGGCGTCGACCTCGGGACGCCGGCGGGACGGGGCGACGCGCGGTTCCTCTCCCACCCGATCGGTCGATTGGAGGTCTCGAAGACCGACGATCTCGCGGCCGTCGTGCTCGTCGCCGTCCCGCCGTACGACGACGACCACGTGGCCGCGTTCGACCGGGCCGGTGACGGCATCGAATTGGTCGTTCTCGACGCGGCACCGCCCGAGGAGTCGGTCCCGGAGTGACCGGCCGGCGTGCGTCCCGAGCAGGGGTTTAAATACCGCCCGGGATGTATGTGGGATCAATGGCAGCACGGCCACCCGGAGGGGGCGAATCCTCGGAACCCGAGGCGATCGAGTTCGGCATCGCCGCGCTCAACGCCAGACTGGAGGAGTCGGACGTGTCGTTCCCGGCGACGGGTGCGGAGGTCGCCCACGCGCTTGACGACACGGCAGTCCCGTACGATGTGAAGGGCCGAACGATCGAGTTGACGGAGGCGTTAGACCAGATCCAGCAGTCGGAGTTCGACAACGAGACGGAGTTCCTCGACGCCCTGTATCCGGTCTTCGACGAGGCACGACGGCAGGGCGGCGGGTTCCTCGGCGAGCTTCGCGACGCGCTTCCCTTCTGAGCGGTCCGACCGGCCGACTCGGATCAGGTTGCCCGCTGTCCCGACCCCTTCTCCGGCTCCTCGTCGTTCGTTTCGAGGCGCTCGATGATGTCGTTGACGAGCACGACGTCGCCGACCGCGCGGACCCACCGGTAGGGAACGATGATGCCGGACCCGCCGTCGACGCGCCCGGCGAACAGCTCGCGATTGAGCTCCGCGAGCGCGAGCCCGGTCACCGCCTGTGCGTCGAGATCGAGACGGACGTCCTCGATCTCGCCGACGAACATCCCGTTGTTCGAATACACCTCTCGGCCGACCAGCGACGTGATCTCCTCGGGCGTCGGGTTCATATCCCATACGGTCACGAGCGCGCCTATTAAGGGTTCGTTGTCGAACGACGCTCGTCTGACGCCGGTGGTCGCGTCGATCCGGACGCCGTGCCGGGGGTCAGGTGAACTGGCGACGTCGTTCCCGGGTCACGGACGATTAGCGTGGATGGGAGTAAAACCGGAGCTTGGGAGCCGAACCGGGATCGGAGACCTGAATCGGAGCCTCAGTCCCCGGCTTCCGCTTGGATGTCCTCGACGATGTCGGGGTTCCGGAGCGTACTGGTGTCGCCGATCTCCTCGCCGTCGGCGATGTTCTCGAGCAGACGGCGCATGATCTTCCCGGAGCGCGTCTTCGGGAGGTCGGGGGTGAACACGACGCGCTCGGGGCGGGCGATCGGCCCGATCGCGTCCTCGACGCCGGTGATGATCCGGTCGCGGAGTTCGTCGGTGCCCTCATAGCCGTTCTCGGTGGTCGCGTACGCGTAAACCGCCTCGCCTTTGATCTCGTGGTTCCCGCCGACGACGGCGGCCTCGGCGACCCCCTCGACGCCGACGATCGCGGACTCGATCTCCATCGTTCCCAGCCGGTGGCCGGAGACGTTGATCACGTCGTCGACGCGGCCGAGCACGGTGATGTAGCCGTCCCCGTCGATCTTCGCGCCGTCCTCGGGGAAGTACACCCAGTCGTCCGGGTCGTCGCTGTCGACGTCGGAGTACGCCGCCCAGTACTCGTCGATGAACCGTTCGTCGTTGTCGTACAGCGTCCGCAACATCCCGGGCCACGGCTTCTGGACGGTGAGGTAGCCCGCCTCGCCGGCGGAGATCTGCTCGCCGACCTCATCAACGATCCGGACGTCGACGCCCGGGAGCGGCGGACCGGCGGAGCCGGGTTTCATGTCGGAGATGCCCGGCAGGGTGGTGATCATCATCCCGCCCGTCTCCGTCTGCCACCAGGTGTCGACGACGGGGCACTCCTCGTCGCCGACGTGTTTGTAGTACCACTTCCAGGCGCGCGGGTTGATCGGCTCGCCGACCGTTCCAAGCAGCCGGAGCGAGGAGAGATCGTGACGATCCGGGTACTGCTCGCCCCACTTCATGAACGCGCGGATCGCCGTCGGCGCGGTGTACAACTGGGTCGCGTCGTACTCGTCGACGATCTCCCAGAGGCGGTCGCGGTCGGGGTAGTCGGGCGTCCCCTCGTACATCATCGTCGTGGTCCCCAGCGCGAGCGGGCCGTAGACGATGTACGAGTGACCGGTGATCCAGCCGATGTCGGCCGCACAGAAGTACGTGTCCCCGGGCTCGATATCGAGCACCGCTTGCGACGTCCACGACACCCACGAGAGGTAGCCACCGGTGGTGTGTTTCACCCCCTTCGGCTTTCCGGTCGTTCCGGAGGTGTACATCAGGAACAGCATGTCCTCGGCGTCGCGAGTTACGGGGTCGACTTCCGCGCCGGCCTGCGCGTCGACGAGGTCGTCGTAGTCGTGCTGGCCGTCGGCGAGGCCGTGGCCGAAGTCGTCGTCGTTGTCGCCGAGTCGGTCGACGACGACGGCCGTCGTGTCGTGCTCGACGGTCGAGAGCCCGTCGTTCGCCTTCGCGAGGTGGTCCAGCGGGTCGCCGCGGCGATAGTAGCCGTCGCAGGTGACGAGGTACTCCGAGTCGGCCGCGTCCATGCGGGTCGCGAGCGCGTCCGCGGAGAACCCGGCGAAGACGACGCTGTGGGGTGCGCCGATGCGGGCACACGCCAACATCGCGACCGGGAGTTCCGGGATCATCGGCATGTACATCGTCACCACGTCGTCCTCCTCGACGCCGAGATCGCGGAGCGCGGCCGCAAACTCGTTGACCTCGCGGTGGAGTTCGGCGTAGGTGTACGTCCGGTTCGTCTCGTCGACGGGCTCGCCCACCCACTCGATGGCGGCCTCGTCGCCGCGCTCGTCGAGGTGGCGGTCGAGGCAGTTCGCCGAGGCGTTCAGCTTCCCGTCGGTGAACCACTCGTAGAACGGCGGGTTCCCGTCGTCCAGTACCTGATCGTAGTCGGACTCCCAATCGAGGAGGTCGGCGGCTGCCTCCCAGCAGTCCGGCCAGGTCTCCTCGAACTCGTCGTAGATCCCCGGATCCGACACGTTCGCGTCCGAGACGAACGACTCCGACGGTTCGAAAACCGCCTGTTCCTCGAGTCTCGCTTCCAGTTGTGCGTCATCCTCGGTCATGTGTACAACCGTCCACAACGGCGGTCAATGTTATAAAAACCATCCCGTCCGCCGCGAACTGACGCACCTGACGGAGGACCCGGCCGACCTCCCCGGTGTTCGGCGCGCCCTCGCGTCTCGCCGGTCCGCGTCAGAGCCCCTCGACACCTCTGAGGTCCGTGCGCACGTCTCGGGGCGTCGCGTACGGGCCTCCCTCCACCCGGTGATCCGCGACGAGCACCGGGGTCGGGTTCCCCCGGAGCGCGGCGGTCACGAGTTCGAGGTCCTCCGGGTCGTTGTCGTCGAGCCCTGCCAGCCGCGTGAGCCGGCTCACCGACACCGACTCGCCGTACGGGACGTCCCGAAGAGCCTCCAACACGCCCCGTTTGTCGGTCGGGACGGTGAGGCCGACGGCGACGTTCGAGAAGCCCTCGCGTTCGCCTCGGAAGTAGTCGCCGAACCGATCGAGCAGGTCGTGATCCGTGTCGGCGTCCGCCGGCACCGCCTCCGGAAACGACACTGCGATAACGCGTCCTCCGGCGAAGCCGACCTCGACGGCCGAGTCGATGGCGTCGTACTCGCGCGCGAACACCCCCGACGTGCCCATGCTGGTCATGTGATCCCGTCCGGCGGCATGACGGTTAAACGACGGGACGGGCCCGCAAGTCTTATGTACAGATGAGTTCATTATTGTACAGTAATGGATACTGACGACGGGCTGGATCCGGCGGTCCGGTCGATCCTGTCGGCCGCCCGCACACGGGCTGAGGAGGGGCGAACCGGAGCGGACGAGACGAACCGCGTCGCGGTCGATCCGCGCGACCTGCGGGCCGCGTTCGACCGCGCCGCGGCCGACGGACGCGTCCCGGTGATCGCCGAAATAAAGCCAACGAGTCCGACGACGACGGGCACGCGCGAGGACGACCCGGTCGCCCTCGCGGAGGCGATGGTCGACGGGGGCGCGGCCGCGTTAAGTGTGCTCACGGAGCCCGAACATTTCGGCGGCAGCGTCGGGACGGTCGACAACGTCCGCGACGCGGTCGACGTCCCGGTCCTTCGGAAGGACTTCATCGTCGACGAGCGCCAGCTCGACGCGGTCGAGAGCGACGTCGTGTTGCTCATCGCGCGGTTCGTCGGCGACGACCTCCCGGACTTGCTGGCGGCCGCCCGCGACCGCGGATTCCAGGTCCTCGTCGAGGTCCACGATCGGGCGGAGCTCGCGACCGCCGTCGACGCGGGCGCGACGCTGATCGGCGTGAACAACCGCGACCTCGCCGAACTGGACGTCGATCTCGCGACCTTCGAGTCGGTCGCGCCGGCCGTCCCCGAGGACGTCACCCTGATCGCCGAGAGCGGGATCGTCTCCCCGGCGGACGTCCGACGGATGCGTACCGCCGGCGCCGACGCACTGCTGATCGGTAGTGCCATCATGGACGGGGACGTACGGGCGAACACGCACGAACTGACGCGAGCGAACGCTGACCACGACGGGACGACTGAGAACGACGCCGAGAAATCCACCGACGACACCGACGACATCGACACCACGGAGCAATTCATATGAGCGAAACCGGATCCACGACGGGCGAATCGACGGAGGGGACCGAGATGGCGACGGGGCCGGGCCGACGCCGGGGCCGCGGCGACGGGAAGTTCGGCCGCTACGGCGGCCAGTACGTCCCCGAGGCGCTGATGCCGGCCATAGCGGAACTGACCGACGCCTACGAGCGGTACGTCCTCAACAACGAGGACGGATTCATCGACGAGTTTCGCGAGCGGCTCGCCGACTTCGGCGGGCGACCGACTCCGCTCCAGCGAGCCGACCGGCTCTCCGAGCGCTACGACCGCGACGTGTACCTCAAACGAGAGGATCTCCTTCACGGCGGCGCACACAAACTGAACAACGCCCTCGGGCAGGTCCTGCTCGCGAAGTATATGGGCAAAGAGCGGATCGTCGCGGAGACGGGCGCGGGCCAGCACGGCACTGCGACCGCGATGGCGGCCGCCCACCTCGACATGCCGTGTGAGATATACATGGGCGAGCGCGACATCAACCGCCAGCGGCCGAACGTCTTCCGGATGAAGCTCAACGGCGCGGAGGTGACCCCCGTGACCGCCGGCCGTGGCACCCTGAAGGAGGCCATCTCGGAGACGATGCGCGACTGGGCGACCACCGTCGAGAACACCCACTACGTCATCGGCTCGGTCGTCGGGCCCCACCCGTTCCCGGTGATGGTCCGGGACTTTCAGGCGGTCATCTCCGAGGAGGCTCGCGAGCAGACGACCGAAAAGACCGGCGGACTCCCGACGGACGTCGTCGCCTGCGCCGGCGGCGGATCCAACACGATGGGGTCGTTCGCGGCGTTCATCGACGACGAGGCGGTCGCGCTCCACGCGATTGAGGCCGGCGGTTCGACGCTGGAAGTCGACGAGGAGGCCGGCGTCGCCCCCAACTCCGCGTCGCTGTACACCGGCGAGGAGGGAGTGCTCCACGGTGCGCGCACGAAACTCCTCCAGGACTCCGACGGTCAGATCATGGAGAGCCACTCCATCTCCTCCGGGCTCGACTACGCCGGCGTCGGCCCCGAACTCGCCTACCTCGTCGACGAGGGGCGCGTGAGCCCCGTCGCCGTCGACGACGACGACGCCCTGGAGGGGTTCCATCGGCTCTCGCACACGGAGGGAATCATCCCCGCACTGGAGACGGCCCACGCGTTCGGCTTCCTGGAGGAACGCCACGAGGACCTCGGCGAGCGCGTCGTCGTGAACGTCTCCGGGCGCGGCGACAAGGACCTTGACGCCGCCATCGAGGAGACGGACAAACGCGACATCGACGAGGCGCCGGACATGTCGATGTTCACCGGAGGGATCTAGGATGGTGAAACGGACCGCGGGCACCGGAAACAGCGACGCGATCGCCGCGGCGTTCGCCGACGGCCCCGCGTATGTCCCGTACCTCGCGGTCGGCGACCCCGACTACGAGTCGTCGGTGGCGTACGTCGAGGCGCTCGACCGCGGCGGCGCGGACGTCATCGAACTCGGTCTCCCCTTTTCGGAGCCGATCGCCGAGGGCCCGACGATCCAGGGCGCGGTCGTCCGTGCGCTCAAGGGCGGTATGACGCCGGAGCGATTCTTCGAGTTCGTCGGCGACCTCGACGTCGACGCGCCGGTGGTGTGTATGACGTACTACAACCTCATCTACCAGTACGGGGATGGTGAGGCGGGAGGCGCCTCGGGCGCGAGCGACGGCACCGCGGGCGGCGACGGTCCCCGGGCGTTCGTGGAGCGGGCGGCCGAGGTCGGCCTCGAGGGCTTCGTCGTCCCGGACCTCCCGGCCGAGGAGGCGGCACCGTTGCGGGCGGCCTGTGACGAGTTCGACATGGATCTCGTGTTCATCGTCGCGCCGACGACGCGCGGCGACCGGCTCGAACGGATCATGGAGCAGGTGTCCGGGTACGTGTACGTCCAAGCCCGGCTCGGCACGACCGGCGCGCGAAGCGACGTCTCCGACCGGACGGCCGAGAGCCTCGGACGGATCACCGACTACGACGTCCCCAAAGCCGTCGGGTTCGGGATCGCTTCGGGCGACCACGCCGAACGGATCGTCTCCGCGGGCGCGGACGGGATCATCGTCGGCTCCGCGCTCGTCGACATCGTCGCCGACGGGGCCGAGAACGACCGGCCGGCGGCGGAAGTCGCCGACCGATTGACGTCGCTGTCGCGGGAGCTGAAGGCGGGCGCGAAGCGCGGGTACGCAGCGCGGGTGGACGCGCCGCGATCGGACTGACGCTCCACGACTCGACTTTCTCCTCGGTGATCGGTTCGACGTGGACCGCTTCGCGCCCGTCCGCACAGTTACCATCGTTGACCCCGACTCCGCGACCATGACTCCGACCACTCGCCGGCGGCTTCGATCTTGGGACGTCCGGTTCGGACCAAT
>JAQCNI010000102.1 GCA_028275105.1 Halorubrum sp.
GCCAGACCCCACCCGCCTCCGGACCGTCCGCCTCCCGTTTCGCGATGGTGCCGCTACTTTTCGAGCGCCGACAGCGTCTCGGCCGCCTCCCGTGCCGCCGTGAGGTGCTCGCGCGCCCGCCGCGGGTCGTCGGTCGACTCGGCCGCGCGAGCGAACCGGGTCAGGGTCCGCGTCAACGATGCCCGCGCGTCGTCGACCCCGTGCGTTGCCGACGGCGGCCGATTCGTCGCCTCCGGGGCCGTCCGATCCGAGCTCGACGCATCGCTCGGCGGAACCGGCGTGTCGTTGGGGGAGACCGGCGTGTCGTTGGGGGCGACCGGCGTGTCGTTGGGGGGGACGGCCGTCTCGCCGGGATGTGCCGCGGTCGGGTCCCCGGCATCCCGCGGGTCATCGGACCGGACCGCATCGCCCTCCGCCGACCCGGGTCCGGCCGGTTCGTCCACGGACGTCCCGTCCGCCTCTACCCCGTCCGCGGGTACCTCGTATCCGTCCTCCGTGGCGTGGCAGGTGGGGCAGAACTCCCGGTCTTCGTGGCTGAAGATGGGGTCGCCGCACGTCTCGCAGTGACGGTTGGTCATCGTCGCGCCCTGTAAGAGGAGCTCGGACATCCGTTGGGTGTGCTCGCGGTCCTGCCGGTCCTCCTCGAACTTCTCGCGGAGCTTCTCCCGTTCGGCCTCCTTGTCGAACTCGTCGCTCATGCGTGAGTGAACGTGATTCATGCGCAAAAGTCCCGTGGGCTCGCGTCCGGGCGGCGGTGACCTCCACGGGAGGGCTGCGAAGCGGTCGAGGCGGAGGACTGTGAAGCGATCGAGGCGGGAGTCGCCGCGCTACCCCTCGAGGGTCGTTTCGTCGTCCGGGTCGATCTCGCCGCGGTGGATCCTCGCGCCGTCCTGGGCGACCTGCCGGCCGAGCACCGCACACTTGATCCGCATCGGCGAGATCTCGACGCCGAGCATCTCGGTCACGTCGTCGGTGTCCAGTTCGTCGAGGTCGTCGACGGTCATCCCGTGGAGCCGCTCGGAGAGCATGCTCGCGGAGGCCATGGATATCGCACAGCCGTCGCCGCTGAAGCCGACCGACTCGATCGTTTCGTCGTCGTCGTTGAGCGTGACGTCGACCCGGATCGTGTCGCCACAGGAGGGGTTCTCGCCGACGTGCGTGAAGTCCGGATCCTCGAGTTCCCCGTGGTTGCGGGGGTTCTTGTAGTGGTCGAGGATCTGCTGTCGGTACATGTCCGATCCCAGTCCCATATCGGTCATGGATAGGTCAGTGCGAGTCAAAAAGGTTCCGTCGACCGGGACGAGCCGGGGCGACGACGGCCGATAGGCGAACGGACGAACGGGCGACTACTCCTCCGAGGGGGGCGCTCCCGCGGACGGTCCCGATGCGTCCAGTGAGACCGCCGTCGCCGTGCGGGGGTTCCGGGCGTCGTCGCCGACGAGTCCGCGGAGCCGCTCGAGGATGCGGTCGTACTGGCCGGATTCCGACCGCTTCGAGAAGTAGGCGTCCGCGCCGGCTTCGAGCGCCCGCGCTTCCGTCTCGCCCTCGCGGCACGTGGTGTGGAACACGACCGGCACGTCGCTGCCCCGCTCTCGGAGCCGTTCGACCAGTTTGACGCCGGAGCCGTCCGGAAGCCGCTGTTCGGTCACGACGCAGTCGACCACGTCGATCGCGTCGAGCGCCGCGGCCGTCCCGTCGACCGACTGGACCGCAACCCCGTCGGCGAACCGCTCCGCGAACGCCCCTAGCAACTCCGCGGAGCGCTCGTACGGCTCGACGTGAAGGAGGACGACGGAACTACCGTCTCTCGCCGGGTCGCCGCCGTCGGTGCGTGAGTCCATCCGAGCGTCGGGCGCGGCGGGAGCGTCCTGAGAGCGGTCGTCGTCCGGTGTTCGATATCGGCCCGTCATAGTAATTCACCGAACGAGCCCCGTATACCTATATAGGGGAGATACTCACCCCGGATTAAGCGGATTGATCGGGTCGTATCGTCGGGTGTCGCGACCGAAACTCCGGGAAGCAAGCGCGCGGGATGATTACGCACGTCTCGGTCTCGTCCGTCGGTTCCGGCGCGGAGAGAGGATCAGGCGAACAGGTCGCGAGCCGCGCGCACGGCGTCGACGAGGGCATCGACCTCCTCAACGGTGTTGTAGACGTAAAATGATGCCCGCACGGAGGCAGCGACGCCGAGCTCGTCGTGGAGCGGCTGGGTACAGTGGTCGCCGGCCCGCACTGCGACCCCGTGGTCGCTGAGGATGCTTGAGAGGTCGTGGGCGTGGACGCCCTCGACGTTGAACGCGACGAGGCCGCCGCGCTCGTCGCCCGGCGGGCCGTATATCTCCACGCCGCCGAGGTCGGTCAGCCGGTCGTGGGCGTACGACGCCAGCAGGCTCTCGTGGGCCTCTATCCGGTCGAGGCCGAGGTCATCGACGTACTCGACCGCGGCCGCGAACCCGATCCCTTGGGCGATCGAGGGGGTTCCCGCCTCGAACTTCCACGGGAGATCCTCCCACGTGGAGTCCTCGAAGGTCACCCGTCGGATCATCTCGCCCCCGTAGAGGTACGGCTCCATCGCGTCGAGCAGCGCCTCGCGACCGTACAGCGCGCCGATTCCGGTCGGGCCGCACATCTTGTGGCCCGAGAAGGCGAGGAAGTCGACGTCGAGGGCCGCGACGTCGATCGGGCGGTTCGGCACCGACTGGGCCGCGTCGGCGAACACGAACGCGTCGTGCTCGTGGGCGAGCGCCGCCAGATCGGCGATCGGGTTCACCGTCCCGAGGGTGTTCGAGACGTGAACGAGCGACAGCATTTCGGTGTCGTCGTCGATCTTTGCGTCGGCGTCGGCCATGTCGAGGGTGCCGTCCCCGGTGACCTCGATGAACCGGACGTCGGCACCCGTTTTCTTGCCGATCTGTTGCCACGTGACGAGCGACGCGTGGTGTTCCATCTCCGAGAGGACGACGTTGTCCTCGGGGCCGAGCTCGTTCAGCCCCCACGCGTACGCGATGAGGTTCATCGCCTCGGTCGTGTTCTTCGTGAAGATGACTTCCTCGCGGCCCTCGGCGCCGATGAACTCGGCGACGCGGTCGTGCGCCTCCTCGTAGGCGACCGACGCCTCCTGGCTCAACTGGTGGATCCCGCGGTGGACGTTGGAGTTGTAGCTCCGGTAGTAGTCGCTTATCGCCTCGACCACCGGCTCGGGGGTATGGGTGGTCGCCGCGTTGTCGAGATACACGAGATCGGTGTCGTCCGCCTCGTCCGCTCCGGGCGTCGTCGGGTCGCCGCCGACCGACCGTTCGAGGATCGGGAAATCGTCGCGGATCGACTCGACGTCGAACGGGTACTGTTCCTGAACTCCCATTATCGTAATTACGGGCCCGAGCAATAACACACCTTCGGTCCGACACGTATCTCCCCATCGTGGCTCACTTCGTTCGCCGCGTCCACCGGAAATCAACGATTTCCGAGCAGCCGGTGCTCCGCGCCGTCCTTGCTTGTGGCGGGGACGACCGAACTAATGCGCTTTTGAACGCGGGGGACGTCCATCCGGGCATGACCGAGACGTTCACCCTCGCGACCCGCGGGTCGGACCTGGCGCTCCGGCAGGCGGCGACCGTCCGAGACGCGCTGGCGACACGGCGGCGCGAGGTCGAGATACGCCGCGTCGAGACCCGCGGCGACGAGATCCCCGACGAGCTGATCCATCGGCTCGGTCGAACCGGCGCGTTCGTCCGGACGCTCGACGAGGAGGTGCTCGCCGGCGACGCCGACCTCGCCGTCCACTCGATGAAGGACGTCCCGACCGAGGGCGGCGACGACCTCGTCGCCGCGGCCGTCCCCGAACGCGCATCCGCCGGCGACGTGCTCGTCCACCCCGAAGGCGAGTCCCTCTCCGACCTCCCGCCCGGAGCGGTCGTCGGGACCGGGTCGCTCCGCCGGGCGGCACAGCTCCACGCCGCCCGCCCGGACCTCGTCGTGGAGCCGATCCGCGGCAACGTCGACACCCGGATCGAGAAACTGCTCGCTCCCGGGCTCCAGGCGGAACACGAACGGCGGCTGATCGCCGCGGGGGAGGCCCCCGAACGGGTCGCCGCGGACGACGGCAACGACGCCACAGACGGTGCCGCCGCCGGCAACGCGGCCGACGACGGAGGGCACGGCGACACCGCCGACGGCGACGGGGAGACGTTCGAGCGGAGCGTCGCGGAGTGGTTCGACTCGCTGTCGGAGCTCGAACGCGCCGCAATGGAACGCGCGGTTGACGTCGAGTACGACACGCTCGTGCTCGCGGAGGCCGGACTGCGGCGGTCGAACCTGTACGACGACGCCCGGACGACCCGGCTCCCCCGCGAGGAGTTCGTCCCCGCGGCCGGGCAGGGGGCACTGGCCGTGACCGCGTCCGACCCGGACGTCGCCGAGACGGTCCGGGAGGCGGTTGACCATCCGCGGACCCGCGTCGCGGCGACCGTCGAGCGGACGGTGCTCGCGGATCTGAACGGCGGCTGTATCGCCCCGATCGGCGTCTCCGCGATCGTCCGGGGCGAACACGTCCACACCCGGGTCCGCGTGCTCTCGACGGACGGGACCGAGGAAGTGAGCGATGCCCGGGACCTCCCGATCCGGTCGCACGCGACGGCGGCGGAATCGTTCGCGGCCGACCTCGCCGACCGCGGTGCCGCGGCGCTGATCGCCGAGGCCCGGGCGGAAGTCGACGGCGGCGGGGACGGTGGGCGGGGAAACGGCGACGGTACGGACGCCGACGCGGAGGCCGGAACCGATGTCTGAGGGGACCGACGGGTCGGCTTCGGACGACGTCGGGACGGTGTATCTCGTGGGCTCGGGCCCCGGGGACCCGGACCTGTTGACGGTGAAAGCGTCACGCCTCCTCGACGGGGCGGACGCGGTGCTCCACGACAAGCTTCCCGGCCCCGACATCCTCGACGCGATCCCGGCGGAGAAACGCGAGGACGTCGGCAAGCGCGCCGGCGGCGAGTGGACCCCACAGGAGTACACGAACCACCGGCTGGTCGAGTTGGCACGCAAGGGGAAGACGGTCGTCCGGCTCAAAGGTGGCGACCCATTCGTTTTCGGGCGCGGCGGCGAGGAGGCCGAACACCTCGCCGACGCCGGGGTCCCGTTCGAGGTCGTTCCCGGCGTTACGTCCGCCATCGCCGGCCCGGGAGTCGCCGGAATCCCGGTCACCCACCGCGAACACGCCTCCTCTGTCTCCTTTGTCACCGGCCACGAGGATCCGACCAAGGACGAGTCGGCGGTCGACTGGGAGGCGCTCGCCGCGACCGGCGGCACGTTGGTGGTCCTGATGGGCGTCGGAAAGCTGCCGGCGTACACCGACGTGCTCCGCGAGGCCGGCATGGACCCCGACACCCCGGTCGCACTCGTCGAGCGCGCGACCCGGCCGGGGATGCGGGTCGCCACCGGCACCCTCGAAACGGCCGTCGCCACCAGGGACGACGCGGGAATCGAGCCGCCCGCGATCACGGTCATCGGGGACGTCGCGGGAACCCGGGACCGCGTCGCGGCCTTCCTGGAGAACGCCGGCTCCGCGCCGGTCACGGCCGGCGTCGACGCGCCCGGCGCCGATGCCGCCGACCGCGACGGCCGGAGCGAAGGGGGTGGGGACGCGTGAGCGGCGACGCCGACCCACGCGTCGCCGTCTTCCGCCCGGACGACGAGCGAATTGACGAGGCCGTCGACCTGCTGTCGTCTCTCGGGGCGACCCCCGTTCCCGACCCGATGCTCGCCGTCGAGCCGACCGGGGCGACCCCGGTCGCCGCATCCCACGTCGTGTTCACGAGCAAGACGGGCGTCGAACTGGCCGCCACCGCCGGCTGGGACCCGGGCGACGCGACGCTCGCCGCGATCGGTCCCGCGACGGCGGCCGCGGCGCGCGACGTCGGCTGGACCGTCGACGTCGTCCCCTCGGAGTACAGCTCCGCCGGGCTCGTGACGGCCCTCCGCGACCGGGTTGATGGCGAGGTCGTCACGGTCGCCCGCTCGGATCACGGCAGCGACGTCCTCATCGATGGGCTTCGCGACGCCGGCGCCGACGTGGTCGAGACGGTCCTATACCGATTGACCCGGCCCGAGGGGGCCGGCGAGTCGGCCGAGCACGCGGCCGACGGGACGCTTGACGCGGTCGCGTTCACCTCCTCGCTAACCGTCGAGCACTTCCTCGCGGCCGCCGCGGAGCGCGGCATCCGGTCGGCGGCCGTGGACGGCGTCAACGACGCGGTCGTCGGCGCGATCGGATCGCCGACGGCCCGTACGGCCGCGGATCACGGGATCGACGTCGACGTCGTCCCGGACGCGGCCGAGTTCGAGGCGCTCGCGACCCGGGTCGTGGCGGCGGCCGACGACCGGGCGCCCGGACCGAACGGGATCGACGAACGGCTCCCGGAGTAGCCGACGACCCCCGCGACCGATCAGTCGTCGCCCTCGACCGCGTTAGCTACCGGTTCCGCTCCCGTCGTCGCCGTCCGTCGTGTTCGTTCCATCCCCGGTGGCGTCCGTCCCGTCGGGGCCATCGTCGTCCCCGTCGGCCACGCTCTTGTCGTCGCTTCCGCCGTCTACGTCCTCGTCGCCCTCGTCATCCGCCACGTCGTCGTCCGCGTCTTCCCCGGCGTCGTCAGCATCCTCGTCGCCGTCATCCTCGTCGTCACGGCCCTCCCCGACCTCGTTCACCTCGACGTCACGTCCGGCGACGCCGCTGCCGGAGATCACCGGCTTGAGGATGTACCCGTTGTTCGGGCCGCGCTTGACGACGTTGATGTCGAACACGAAGCTGACGGTTTCGTCGGCCCGCACCTCGAACGGCTT
>JAQCNI010000110.1 GCA_028275105.1 Halorubrum sp.
TAATAGCGTTTGTCCATCGCTGTATTCCGGTCAAGCCGGTTCGATACCAAGCAAACACGGCGACGGTGATGCCGATAACTGCAATACTTGCAATCTCATCTCTACTCAAGCCAGCCATCAGTCGTCTTTAGTTAATGCTCTCAGTAATAGAAAATAGCTTCGTTTTTTTATCCAGCTTCGACGCTTTCACGCTAGCGACACGGAGAAAATAGCACTTATCAGGGACGCTTATCCCTCGATATCAGCAACACCAGAATCTAAACCATAGGTTCTCTTGTTCTTAATACTTATAGACATAATTCAAACCTAAATATTACTATCAGGCTTAACTAAAGACGAATGAGCCAGCCATTATTACGGTCTCCCATCTAAATATACACGGCTATATATCATCCATCCGATAGCCGAGACCGCAACGATGATGCCGATAGCTGCAGGGATAGTGTTCGTAGGGCCGTTGAACGACCAGCCGAAAACCAGGTAACCGACGACAGCAGTTAGCGCGACGAGAGCTCCGATCCCTCTGACCGCTAGTGAATTCGAACGACCTGCTCCGGGCATACCTGAACATCATCCGCAGGCGGTATTAAATCAGGTGTGAAGTTTCCAGCTCTGAAGCGTTGCTCTGATCGCCAACTGATTTGATGACACCCTGCTAATACCAGATACGCGCCCTACATCTTGCACGCTGCCACCTGACAGAGTTCAAAGGGGACTGTTTCACTGGCTTCGGTAAGAGCCAGGAATAAAATTACGGACGAGTTCTCTCTGTGCTGCGATCTACTGCTGGTACCGGGCAACGAGCACAAACCCAACGAGCACAACGACCGTACCGAGGAGGCCGAAGCCAGGAACGGAGTCATCTGTGTTTTCGTCCGACTCGCTCGTTTCCTCTGACTCGCTCGTTTCCTCTGACTCGCTCGTTTCCTCTGACTCGCTCGTGACGGCCACAGTTGCGGACTCCGCAGCAATTTCGGTCCCATCCGGAGAGTGGACTGCAGCTGTCACCTCCGTATCGGAGCTAACTGTCGGTTCGATCTCCAGCGTGAGGTCGCGCTGAGTTGCCCCAGCGTCGAACGTCCGGGTCGTGTTGATCGTGCCGTTTGGAGTATGTACGTCTACGTAGTACGAGGTGCCGGCACTTGCCTCTGCGACGTTGATGCTGTGGATCTCTCCGTGTTCGTCGAGTTCGTGGGTTTGGTTGGAGAACTCTACATCAGCAGTCGTAATCGTTGCAGTCTCCGCAGCGAGTTCGGTGCCGTTGGTTGCGTGGACGGCGGCCGTTACCTCCGTCGTCGATTTCAATGTCGGGTCCAGCGTAACCATCAGGTCCGTCCGTGCAGTGCCGGCATCGAACGTCCGGGTCGTATTGATGGTGCCGTTCGCAGTGTGTAGGTCGACGTAGTACTCTTGATTGGCCGCGGCCGTCGCCACGTTGAGGGAGTGGACTTCATCGTGCTCGTCGAGTTCATGAGCTTGGTTCGAGAATGAAACCGTTGGCGCTTCCACGACATCAACGGACATCGTTTCCGCAGCGAGTTCGGTTCCGTTAGCGGCGTGAGTGGCAACGGTAACCTCAGTGTCCGATTTCAGCGTCGGATCTAGTGTGACATCGAAGTTCTCCTTAACGGTGTCTGCCGCAAATGTACGAGTCGTGTTTATCGTCCCGTTGTCCGTGTGTAAGTCGACGTAAAAATCACTGTCGGCGGTTGCCTTGTCAACGTGTAGCGTGTGGACTTCGTCGTGTTCGTCCAGTGGCTCCGTCTGGTTGTGAACCGTGAGTCCATTGCCGTCGTCGTGTGCTGCCGCGCCGCCAGTAACCAACGCGACTCCGAGTACCATGACGAAGCCAAGTATGGCAATTCGGAGAATATCATGCGAGTCAATACTCCCAACTAATTTGTCTCTCGACATGTACAAGCCACAATACGAGAGCCACTTAGTACTCTATATCACTATAATTGTTACATATATAATAGTCTTTCATTGGATAGTACATTGAACCCGGGTCGAACCCGCTACGAGTTGTGACGGGCATCATCGCTGGCTCGGATTCGCGTTCCCCGACTCGGGGACGGATGGCATGATCAATCGGTCAGTGCTCCGAATCCGACCCGTCTCGTGGCACCGCCACGCTGCTGACAACTGTATTCGACACCGCAACGCCGAGACGGTAGTCGCTCATTGTGACGATTCCTCCGTTTGCGTGACCGGCTGGTCGATAGCCTCAACACTCCGGACGATGGCAACGTTCCCCGGTATGTCTCGGCTGATTCGTTCGGCGAGAGACCCGAACATCGTCCGGGAGAGGTCACTCTTCTCCGAGAGCCCCACACAGACCGTATCATACTCCTGTACCGCTTGGATGATCGCCGACTCGACGTCCGTCGCAACGACCACGGCACTCTCGTATTCCTCGGCGTCTAACCCGCCCCCATCGGCGACCGACCTGACCGTCTCTCGTCCTCGCTTCACTTGACTGGTCGGTTCGTCGTCGGCACGCTGTTGGACGTTCAGAAGGATGGCGACGGAGTCGGCGAGGGTAGCGAAGTCAGCGGCGCGGCGCGCAGCAACGGGCGCGTGTGGTCCCGATCCCGCCAGCGATACGGGCGTGCCGATGGCATCGTCTTCGATCTTCACGAGAGAGATGTCACAGGGGGCCTGCGTGATGACGGTGTCAAGCGTTGACCCGAACACGCGCTCCTCTTGTTCCCGTTGTCCCCGCCACCCAACGAGAGCTTGGTCGGCGTTCTCCTCTCGAATGACGTCGACGAGCGCATCCCCCGTGTCTTCGGCGACGATCGCGCTCGTGCGGAGCTTCACGCCCATTTCGGCGGCGAGTTCACGCATGGTTTCGAGCAGCGTACGCTGGCTGTCGAGACGATCGAATGCGACGTTCCGCTCCGGGGCCGGTTCGGCCTCGATCACGTTCACTGCGATGAGTTCGGGGACTCCGTCGTCTTCGTGTGCACGGGCGGTCGCGGCTGCGAGCCGCAGCAGACCACGCTGTGTCTCCGGATTTGCCACCCCGACGACGACCCTGTAGGGATCGTCAGACGGCGTGGCAGGCCCCGTTCCGGGGAGTCCGGTCGTCACATCTCGGATGAGACTTCCAAACGCCTCGTCGAACAGTCCCTCTTCGACTCCGCGACTCCGGGCATACATGACGTACCAGATGACCCCAAGAAAAACGATTCCGGTCCCGACGAGTATGACTGGCAGTTCCATCTGTGAGATGACGACACCGGTCATCGCCACGCCGAGCACCGGCACGGCTGGATACAGCAGGCTCGGCATCTCAAAGGCGGGGTCGTATCCCTCGGGGTCGGCACGGCGAAACACGACGACGGCAACGTGAACGAGTCCGTACGTCACGAGAAAGCTGAAACTCGCAACCTGCGCTAACAACGCGACGATTGATTGAACACGGAGTCCAGCGAGCACGAGCACCCCGGTCACCGCACCCGTCGCCATGATCGCTCGATGAGGCGTGTTGAACCGACTGTGCGTGACGTTTAATCGATCGCTCATCAGCCCGTCCCGGCCCATGGCAAAGATGACCCTGGATGCCGCAAGCACCGACGAGTTCGAACTCGAAATTGCGGCGATCGCCGCCGCGACCGTCACGGCGGCTACCCCGGCCGTCCCGAACATGGTGATCGCTGCGACGTCGGACACGGGCACGAGCGAGCCACCCAACTCACCGTACGGAACCACGCCGGTGCTGATGATCATGATCGCCGCATACAGGAGCGTGACCGAGACGACCGACAACACCATCGTCAGCGGGATGAGTTTCCCGGGTCGTTCGATCTCGCCGGCGACCGTGGCGATGATTTCGAACCCGAGATACGTCACGAACACGACCCCGGTCGTGGCGACGATACCCGACGCTCCCGTGGGTGCGAACTCTTCGAGATTTCCGGGCTCGATAAAGAACACTCCGAGTGCGACGTAGACGAGAACGACGACCAACTCCGCCCCGATCATGATGTTCTGTGCGCCGCTGGATTCGTCGGTTCCGTAGAAGTTGATGCCGGTGATCAGCGCGAGTCCGACGAGACCCAACAGAACGATGAGTGCCCGACCATCGAGAAACGGAAGCGGCGCAACGATGTACTGACCGAAGCCGATCATGTAGAAGGCGCTCGCGAACATCAGCCCGGTCCACATCCCCCACCCGACGATGCTCCCGAACAGACCGCCGAGCGCACGGTTGACGTAGTGGTAGCTACCGCCGGCGATCGGCATTCCGGTGGCCAGTTCCGCCAGCGAGAGGGCGGCCAGCAGGGCGACGAACCCGGCGATCACGAACGATATCGCGCTGGCCGGTCCCGCCCCTTCGGCGGCCAACCCGGGGAGGATGAAGATCCCGGCCCCGATCATCGTCCCGCCGCCGAGAGTCATCGCCTCGAGGAACCCGAGATTTCGCTCCAGTTCGCCGGTGTCAACGGTCATTGCGCCGCATTCCGTGACGGTAACCGGTCCCGCGAGCTAGCAAAACAACGGGTCCGTGTGACTGTGCTGTGGGAGCGCGCGCTCAATTCAGTCGTGTGACGGCCGATTCGGCCACTGCCTGCGAGTTTCCGGCGTAGGGGCACTTGAATACATGGGTCGGAATTTGATTACTCGCGGGGGCAGGCCACCGCGACAGTTGTTTGCCACCTGAACGACCGGGGGCTGATGAATACATGCGAATATAAACACGCGAGACGAATAAAAATTTGGGTATAACCGCATACGAGTGATCACCGTGGTGAACGGACACACAACGTTTCGGCTCATCCGGGAGCCCAAATCCCGCGATCGTGTGAACGCGTCCCCCCGGAACCCGCTCAATCGATATCCCGCACGATAAACGCGGGCCTGTCCACTTCGTCGACGATCCGTGATGGGACGGTTCCGAAGATCCGTTCACGGATCGACGGTTTCGTCTCGCCGAGTATCAGAAGGTCGTACTTCCGTGCGAGTTCGATGATCTCGTCGTAGGGCGACTCTCCGTCCGAGAGCTGCCAGTCGATCCGTTCCACGTCGATTCCAGCTTCATCGAGACGGTCTACGGCACCGCGGACGAGGAACTCACCGTGGCTTGGCTCGCTGTCGACGACGGAATGGAAGAACGTGACTGAGACGTCACTCATTCGCATGACGCCCGCAAGGAGCGAAACGATACGCTCGAGGTTCGTGTTACCACGCACCGGGACGAGCACCCGCTCAATGCGCTCAACCTCGCCGAGGGTCAGGACGGCATCACAGCCGTACTCGTTGGCAACGCGGTCGATGGTGTCGATTCGGTCGTGTGTGAACACGAGGACATCCGTTACCTCGATGCCACTCGCACGAAACTCGTCGGCGATGTCCGCCAACGTCGCCGCGGCATCCGATTCGTGGTCCTGCCTGAGTTGCGCGGGCGCTACCTGATCCGGAACCGGATAGTACCCGAGAAGGACGATATCGACCGAGCGGCAGAGATCGATGAGCGGCTGAGCCGGTGGACCGTCACTTGAGATATCAACCGGCACGAGTATGCTCGAATCACCGCCTAGAGGCATATACCGTCGTTCTTGTCCCTGCTACTTCCACCTTCGGGTGCGGAGAACCCCCGTCCCAGTCTATGTTGGGTAGATCAATCGGGTGCGCCCTCGGCGGACAGCCCCGATTGCTCGGCTATTTCCGTCCGTGAGACGTCAAATTGCTTGAGGAATTGCTGAACCGCTTCGTCGTCTCCGACGACCGTCATCTGCTCGTCGCCGGTAAACTCTCGACGTGGATCCGGGTTGTTTGCCGGGCCGGATTCGCGTTCGACGGCGATCACGCGACAGCCCGTCCTCTCGTAGATGCCCGATTCCGCGAGCGTTGATCCGGCGAACGGACTCGTAGAGACGCGGACAAACCGGATCTGGCTTGCCGGTGCCAGCACGTCTTCGCCACGGAGTTCCTTGGCAATCATTCTGGCACTCACACGAGGAACCGACAAGACGTAGTCGGCTCCCGCACGCAGGGCTTTCCTGGTCGCATCGGTGTCACTCACCCGTGTTAATACTTCGATTTTCGGGTCTAATGACCGTGCAAGCACCGTCGTCAGGAGGCTCGCCGAATCATCGGGAACGCCGATGATAATCGCCTCGGCGTCTTCAATTCCAGCCTCCTGTAGGACCGCTTTTGACCCCGCATCGGCAACGATATCAACTCCTTCGTGATCGTCAATATCGATCGTCACGGTGTCGATTCCCGCCTCCGAGACGACCGAATGTACGGCCTGTCCGACCTCACCCATCCCTGCGAGGATGATCCGCTCGTGCTGTTGGACCGTCTGTGTTGGCCGAATGAAGTCGCTCATTTCCTCCAGTGCGTCGTGCCCCCCCGATACCAGCAGTACAGTGTTGGGTCGGATCACCGCGTCCGGATCCGGTGGCAACTGTAACTCGCCGTCGATCCACGCACCGATGACGTTCGCCCCCGTTCGCTCCCTGATCTCCGAGTCCCGAATGGGGGTCCCGACCAACCGACTTTCCTGATCGACCGGAATCTCGGTCACCTCGACGTCGGACCCCAGATCGATCGTGTCGGTCACGTCGGAACTGAATGAGATGACCGCCTTCTCCGCGAGCCGGTGCCCGAGCACCCCGTGCGGCGAGAGAACGCTGTCGGCACCGGTGTCCAACAGCACATCACGGAGGTTGCTGTCGTCGGTGAGTGCGATCACCTCGATATCCGGACGCACCGACCGCACCGTCAGGATCGTGTTTACGTTTGCGTCACCCGCGTCGGTGATGACCGCTCTCGCGGTATCGATGCTTGCTCGCTGGAATGTGTCCGCATCCTGTGGGGAGCCGTGAATGGCCGAATAGCCGTCGTCAGAGAGCTCTCTGGCGTTTTCCTCCGAGGACGAAATCAGCACATAGTCGATGTCGAGTTCCCTGAGTTCGTCAAGCAGCACGGCGGAATCCCGACGGTATTCACAGATGATGACGTGGTCCCGTTTCGGCGTGAGCCGATCGTCGAGGTTGACTTC
Organism: Halorubrum sp.; assembly: GCA_028275105.1. Taxonomy (GTDB): domain Archaea; phylum Halobacteriota; class Halobacteria; order Halobacteriales; family Haloferacaceae; genus Halorubrum. The sequence goes on from JAQCNI010000110.1 coordinate 7,016, forward strand.
AGCACCGGTGAACAGTGGAATGACGATCAGTCGGAGCGTAAAGAAGCCGATCCCGATCCCGGAAATCTGTGTCAGTGAGACGAACAGGAACAGCAGCGGATGGCTCCAGACGGCCGAGTCTTGGCCGTAACCGGTCGTCGTCATCGTCTGGACGACGAACTCGAACGACGCGAATATCGATTGGTTCACCCCCTCTAACTGCGCCATTGCGAGGTTGTACACCATCGTATACGTGAAAATGACGACACCGAGACCGACAAAGTAGTACAGTATGAGCCGGTTCCGTCGCGAGAACTCAATCTCCCGTATCGATCGGAGGACCGAAGACATAGAAGACAGTATATTTTCTCGACCGAACGTATAAAAAGGACAGCATCAGTCTTCCACTCTCGACCTCCGACTACTCACGACCCACGGATCATCTCAATGTGATTGCTTGGGAATATCAGCATATTGTGGGGTGGAGCCTCCGGCCTCAAGGACCGAGGCGCGTTTCGTCACGTTCCGTCCTCGGCACGTTTCGTCCCGTCCCCGTTCTCGATGGTTTCCGGGTCGATATCGTGGTGCTCGCGGGCGTATTCGGCCGTGATCTTCCCGAGTCGATGGTCCCGGAGGACGGCCTTTCGGGGGCGCTCGCTCGGGTCGCCGAACCCGCCCGCACCGGGCGTGTGGACGCTCACGACGGAGCCGGGTGCGAGGTCGTGAACCGATTTCTGGGGGATCCGTTCGCCCGTCTCCGCGGGGTCCACTCTCCCGTCCGCGTCCCGGCCGCGGTCGGTATCCTGCCCGGCGTCGGCGGTCCGTTCATCGCTGCCGTCGAGCAGGTAGGCCGCCCCCTTCCCACCCGACTTGCCGCCGGCGAGTCCGTACGGCGCGTGTCGGTGGCGCTCCGCGAGGAGGCTGAATCGGGCGACGTGTCCGCGCACCTCGACGTCGCGCCGGAGGCCGAGTCCGCCGCGGAACGCCCCGGCGCCGCCCGAGTCAGGCCGGTAGGCGTACCGGCGGACTCGCAGCGGGTACGCCGTCTCCAACACCTCGACCGGCGTGTTCATCGTGTTCGACATGTGGACGTGGACGCCATCCATCCCGTCGGCCCCCGCGCGGCCGCCGAACCCGCCGGCCTGCGTCTCGTAGAACGCGTACGGCGACTCGTCGCGGGGGTCGGTCCCGCCGAACGTGACGTTGTTCATCGTCCCCTGTCCGGCGGCCGTGACGCGCTCGGGGGCGTCCGCGCCGAACGCGCCGAGAACGACGTCGGTCACGCGCTGTGAGGTCTCGAGGTTCCCGCCGACGACGGCGGCCGGCGGGTTCGGATCGACGATGCTCCCCTCCGGCGTGTCGACCGTGACCGGCCGGTAACAGCCGTGGTTCGGCGGGATGTCGGGATCGGTCACACACCTGACGGCGTAGTACGTCGCGGAGACGGTGACGGCCCGCACCGCGTTGATCGGCCCCTCGGTCTGGGCCGCGGTCCCGGTGAAGTCGACCGTGACCTCGTCGTCCTCGACCGTGACGGCGGCCCGGATCGGGAGGTCCGTGTTCCCCCGGCCATCGTCGTCGAGGACGTCCTCGAACGTCCAGGTGCCGTCGGGCAGCGACGCCAGTTCCGCGCGCATCCGGCGCTCCGAGTAGTCCGTGATCCCGTCGAATGCCGCCGTGAGGTCGTCGACGCCGTACTCCTCGACGAGTTCGTGGACGCGCCTGCGGGCGGTCTCGTTGGCGGCCTTCTGGGCCCGCAGATCGCCGCGGCGCTCGTCGGGCGTCCGGACGTTCACCAGGAGCATCTCCATCACGTCCGACGCGACCTCGCCGCCGGCGAAGAGCTTCACCGGGGGGATCCGCAGCCCCTCCTGATAGATCTCGGTGGAGTCGGCGGCGACCGACCCCGCCGTTGACCCGCCGATGTCGGCGTGATGGGCGCGGTTGGCCGCGTAGGCGACGAGCGTCGGGTCGTCGGCGTCCGGGTCGGCGAAGACGGGGGAGACGAGCGTGAGGTCGGGCAGATGTGCCCCGCCGTGGAACGGGTCGTTCAACAACACCGCGTCGCCGGGCACGAGGTCGCCCGCGAACGCGTCGACCGCGGCGGCGACGGAGAACGGCATCGCGCCGAGGTGGACGGGCATGTTCTCCGCCTGTGACACCATCTCGCCGTCGGCGTCGAACAGCGCACACGAGCAGTCCCGCCGCTCCTTGATGTTGGGCGAGTAGCCCGTGCGGACGAGGTTCGCGTTCATCTCCTCGGCGACGGCGATACAGCCGTTCCGGACCACTTCCAGCGTGACCGCATCGACCATCAGCGCCCACCCCCGGTGTCGACGACGATGTTTCCGTCGCGGTCGACCGCGGCGGTCTGCCCCGGGTGGACGACGACCGTGCTCTCCGCACCCTCGACGACCGCCGGGCCGTCGAACGTCGCGTCGGCGGGGAGTCCCTCGCGCTCGTACACCCGCGTCTCGCGGGGGTCGCCGTCGTACACCACCGACCGGACCTCGCGGATCGCGTCGTCGACGGTCCCCTCCGTCGTCGGCGTCGGGAGGTCCGGCGTGTCGACCACCCCTCGGGCTCGAAGGCGGAGCGTCACGAGTTCGACCGGCTCCGACCGGTCGGCGTGGCCGTACCGCCGTTCGTGCTCCGCGTGGAACCGGCCGACGAGCGCGTCGAGGCGTTCCTCGTTTATCTCACCGTCGGGGACGGACACCGGCACCCCGAACGACTGGCCCGCGTACCGGAGGGCCGCGGTGCGGTCGTAGCGGCGGTCCACGGGCGCGATCCCGTCGGCCTCCAGGCGGTTCTCGCCCCGCTCTCGGAGGGCCGCGAACGCGCGCCGGAGCGTCGCCGGCGACACCTCGTCCCACCGGCGGACCCGGGAGACGCCGTCGTCGTACGCCACGTCGCTGACGAGCAGACCGAGCGCGGAGAGCACCCCGGCCGTCCGCGGCACGATCACCGTCGGGATGTCGAGGTCGGCGGCGAGCCGCGGACCGTGGAGCGGCCCGGCCCCGCCGAAGGCGACGAGCGCGAACTCCCGCGGGTCGTACCCGCGCTCGACGGAGACGACCCGGAGCGCCCGCCGCATGTTTGCGTTCGCCACGTCGAGGACGCCCTGTGCGGCCTCCCGTGGCCCCATCCCGAGCGCGTCGCCGAGCCGGTCGTCGAACGCGGCGCGCACGTCCGCCGCCGCCCCGTCGAGCGCCTCGGAGAGGAACCGATCCGGGTCGAGGCGGCCGAGCAGCAGGTGAGCGTCGGTCGTCGTCGGCTCCGTCCCGCCGCGTCCGTAGGAGACCGGGCCGGGGTCCGCGCCGGCCGACCGCGGGCCGACCCGGAGCGCGCCGCCCTCGTCGACCCACGCGATCGACCCCCCGCCGGACCCGACCGTATGGACGTCGATCATGGGGACGCCGACGGTGTAGTCGCCGACTTCGACGTCGGTCGAGACGAGCGGCTCCCCGTCCCCGACGAGCGAGACGTCACAGGAAGTCCCGCCCATATCCATCGTGATCACGTCGCTTACGCCTCGGCGGTTCGCGACGTACGTCGCCCCCTGGACGCCGGCGGCGGGGCCCGATAGGAGGGTGTTGACCGGGCGTTCGCGCGCGGCGGCGGCGGTGATCAGGCCACCGTTCGACTGGATCACTCCGAGGTCGGCGCCCACGCCCCGGTCGCGGACGCGGGACTCGAGGGCGCCCAGATACCCCTCCATCACCGGCTTGAGGGCGGCGTTCAGCGCCGTCGTCAGCGTCCGCTCGTACTCGCGTATCTCCGGAAGCACGTCGCTGGACAGCGAGTAGGCGACGTTGAGCCCGGCGTCGCGGAGCAGCGCCCGCACCCGGCGCTCGTGGTCGTCGTTTTCGAAGGCGAACAGCAGCGAGACCGCGACGCTGTCGATTTCCTCCTCGGCGATCCGGTCGGCGAGCGCGCGGACGCGCTCCTCGTCGAGTTCGCGCCGGACTTCCCCGCGCTCGTCGAGTCGCTCGGGCACCTCGAACCGTCGGTCCCGGGGGACGATCGGCGTCGGCTTTTCCGCGTCGAAGTCGTAGATGTCGGGGCGGGCCTGTCGGCCGATCTCGAGGACGTCGCGGAATCCCTCGGTGGTGACGAGCGCGGTGTCGGCCCACGTTCCCTCGAGGACGGCGTTGGTCGCGACCGTCGTCCCGTGGCCGAGGAACGAGACGTCCGCGAGGTGGAACCCGCCCCCGCCCTCGTCGTCTCCGTCCCCGTCGTCTTCACCGTCGCGACTGCGTTCGAGACCGTTCACGACGCCCCGCTCCGGGGCATCCGGCGTCGACGGCGTCTTGGTCACTCGGACCGCCCCGTCGTGGACGGTGACGAGGTCGGTGAACGTGCCGCCGATGTCGACGCCGACCCTGACGGCGTCGTCGTCGCTCACGCGTCGCCCCGCCGCCGCCACCGGTTCGCCCGCTCGACGCCCGTGTCGTCCGGCCCGTCCCCTGTCATGACCTATGGCTTGTCACGCGGGGTTAAATATCGTGTTCCCGGGGCCCGCCGGTCGGACAAGTCCGAGCGCGAGCGGCGATCTTCGGCTGACGCCGTCGAGTGTCCCCTCCTTTTTTTACCATCATTCGTATGTTCGCCGTCGGACGAGCCTGTGCGACCCGTCATCCAGTGGGTGTACCGTAGATGAACCTTTTGCGTTCATCGGCGGGATAGTTACGCCGATGACGGCACGATAGCATCGTGTACAGCCGCCATAATGATAATGATCAAAGAGAAGAGTTATACAGAATCGAGGAGAATACTGGTGGCTTCAGCCACCAGATGAATCCGACAATTTAAGCCGCAAACTACCGTACCACACACTGTGCGTGGAGAACTGGCGGTTGACTCGGTGTTCGCCACGGTTCATAGCCGAGATCAAAAAGTAAGCCGACCACGCCGACAGTCGGTAAACAATCAGG
>JAQCNI010000118.1 GCA_028275105.1 Halorubrum sp.
CCGCGGAGATCGACGCGATCGATGCGGCGTACGCCACCGCCGAGGGGACGTACGCCGAGGCGGGCGCCACCGGACAGGCCGAGGCGATCGCCCAGGAACGCGCCACGGTGGGACAGCGCCTCCAGTTGACGCAGTACGGGCTGTGGGGGGCGACGGGGCTGTACGGCCTCGTGGTCCTCGTCGCGCTGTTCAGAACGGCACGGAACCTGTTCGCGTACCAGCAGGACAGGCGCACGGTCGAAATGGGCGCGTTCCTCCAGTAGCGCTACACCCGCCGGCGCGCCGGTGACACCCCCGCGTCGAACGTGCTACTGGGGCCGCAGTCGAGTAGACGGCACGAACTCCCGGCGTCACTCGGGGGACCGCACGTCCAGCGGCGTCGACAGCGTCGCCGGAGTCGGCGGCGCGTCGTTGTCGCCGGCGTCGACCTGCCAGCGCCCAGCGTCGTCGGTTCGATCCCCTGAGACGGTCACCGTCGTTGAGCGAGGATCGCCCCCGCCGTCGGTCGGTGTGGTTTCGAGGTCGATCGGGAGCTCGATCCGGTCGTCGTCGACGGTACACTCGACACGGTGGGTCGCAGCCTCGCCGGGATCGAGTGCAGCGAGTTCACCCGCGAGATAAAGGTACTCGTCGGGTGCTGCCCCGGTGGCTTCGACCCGGACATCGAGCGGCGCCCTGCCCTCGTTCCGCACCCGGAGCACGACGTTGGTGTCGCGGTCGTCGAGAACGTCGACCGAGTCGACGGTTACTGAGACGGGCGGGGTCATCGGCTCGTGGACCGCCGCGAGGGTCTGGACCGGCCGCTCGCCCGTGTCGGTCCGGACGAACGTCAGCGCGGGGCGTTCGGTAGGTGTTCCCGTGTATGTGGTTTCCTGACTGCCCTCGCCGCCGGGAGGGACCTCGAACCCATCGAACCCCGCGGCACTCGAAAACCCCTTCGAGCCGATCTCCAGCACGGAACACGGCGTTTCGAGACTATTAGTAACGTCGAGTCGGACCTCGGTCGTGTCCGACTGTACCGAGAGGGTGGGCCGGACGGTCACCGGCGCAGGCTTGATCTGGATCGACGCCGACGGCACAGTCGCCTCGCACTCGCCGGCGCAGGCCGTGACCGCCGGTACCGTGATCGACGCCGCGTTCCACCCGGCGTGGTACCGGGAGGCCGCCGTCTCCGTCTCCGCCGGGAGTTCGACGGTGGCCTCTTGTCCATCGGATCGGAGGGTAACCAACTGTGGTTCCGACGAGCGGTTCTCGACGGTGAGCGTCTCCTCGATGGCGTGGCCCTCTTTCGCGGCGTCCGGCTCGAGGCGACGGGTGAGGTCGATGGAATCGGGTGACCCCGACGCCACCGTTTCGGACTCGGCGGTCGGAGCGGTCTGATCCGCCGACGCCGGCGAGGATCCGTCGACCTCGGAACCCGGCGAGGGGTCCGCTCGGCGTCCGGGTTCGGAGTCCGAGCGGTCGCGTCGGGTGTCGTTGCGACCCGACTGGTGGGCCGCAGTCCCGTCCGACGCTGCGGAACCCCCGGGCGAACGGTCCCTCCCAGCCCGTGACTCCGTCGACGTCCGGGTCGGATCGTGATCCGGGTCGGGTGTTGGTGCCTCCCCGGCCGGAGCCGTCGCGGGCGTGTCGCTGGTGGCATGTGCGGACGTGTCCGCCCCGGCGGTCCGCCCCGCCGATCGGCCGCTGTGCGGTCGGTCGCTACCGCCTGCCGGGGGGGTTGCCGACTCGCCGGGCGGTGTGAACGCGGCACGGTCGAGGGACACCGCAGCCGTGGCCGTTGCCACGGCGGCTTCAACGTGAATCTCGCCATCGCCGGCGTGGCTCGCCGGAAGAGCGAGCGTGAGCCGGGCGCCCGGGTCCAGCGACACCGGCCGCTCAACCGGGGCCGAAAACGGGTCGCCGGTCACCTGCACCTCGTCCCCGACCGGAACCTCGGCGTCGTTCTCAAGTATCACGTCGACGAACCCGTCGTCGCGCCCATCGATAGACACCGAAAGCGGCGTCGCTGGGACCGACACCGTGGTGTCGACGGACTCACCGTCGGCAGTGGTGGCGGTCACCTGATCCGCACCGAGCGGGAGCGCGAGGGTCCGCGACGCCGAGGACTGTCCGGGGCTGGGGACGATGTCGACGTCCCCGGGCGAGAGCGACACTGCCGGAAGTTCCGATCCGCCGGACATCCGGAGGGTAGCGTCGACGGTCGCGGTCCCGTCGTCGATAGCGATGACGCTGGCGTCGACAACAGGCGTCGACGCCGACTCGGGGAGTTGCAGGGTCGTTCGTGTTTCCGTAGTGTCGCTGTCGGCGTCATCGGGGTCGAACACCACACTGGCAGCCACTCGTGAACCGGCCGCCTCAGCCAGCGTGAACCGTGGTTCCGCCCGACCCCCGGCATCGAGCGATACCCGCCGCGACTCGGGCTGGAACGACGCATCGTCACTAAAGACACGGATCGTGCCGGTGGTCGGCCCGCCGCGGGTCTCGACGGCGACGGCGAGTTCCTCACCGGCACGGAGCGACGTCGGCGAGGGGCGCAACTCCACACCGGAGAGCGACAGACGGGGGCGGAGCACCTCCGCGGTCCGGCCGTTGATCCGGCAGGCAACCTCCCCGTCAATCGTGGTCGCCACCTGTGCGGGCCCGGTCGCGTCAACGCCGGCATCGGTCACGTCGCCGTCGGCGGTGACCCGGACGACCCCGCGGTCGGTGGCGGCGTAGAGCCTCCCCTCGCCCCGCGGCGCGAGCCACTCGGCGCCGATATCCCGCGTCCACCGAACTGCCCCGTCGTCGGCGTCGACGCCAACGATCTCGCCGCCGTGAAGCGACACCACCGCGACGTCCGGAAGCAGCCCGACGCCCGTGATCGTTCCATCGAGCATCGCTTCCCCTCGGCGGTCGCCGTCGGGGCCGAAGCCGGTGAGATACCACGATTCGCCCGCAAGGAACTCGTCCGCGCGGCCGGCAAGCAGAACCCCTTCGGAGACGTCCGTATGCGTCCGGTCGATCCGACCGCGTTCGGCGCCGTCGTCGGCGTCGAGAAGCACGAATTCCCCGGCGCCCGTGGCGGCGACCACCCGCGATGGGCCCGGCATCCAACACAACGCCGTGACGTCGTCAAGCGGCGTCTCCCACTGCCGGGAGCCGTCGAAGCCGTAGCCGTACACACGGTCGTCGACCGCGGCGTAGATCAGGGATCCGACCACGAGCCCCTGCGGCCGCCCCTCGAGATCGAACTGTACATCATCGTCGCCGTCGGGTGCGAGTACGGAGATCACGCCGGAGACCGACGCCAGCGCGACCCGGGAGTCGCCGGCCGCGATCAGGGCGATCGCCCCGGTATCGAGCGAGCGGACTGACGCGTACTCCCGCGGGAGGTCGTCGGCCGCAGCGTCCCCGGACACCCCGCGTTCGCCGTCCGAGTCCCCGCCGGTCACCGGGACTCACCCGCGCATGGCGTTCGCTCCGATCGTCTGTGGCCGCATCGCCGACGCGGTCGATCGGTTAGCATACGGGCATCTGAATTCCGGAATAACAAAAAATCACCTACATGGGTCGGGTGCCGGCCGGCACCGAGTGGCCGAGGTAGGTCGTCGCCGATTACAGCGTTTCAAGAAGAAAGCTCACGGCTTCAGCCGTGGGATGAATCCGCCAACGGCCGATACAACCACTATGATTTGTGCCAGTAGTTATGCCACCGAGTTCGAGGTACGGATACGCACGCCACCGTGGCGGTAGATGAAGCCCGCTATCTCGGCTGGGGGCCGTACTGGCACGGCCCACACCCCCACCGTCGGTGAGTGGGGAACCGCTCCGTCGTGGGCACGGTCTGTGACCGTGGAACCCTACGACTTCACTCGTGGGAGGATGTCAGAACTCGGTGGTGACCTTCGACGGGTCACGCGAAAGCGTATTTGAACCCCGAGGAAACGCGCGACCCGAATACCCCCTTCGTGGAATCCTCGTCGCCGGACTACGTCTGGCGGGCACCCAGAACGCGTGGCGTTCTGGTGACGCCCTTTACTCCGGGGAGAGGATGTCAAAGCAAGCCTGTCACAGCAGGAATGTGACGACTGCGAACCCGAACGCACAGGCGACCGCTGACACTGCGACGGCACCTCCGATCGCCCGCCGGCGCCGCCGGTCCCGGTCGCCTTCGGGCTCGAGTGTGACGCCGTAGGGATCTAATGCGGACGCGAGCGCCTCCCGGGCGGCGTCGGCGCTGCCGACGGCAGCAAGTCGCGAGAGCGCTGCCGCGACTGCCTCGGACCCGGATCCGGAGTCAGTCCCCGGCACGTCCCGCACGCGGTCGGGATCGTCGGCCAGCCGGACCGCCAGAAGCGAACCGGCCCACACTGCCACAGCCAGGAGACATCCGACCCCGAGCAGCCACTGCGGAACCGACCCCACGATCGACCACACACCTCCAGCGGCTGCGCCCACGATGACACCGCTGGGAATACCATAGGAGAGCGTCTGCCGGAGTTCGCGGCGAGTGACCGCCGGTGCCGACGGCGGGACCGCACGCACCCCCAACTCCGAGGCGGGGGCCGTCCGGTCGACCGCGGCCGCAACGGCGGCCGGGGTGGGGATCGATGCCGACTCTAATCCCGCGGCCGCCGACTCGACCGCATCGTCAAGCGCCGCCGTCGCGGCCGCCACCCGGTGGCGCTCCAGCCACGCCGAGAACTCCGAACCGGGGGTGACTCGGTCGACGCTTCCCGAGGGCCTGATGATCACGTCGGCGCCCGCAATCGTCTCGATGTCCGTCGACTCGGAGACTGCGATAGCGTAGTTCGGAAACGTCTCGCGGACGTACGCCAGCGTCGCCGCCGCGACGTCGTAGTCCGGAACCGCAAGGTCCACCGCACCTAATGCATCGACGGCCTCCCGGACGGTGTTCGAGTCAACCGACCGGTCGGCGAGATCAGCCTCAACCGCCGTGAGCGCATCTGAGCCGAACGCGGAGCCGTTCTCGAGGGCGTCATACAGCGCCTGTGTTCCGCCGATCCCCCGCTGGATCGTCCACCCTCGGCGCTCGGACAAGCCCTCGATGCGGTCGAACAGCGTCGCCAGGAGGTCGTCGTCGGGCTCGGACTGGTACGTCGCAACGAACTGCTCGGGACTGCGGCGGTGGATCTTGACCTGTGTGCGCACGAGCCCCGCACCGGGGTCGTAGAACGCCGCGACGCCCGCGTTGAACTCCCGTTTGATCCGCTCGAGCCGCCGGTCCTCCGGCTCGCCAGCGGAGTCATACACTGGGCGTCCCCCGCTGCCGTAGAGTCGGAACCGGCTCATCGGCCCGCGATCACTGGTTGATCCGCTCCATGAACTGGCGGGCGCCCTTGAGCACCGACGAGGGACCACCGACGTCGATCCGTAGCTCGTCGGTCCCCGCCGGCGCCTCGTTTTCGATGTCGTACCACAGCAGGTACAGCGGGTCTGGATCCCGTCGACCCCCGAACAACTGGTTCGCCTCGGGCGTCTGCTCCCGGATGATCTCGTCGCGAACGTAGTCGCAGAACTCCCGGTAGCCGTCGGCCTGTGGTGCCGCGCTCGACTCCTGGTTCGCCCCGAAGTCCTCAAGCATCCAGTCCGCCATCGTCCCCAGGATCACGATATCCTTCTCGGGGTAGATCGCCCGGATCGCCTCGTACCAATGGAGGTAATCGGAGACATCGTCGCGGGTGGGCCCCTTTACCGCGTAGGTCCGTCCCTCGTAGCGGATGGGGCGGATCTCGCTCCGGCGGTAATCGTTGAATTCCTCCGGCGTTATCACGCGATCCTGAAGATACGGCGGGACGTTCCCGCGGGCGATTACCGGTGCGACGAAGTCATCGAGCGGGAGGGTCAGCACGATCCGATCGGCGTTGTGGACGCACCCCCGGATCCCGGGGATCATCTCCGAGAGGTTCGTGGCCTCCCGGACAGTTCGCGTCGCCGCTGCCCACGACGACTTCGGGTCGACTGTGGAAGCGGCATCGCCGTCGCTCCCGTCGTCGAAGAGGTCACCCTCGGAGTTGTTTCCGAATCCGCCGGAGCGGTCGCCGAAGGGGTCATCGGACCCGGAGCCGCCGTAGGCCGGCTCCGTCGCCGTTGCGGCGTTTCCGTTCTCTGACGGTGCTGTGCGTCCGGTTCCGGCAGTATCCCCGGACCGTGGGCCATCGGCAGCGTCGGCGTCGCTTCCCGAGGACGTGCCCCACTCGACGGCGGAGTCGTCGTCCGTGGAGTCGGAATCTTCATCATCATCCTCGTCGCCTGAAAAGGGGATGTCGCCGAAGTCCGACCCCTCCCGTTCGCCCCCGTCCGTGGCCATCTCCGCGTCGCCGCCCTGAATCTGCTGTGTCGCCTTCTCCATTACCTCCGCAAGGATATCCTCCAGGGCCTCGCCGGGGTAGTCGACCACGCTGAACCGGACGCGGGTCGGGATGAACCGTCCCCACGAGTACGGCAGTTCGAGCAGCATCGGTTGGCTCCCCCCGGAGCCGTCGGCGCCCGATTGGAGGGTCGCCGGCGTCGGGTCCGGGAACTGCTCGCTCTCGATACTCTGTCGCAGCCGACTGACGCGGGCCGCGGCCGCGCTCTGCTCGTCGACGTTGTCACGGATGTAGAGGTGGAGCCCCCCGAACACCGCGCTCTTGCCGCTGCGTTTCGGGCCGAGCATGATTACGTTCAGCCCCCGTTCGTACATCGTGAAATACCGGAGGGCGGGCAGGAGTACAACCACGCCGGCGAGGTGTGTCGCAACCCCCTCCCATATGAACCCCTTGAAACTGAACGGTAGCGTTGTAAGCTCTCCGGCCTCCGGAGCGAACCGGATCGGCCCCACGTAGCTCACGTGCGCCTCGAACAGCCCGAAGACCGCGAGTACAGCAGTGAGCCAGAAGATGAGCTTTGGAATCCGGGGGAACTCCCGTCGGCCTGCGTCGAGCCGATCGAAGGTGACGCCGCCAGCACGGAGCGTCGCTGCTGCGGCGAGAAGCAGCATGAGTGCCGTGTTAGCCCCGAAACTCGACGCCAGCGGCCCGGCGACGACGCCGCGGGGAATGAACACCAACGGGACCGCAAGGAGGGTCGCAGCGGCGACGATCAGCCCTTGGATGTATTTGAAAGAGTCCAAGAGGAGGCCGACAACGAGGCCGACGAACACCCCGAGGGGGATGTAGTAGAAGACGGTTGGGTCGATGCCGACCGCGTCGATGCCGCCGAAGACCAGATGTCGAGCCAAGGGCCACGGCGCGCCATCGGCATTGCCGTTCCACGCAGCCGTGAGAAGCTCGATTACGGACAGACTGGCGACGAGCAACAGCCCGATCGAGGCGACGAACGCGAGTCGCCGGTGTCTCCTGTTTGAGGGTGCAAGCGTCGGGAACGAGGCCATGTGAGTCCGGTATGCCGGGGCGGCAATAAAAGCCATCCCCTGTGGTAGTACGTCGGGCTTACAGCCGTCCCAACACCTCGTCGTACCCCTCCGATTCGTTGCCAGTACCGACAACCGGGAGCACACGCGTCCGGAACGACGCGTCCAACCCGAGCACGTCGGTCCGGAGGAACCTGAAGAACGAGTCGCTGTCGATCCGCTCCCCGCCGTGGATATCGAGCGCGGCGTCGGCGCCGGTGGCGACCACGTAGACGTCCGGCATTGACGACCCGGTGCACGCCGCCCCGATCCGGTGGTACACGCCCGCCTGGCGGCCGTCCTCCTCCGGCCGGAGGTAGTGGGGAGTGGTGATCCACGACTCGTCGAACTCAGCTCCGTCCTCGGCGGCGTACTGGTCGATCATCTCGTCGACGGGGGCCAGGAGTAGAATGACATCCGCCCCGACCAACCGGTCCAGGTGGAGTCCGCCGGACCGCCTGATGACCGACCGGAGCGCGCTGGGGGCCGCAAGCAGCAACTGACGCCTGAACCCGAGCCAGAGCCGGGACCCGAGTGAGGAGCGCTCCTCGGCGACCGCCTCGATGGCGTCGGCGTCGTCTTCTGTCACCGGCCGGATGTTGTCGTAGCTTACCTCCCGCCGGCGGACGAAGGCGCCGTCGCCCGGTTGGAACTGGAACGCCACCCGTCCGGTTGCCGGCGGTGGGTTCTGCTGGGCCCGCATGGCGTTCAACATCTCGCCGCCTTGGAGGGCAGTCGCGCTGTACCGCTCTTTGGCGGCGTTGTAGAGTCCCCCCAAAAAGCCGGAGACCGTCCGATCGTCCGGCGAGGAGATGACGACGTCGGTAACGTCGGAGTACCGCGTGAAATACCCCATCAGATAGACGACGGCCGACACCGCAACGAGGTCGACGATCAGGGTCAGGGGCCCGCCGGCGACCTGATCAACCGTCGGGGTGTTCTGTACGACGACGATGGGGCTCTCGTAGGGGAGGTACCGTTCGATGAATCCGATGACCACACCCGTCGCGGCGACGACGTACAACCCCCTGGCAGCGTTCGGGAACGACACCCGGCCGTCGCTGAACGGCGGCGCAGTTCCGCCGACCGCGACCACGGCGACGCCGGCAACACCCCCCGCCACGGCCGCCATCGGGTACGTCAGGAAGTCGATCCGCCACCGCTCCAGCAGGATCAGCGTGGGGACGAACACCAGAGCGATCGCCGCAAGTAGCAGAATCCCTTGGACGTGTTTGTCCTCGTCGAGCGCGAACGCGATGACGAGCACGACACCGATCAGCGCAGCGAACACCACTGTCCCCCTGATACCCCACCCTATCGTCCGGCTGAACCCGTGGACGAGGTGGTACACCAGTCCGTGGGTGTCCCACGCCGCGATCAGCATGCGGGCCGCCACCGCCGTTGCGGCCAGAATAGCGACGAGTGCGGCTACCAACCGGAGCGCCTCCGCGCGCCGGGATCCCGACTGACTCATTTGTCGGAGCTGAGGTCGATAGAACTTGGGAACGTCGTCTGTCCCACGTACTCGTCGATGAGCATCTCGACGATCTCCTCCTCGTTGCCGTCGATCAGCCTGTAGAGGTCCTCCGGATCCTCGAGATCGAGCATCGAGTCCCTGTAGACGTACCCGCCCTCTCCCGGGGAGCCGACCGATTCGTCGCGGCCATCAACCCCGTGGACGTGGCGGATCCGGACGCTCTCGGCGAGTTCGGCGCGCTGGGAGTCGTACGACGAGAGGTAGCCGTCGCTCGGTTGGATCACCGGGTAGAGGTTGTCGAGGAAGATCCCGCCGATAAACGTGATCATAGAGAGGTCCCACGGGGCGCCGTACGCCTTCGACTCGTGGGTGTAGCCGTCCCCGCCATCCCGAAAGTGTAGGTTCGAGTCGCGGAAGACGTCCTGAATCGACTGGAAGATATCGTCACCGGGATCCTCCTGATCGGGGAACGCACGGCTCATGTAGATGTTCCCGACGTAGTGGCCGTCGTATCTGGTGCTAGTGGCGTCGGTGTACTCCCCGCCGACGTTTTTGGTCTCGATCAAGCGGTTCGCGAGGCAGTTCATGTCGGTGTCCGTGATGGCATTCTCCGCGAACCGCTTCTCGAAGAACCGGCCGATCTTGTACTTCTCGTTTTCCATACTCCGGTCAGTCCAGACGCCCGAGTCCGCGATGTCCTCGTACTGCAGCAGGCTGAGTTGGTCGTCCGCCTCGACCTTCGTGACGTACGGGCTGTCGGTGTCGGAGGTGGCGTCAAGACGCTGTGCGTCGTCTACCTCCGGGCGGGCGGGTCCAGTGCCATCGAACGCGTCGTCGTACTGGACCACGACGTCCCGGAGCGAGTCATAGACCTGTGCGCGCTGCCGCTTCGTCTCGATCCGATCGTTCAGTTCGGAGCGCTTCGCTTCGATCGGTCCGAGGTGCGCGTCGGTGAACGCAACGTAGGCTATGCCGGGGTCCCCGTAACCGGTGCCGTCGGCCATCAGGTCCTCAAGCACTGCGTCGGCGGATTCGGTGTCGAGGTTTTCCAGCCGGTCACGGAGCGTGGGGACGGCGTCACCGGTGTCGCCCGGCCACGAAAGGTCGAAGTCGTCATCACCCCACCGCGCGCGATGATCCTCCACCACGTCCATCGCCTCGAACTCCGAGATGGCACTCTTGAACTCTTGAACGATCCGGCGCCGGACCCGCTGGCGCTTCTCTTCGATCTCCGAGACGACCTCCTCGAACAGCCCCTCGGCGGCGGGGGCACAACTGAAGTCCTGTTCGAAATCGCCGCGCTCGCCCGTCGGAGTGATCTCGACGTAGCTGTCGTCGATCGCGTCGACGTACGCGACGTATTCGTTTTCTTTCTCCTGCTTGTCGCCGAACCCGATCTTCCCCAGCAGTCCGCCCCCGTTGTTGATCTCGTGCCAGACCTCGTAGGCGCGTTTCGTCTGCTCGATGGAGTCGGTGATCTGCTGCCCGTCGATGGGGTCGACGCCGATGTCACGAAGCTGTTCGTTGAGCCGGTCGAAATTGAAGCTCAACCCGCCGGCGGGGACGTTGTCCGGGCTGCTGGCCTGCGAGATCGTCCGGAGTTGGTCCTCGAATTCGCCGTTGAGGCCTTGGAGCCGCTCCCGGACGTTGTCAGCGTTGGTGTCGAGCTTTACCAGCAGTGCCAGGTCGTCTGCAACGGAATCGTGCCACGACTCCATCACGTGGTCCCGGACGTCCTCGAGTTCGCCCTCGAGATCGTCTAGAACCTCCAAGTTGGACTCGTGGGTGTCGATCTCGCGATTCAGGCTGTTGACCCGGTCTTCGAGCTGCCGGGACCCGATGTATCCGTCGGCGTCCGGGTCGATCGCCGAGTCAACCGCCTCCCTTATCTCCTGCTCGTCGATCACTTTTAGCGCCCGAAGGAGGTTCGCACGCAGCTTGATCGTTCGGAGCTCGTCACGGATGACGCTCGCAAGCTTCCGTTCCGACGGTTCGCTGGCGTAGACGTCCGCGACCGGCCTGAGGCTCTCTACCCGCTCCGGAATGCGAGTGACGAGCTGTTTTTTGATTTCCTCCTGTGAACGGTCGCTGTTCTGCTCTTGCTCCTTGTCGATCCACTGGCCGAGTTGCTTCCGCCAGGTGACCAAGGCATCGTTGTTGACGCTGCCGAACCGGTCTTCGTCCTCGATCCACGACCGGAGGTCCTCGAGCCGGTTCCGGAGCGAACTGGCCTCGCTCCCGCTGAGGGCGAACTGCTCGTTTCCGACCGTGTTGTTCCGCTGGACCTCGGTCAGCAGATCGCCGACCTCTCCCCCCAACTCCTCGGTAAAGTAGTCGTGGATCGCCTCGTACAGTGATATCTCTGCGTCAAGCGTCTCGCGTTTCGACTTCCGGTACTCCTCGATCGCCTCCTCCTGCTCCCGGATGTCGCCGACGTCGTACCGAAGGATCTGCGGGATGGCAACGGTGAACGGCGCGAACTTCTTGGGGATCGGTTGCGCGCTGGCTTCGTTGAGAAACTCCGTGAAATCGTTGGTGGTCGACTCCCGGGCGATGATGGCCTGCACGAGCGCGTCGAGAAACGTTTCCTTGTTGGAGAGTTGCTTTGCCGGCCCGAACGGGACCAAGACGATGTTCGTGAACGGATTATTGCCATTGAGCGCGAGGTATTCCAACTCGGAGAGGGCGGCGAAGCAGTTCGCCGTCCGGCGGTTCTTCTCTTCAAGCCCGGGGATCGACGCGACCAGGTTGAGTTCCGTGACCTCGTCGGTGAGATGCTTTGCGAGGTCGAGATACGTCCCCGACCCGGTGCCGCCACCGAGTCCGACTACCATCGTCGCCGTCCGGTCGTTCGAACTCCCGGAGAGGTTTCGCGAGATGTCGTTCAGATTGACGTCGGACCCGCTCTTTGCGGCCCGGCTGGCGTGGTACAGCGCCTTGCTCAACCCACGGCGACGGAGAACACCCTGTCCGTACCCATCGGTCAACATGTCCGAGTTGTTCTCCAGCCACCACGCCGTGATATTGTCGTTCCGGGCGATCGTCTCGACGGTCGCCTTTGAAGTCAGGCCGGTCCTGGAGATGAACCTGTCCGAGGCGTCGTCGAGCGGGTTGATGTAGTCGATTCCCGTGTCGATCAGGTCCGGGTTCTTGCCGAACGACTCGGCGACCTGCTCGACGTTTTTGTTGATGCGTTCGACCTCGCGTTCGTCGGTTGACTGTTCGTCGGTCGCAGTGTCGATGATGAACGCTCTGAACTCGTCTTCGTCGTTGAGCCCACCAACGGCCCGTTCAACGATCCAGTCCTGTGAGAGGTAGTGAGTCACGGCCGTCTTGCCGGCGTTGCCGATCCCGATAATATTGTCCGGTAGAGTGAGTTCGTCATCCTGACCCCGCGGATCCCCGGTAGACATACTAACAGATTGATAAACGAACCAGTATAAACATTTCTGTGGGCTCGGATCCGTCGCCAGGGTAGGATCGCCGGACGACTCGCGGATGTCCCGCGTTGCGCGCCCGGCAACGGGGGTCACAGTGCGTCGGGATCGGCTTCCGCCACGGATGCTAACCGACCGGTGACCCGGGTACGAACCAGTGCGTCTCGCCGCCGGTCGCCGAACGCCTCTGCGGCCGACGCCGACGCCACCCGGTCCCGGTCGAACGCCAGAGAGGGGTACGAGACGCCGGTCAGCACTAGCGGTTCGGCCGGTGCCGTCGGAACGCCCTCGGGACCGTCCACTGCTGCCGGCCCCAGCAGCCGACGCACCCACGCCGGCGACCGGTTGCCGGTGCCGACTCCCCGGATAACCGAGGCGAGCCGGCGGACCAGATGTCGGGGAAACCCGTCGGCCGCGACGTCGATCTCGAGGACGGCCCCGTCCCGCTCGGTGTCGACCG
>JAQCNI010000126.1 GCA_028275105.1 Halorubrum sp.
CTCCGCTCCTGCGACGTCGTGGCCACGATGGGGTGTTCGACGCTCGACGTCGGCACCGTCGGCGACGACGTCGACGTCCGCGACTGGGCGCTCGCGGACCCGGGTGAGCAGGATCTCGACGACGTGTGCGCCATCCGCGACGAGATTGAGGAACGGGTGACCGCGCTGTTCGACGAACTGGCGGGCGGAGCGTAAGCCGGAGCGTCCGCTGTCGTCGTCTCTTCGGTCTATATAGACATACGGAGCGGCATGAACAACGGGTATTTCTCCGGAGGCATCAATGATTCTAATATAAACCCTCTTTATGTCGTCGGGGGTGGGTTCCGGTGATGGCAAACGGCCCAGACAGTCTTTCCGACATCGTAACGCGCCGTAAGTTTCTGCTCTCGTCCGGCGTTGCTGGTGTGACGGCACTCGCGGGCTGTTCCAGCGGCAGCGGAAGCAGCGGCGATGGCGGGTCGGGCGGGGACGACGGCGGCAGTGATGGTGGTGACGACGGGGGATCCAGTGGGGACGAATCGATGGACACCGAAACCGAGGCCCCTCTCTCAGGCGACATCCGGATCTCGGGGAGCAGTACCGTCTATCCGGTCGCCCAGGAGGTCACTCGGTCGTTCGCCCAGCAGAACTCCGAGGTCGGATTCAACCTCTCCCGCGACGGCAGCGGCGGCGGGTTCGAGAACGTGTTCATCCCCGGGGACAGCGACATCAACAACGCGAGCCGCCCCATTGCCGACGAGGAAATTCAGCGTTGCCGCGACAACGGCATCGAACCGGTCGAGTTCTTCGTTGCGCGGGACGCGCTCACTGTCGTCGTCAACAACGACGCCGACTTCATCGACTCGATCTCGCTGGAGGACCTCGGCGAGATCTGGTCGCCGGACACCGCGCCCGAGCAGTGGTCGGACGTCAACTCCGACTGGCCGGACGAGCCGTTCGACCTCTACGGCCCGGCGAGCACGTCGGGCACGTACGATTACTTCACGGAGACGGTCATCGGCGAGACGGAGGCGGACCAGCCGATCCGCGAGGACTTCGAGGGCACCGAAGAAGACGACCTGATCGCGCAGGGTGTCCAAGGCAACGTGGCCGCGCTCGGCTACCTGCCGTTCGCGTACTACGTGAACAACCCGGACTCAGTTAAGGCCCTCAGCCTCAGCGTGGACGGCAGCGACCCCGTCGCGCCGAGCCTCGAAGGCGCGGCGAGCGGGAACTACCCGCTGGCCCGACCGCTGTTTTTCTACGGCAATATGGACAAGATCCAAGAGAAGAACCACCTGCAGGCGTTCCTCGAGTACTACATCAACGAGGCCGACGAGAGCTACATTGCCGAAGACATCGGGTACGTCCCGAGCAACTCGGACATGGTCGACGCCAACCTCGCGAACCTCGAGGCGGCAATCGCCGGCGACTACGAATACGAGCCCATCTCAACGCGGGAGTAACGCCGACCACCCGACGAACACAACAATCAATAGAGACAGTATTTTGATCAAACACATGGGCTATTATGAGTAGCGAGTCAGCGGAGGGGAGCTCACTCCAGCGGAGCGGATTTGTCGTCCGCAAGGAGCGCTTCTACGGCCGCCTGATCGCGGCGTGCGCCGTTCTGACAGTCGCGGTGACGGTCGGGATCATCCTGGCGCTGTCGGGACAGGCGCTCTCGTTCTGGTCGCAGATCTCGCCGATCACCTTCTTTACCGGAACGAACTGGAGTCCGGTCATCGCCGAGGAGTACGGCGTGCTCCCGCTGGTGAGCGGGACGCTCATCG
The DNA here is from genome assembly GCA_028275105.1 of Halorubrum sp. Taxonomy (GTDB): domain Archaea; phylum Halobacteriota; class Halobacteria; order Halobacteriales; family Haloferacaceae; genus Halorubrum. The sequence continues at coordinate 1,773 of JAQCNI010000126.1, forward strand.
TCACGGTCTTTTCGGCGCTGATCGCGCTCCCGATCGGACTGGCGGCGGCGATCTATCTCAGCGAGTACGCGAGCGACAAGGCCCGATCGGTACTGAAGCCGGCCTTGGAGATCCTCGCCGGCGTGCCGACCGTGATATACGGGTATATGGCGCTCGTGTACGTCACGCCGATGATCGATAGCCTTCTGCCGTTCTCTGTGCAACTCATCCCGGCGGCCGTTCCGGTCCTTCCGGAGTTCACGCTCGTTATGCCGTCTCTCGGGACGTTCAACGCACTATCCGCAAGTATCGTTGTCGGGATTATGATTATTCCGATGGTCTCGTCGATCAGCGAGGATGCGCTGAGCGCGGTACCGGACAGCCTCAGACAGGGTGGTTACGGGCTCGGTTCAACGAAATTTGATGTGTCGACCAAAATCGTCGTTCCGTCGGCGACCTCCGGGATCGTCGCGTCGTACGTGCTCGCGATCTCGCGGGCGATCGGTGAGACGATGGCCGTCACGATGGCGATGGGAATGAGTCCGCAGATGCCGTACTTCCCGAATGTCCTCCGGAACCTCGCGGAGTCGAGTCAGACGATCACGGCGGCGATGGTACAGATAGCCGGCGCGGACTCGCTCGGTACCGGCCCCACATACGAGGCGATGTTCGCGCTCGGCATAACGCTGTTTGCGATCACGCTGACGATGAACGCCTTCGCAGAGCTGGTTCGACGCCGGTTCAGGGAGGAATACTGAGATGGCGACAGAGGACACTGCCGGCGATCAACTCGGGCGGAACGCAGCGCTTCGGTTCGAGCAGCTGAAGGGGCGGCTGTTCGAGGCGGCGCTCATCGCGGCAACGCTCGTCGGGATCGTCTCGCTGCTCGTGTTGTTCGCACAGATATCGATTGATGCGTTCCAACCGAGGAGCGCGTCGCCCACGTGGTTTCTTGTCTACCTCGGCACGCTCGTGACGCCGACGGCCGGGTTCACGCTCTACGCCCGTCGGCGACCGGCGGTTCGGGAGACGAATGCGCTGGCGTTCGCGGCGGTGTTCGGCGGTCTCCTGCTGAGTTCCGTGATATACGTCGTCGTCGAGTCACTCAGCCCGTACGACGTGTTCATATACACCGCCTTCGCGGCGTCTCCGCCCGTGCTCGTCTCCGTGTACGACCGGGCGACGGACGAGCGCCAGTACACCGGCCCGGCGATCCCCGCATCCATCGTTGCGGGAATCGCTGCCGCGGCGCTGCTGTACGACAGTATCAAGCAGCCAATCGGCGTCGCCGCGGAGTGGATCATGTATTTCGGCCTCGTCACCGTTCCGGCGGCGCTCGTCGTCGCGTGGCTGACGACGTCTCGCCGTGACAGCCGTGCCGGCGCCGTCGCCGGGGGAGCCGTCGTCGCCGGCGGTCTCGCCGTCGCCGCGGCGTCGATTGCCACCGGGGCCAACACGTCACTTTTCGTCGTCTTCTTCTCCGCGTTCGTTGTTCCCACCGGCTACGTGCTCCGGCGGTCGATCCGCAGGGACCCGGCCGGCCGCGTCGGCGTCGCGGGGCCGTTCGTCCTCGTCGGCGGTGCACTGCTCGGTGCCGCGGTCGTCGAGCGGTTCGGGGTCCAGAACCCCGAGACGTTCCTCACACCGACGCTATTGCTCCAGTCGTGGGACGGGCTCCGGGCGGGCAACGCGGGTGTCTACCCGCAGATCGTCGGATCGATCGTCATTGTCGGGTTCATGGCCGTCCTCGCGTTCCCGGTCGGTATCGGGGCGGCGGTGTACTTGGAGGAGTACGCGCCGGATACCGGGATCCGCGGACGACTCGCGACGCTGCTCGAAGTGAACATCTCGAACCTGGCCGGGGTTCCGTCGGTCGTGTACGGACTCCTCGGACTCGCGTTGTTCCGGCGGACGCTCGGGCTGGGGACCGGCGTCGTTGTCTCCGCGGCGGGGACGCTCGGGCTGCTCATCCTCCCCATCGTCATCGTCTCGACCCAGGAAGCGCTGCGGTCCGTCCCTAACGCCCTCCGACAGGGATCCTACGGGATGGGCGCGAGCCGGTGGCAGACGCTGCGGGAGGTCGTCCTGCCCGAGGCGATTCCCGGAACTCTTACCGGGACGATCCTCGCGCTGGCGCGAGCGATCGGTGAGACAGCGCCGCTCGTCATCATCGCGGTGGCAACGACCAAGTACAGCCCGCCGAGCGGGCTGTTCTCCAGCGCCACAGCGCTTCCGCTCCAGATCTTCGCCGCGTCGGCGAACGCGAAGCCGGAGTTCAGACACGGGGTCGTTCCGGCGGCGGCCGTAGTGTTGCTCATCCTGATGCTACTGATGAACGCGACGGCAATCGTCATTCGGAACAAGTACGCACGTGACAACTAACAAATGAGCGAATCAAACAGTTCACCCAGAATACAGACGGCAATCGAGATCGACGACGAGGAAGCGCGTGAAGCGCCGCTCAGCGCCCGGAACACGGTTATCAGGACCCGTGACCTCGACGTCCACTACGGCGACGAACAGGCGTTAGACGGCGTCTCAATGGACATAAACGAACACGACGTGACCGCACTCATCGGCCCGTCCGGGTGTGGCAAATCGACGTTTCTCCGGTGTCTCAACCGGATGAACGACATGATCGACGTCTGCCGCGTTGAGGGCGACGTGGAGTTCGGCGGGAAGAACGTCTACGACGACGACGTCGATCCGGTCGCGCTCCGCCGGAAGATCGGGATCGTGTTCCAGAAGCCGAACCCGTTCCCGAAGTCGATCCGCGAGAACGTCGCGTACGGCCTGAAGATCCAGGGGTTCGACGGCGATATCGACGAACGCGTCGAAGAGTCGCTGAAGAGCGC
>JAQCNI010000082.1 GCA_028275105.1 Halorubrum sp.
GTGTATCGGATAGCGAGTCAGACAGCAGCAACGACGTTGCCTGTTTCCCACCGTGTCGGCTTCCTCCCCGGCCTACTCGCGTCGTGCTTCCGACCAGTCGGAAGCCCTCGCTCGTTGAGGCCGGAGGCTCCGCCTCGAAAGATGCTGAATCGGAAAAAAACCACGTGCGGATGTCGGCGTCGGATCGGATGTGGGTGACGACGACACATACCGAAACGGAGGTCCGACACCGGGGTGTCACGGAGCTGAATGGAAGACGATCACAGCGTTAGCCGTCCCCGTGGGCGTCGACGATCACGACCTCGCCGTCCTCGATGGAGACGTTGATCAGCGTTTTCACGTCGTAGTCGGTGTCGTCAAGGTCGTTCTCGCCCGCCTTCTTGATCACGGCGACAACGTCGACGACCTCCGCGCCGATCTCGGCCGTGAGGGCGTCCAACACCGCCTTCATGGTCCCGCCGGTCGAGAGCACGTCGTCGAGGACGAGCACGCGGTCGCCCGCCTCGACGTCGTTGATGTACATCTCCGACTCCGAATAGCCGGTCTCCTGGAACAGGGGAACTTCCCCGTCGAGCCCGTACTGTCGTTTCCGGATCACGACGAGCGGGATGTCGGTCATCAATGAGAGCGCGGTGGAGATGTGAATTCCCATCGCCGCCGGAGTGACGATCTTGTCGACGTTTTCGAGCTCTGCCTTCCGGATGATCCGGATGACTATCTCCCTGAGGAGCTCCGGTTTGAGCATCGGGACGCCGTCGCTTATCGGGTGGACGAAGTACTGGTACTCGCCCTTCTCGATGATCGGCGCCTCGAGGAGCGACTGCCGCAACTGGTCCATGTCGCGGCTACTCGGGCGGATTAATAAAGCGTGACGATCATAGGGGCGGCCCACGGAGACGGCCCGGTCGGCACCGGCCGACGATCGACGACCCCTGATCGCCTCGGCCACGCCGACGGCCCGATCAACTCGGCCACGCCTACACTTCCTCGCGCGCGTCAATCCCGGTGTAGATGTACCACGCGGCGGTGTAGACGCCGACGAAGAGGAGGTATCCGGCGACGAGCCCGCCGGTCCGTCGAGCGTCGAGCCCCCCGGGAAGCGTCGTCGAGAGGATCCCAAGCGCAATCGCGAACACGACGAGCGAGAAGAGCCCGGAGAGGGCGTACACGCCGAGGTCGCTGGTCAGCTTATCGCGCACGGCTCCGACCACGGGTGCGGATCATATACCCGCGTCGGTTCACGGATCGTCGCCGTCGGAAGATTCGGCGGCATCCGGCCGGTCGTACGCCCCGTGTCGCCGGAGTTCGCCGGCCGTCCGGAGCACGCTCGGGGTCCGGCAGACGCCCGACTCGCCGGCCGCCTGCGCGACCGCGCAGTTGTTACAGTCCGCACAGACCGCACGCACGCCGGGGTCGACCCGCTCGCCGAGCAGCCGTGTGGGGAGTTCCGGCTCGGAATAAACGGGGCGAGCCACCCCCACGAGACCCGCGTCGCGGGCGAGCGCGTCGTCCAACTGTGACCGCTCGCGAAGCCCGCCCTCACACAGCACCGGGGCGTCGATCCGGTTCCGGACCCGCCGACAGAGGTCGCGGTTCCACCCCGGTTCGCGGCCGTACGCCAGCGACTCGACCCAGTTCCCGACGGCGACCGCGGCCGCCCGCGGCAGCGACTCGAACGCCGCCCGGAACCCGTCACGGAGCTCCGGGTCGCGCCATGCCGACGTCGGAAACTCCCCGCGGACGACGCTCATATCCCAGAACACGCTCGTCCGGACCGGAACCACCGCGTCGAAGCCGGCGTCGGCGAGCCGTTCACCGGCCGCGACTGCGTCGTCATCGGTCAGGCGGCCGACGGCGTCGTCGCCGGTGCCCGCACACTCGAGCAGCGGCGCACGGTACAGCCGATTCCGGAGCCGCATCCCGGCGATCGCCACCGGATCGTCGAGGGTGGGCGGCCGGTCCCTCGATCCGGCGGCCGATCCCGCCCCGTCGCTGGCGGTCATACTTGGTCGTTATTCGCTTGAGCGTTCCGGCGGTGAGCCGCTCGCCGGGCGAGCGTCGTCGTCCGCGCCGGATGCGGTCACCGCCCGTGCCGATTAAAACCCCTATATATCCCGAGCCACACGTACCTGTATGAACGGAAACCGGTTCGGCCGCCTCTTTCAGCTGACGACGTACGGCGAGAGTCACGGGGAGGCGATGGGCGTCACCGTCTCCGGGGTGCCCGCCGGCGTCGATCTCGACGAGTCGGCCATCCAGGCACAGCTTGACCGGCGGAAGCCGGGTCAGTCGATGATCACCACCTCGCGGGGGGAACCCGACGAGGTCCGGATCAACTCCGGGATCCAGGACGGCTACACCACCGGGACGCCGATCGGCATGGTGATCCAAAACAAGGACGCGAAGTCGGGCAAGTACGAGCCGTTCGTCACCGCCCCTCGGCCCTCCCACGGCGATTACACCTACTCGGCGAAGTTCGGGACGCGGAACTGGGGCGGGGGGGGCCGCTCGTCGGCCCGCGAAACCGTGAACTGGGTCGCCGCCGGCGCGGTCGCCGAGCAGGTGCTCGACGCCTCCGAGTACGATGTTGCGATCAAGGCTCACGTCAACCGCATCGGTGACGTGGCGGCCGACGACGTGGGATTCGAGGAGCTATTGGCGCACTCCGAGGAGAACGACGTCCGGTGTGCCGACCCGGACGCGGCCGCCGAGATGCAGGAACTGATCGAGGACTATCAGGAGCGCGGCGACTCGATCGGGGGGTCCATCTACTTCGAGTGTCGCGGCGTCCCCCGTGGCCTCGGGGCGCCCCGTTTTGATAGCTTCCCGGCGCGGCTCGGGCAGGCGATGTTCTCGATCCCGGCGACGACCGGCGTCGAATACGGACTCGGCAAGGACGTGACCGACGTCGCCGGGAGCGACCGCAACGAGGACTGGACGTTCGACGACGACGAGTCGTTCGATCACGTCGAGAGCGAGGAGGGCGACCCGGTGCCCGTCGGCAACGACCACGGCGGGCTCCAGGGCGGGATCACCACCGGCGAGCCGATCTACGGCGAGGCGACGTGGCACGCGCCGACCTCCATTCCCAAGACGCAGCGTTCGGCCGACTGGGAGACCGGCGATGAAAAGGAGGTCCAGGTCGTGGGGCGCCACGACCCCGTGCTCCCGCCGCGGGCGGTGCCCGTCGTCGAGGCGATGCTGTACTGTACCGTGCTCGACTTCATGCTGCTCGGCGGACGGATCAACCCGGACCGGATCGACGGCCGCCCCGGCGAGTACGACACGGACCATCACCCGAGCAGTCCGCGAAACGAGTAGCCCGCCCCTACGCAGTCGCCTCGACGTCGGCGAGGTCGCGGGCGAGCGCCGCCGCGATTGACACGTCCGCGTCCTCCACGAAGCGCGCTACCTCCTCGCCGTCGGCAGTCTCCACGACGACCGTCGGGATCAGCTCGATGCCGTACGCCTCGACGCCGGGCCCCTCCTTGCCGTTCGGCCCCTTCGTGACCGGGAACGCCTCGACGCGATCCGTCGGAACGCCGGCCGCCTCGAGTGCGCCCCCGAACGCCGGGAGCTGTCGTTGGCAGTCGCCACACCAGTCGCCGCCCCATATCTTGAACCGGTAGTCGCCGGCGAGGGCGTCGAGTACGTCCGGGTCGAGCGTCTCCGGGTCGAACGACGGGTCGGGCGTGAGCGTTTCGAGCGGCATACTCGCCGTATGGGTGGCGGGGGTATCAACGCCGCGGTGCCCCGGACGACGCGGACGTTGCCGGAGCCCGTGAGGGTTTGGGTCGTCGACCCCTCCCCAACGGTGATGGACGAGGATATCCTGGATGGGCTCGGATCGCCGCTGGTCCGGGTCGACTCCCCCCCGGGCACGACCGTCGCCGCGAAGGTCGAATCGCGGAATCCGGGCGGGTCAGCCAAGGACCGCCCGGCGTTGTACATGGTCGAGGCGGCCGAGCAGGCCGGCGATCTCGGTCCTGGCGACGGAATCGTGGAACCGACCTCGGGGAACACCGGCATCGGGCTCGCGATGGTCGGGGCGGTGAAGGGGTACGAGGTCACGCTCGTGATGCCCGAGGGTAAGTCCGTCGAGCGCCGCCGGCTCATGCGCGCGTACGGCGCACGGGTCGAACTCGTCGACGGCGACATCTCCGCGGCGAAGGCTCGCGCGGACGAACTCGAACGCGAGGCGGGACTGGTCCAACTTCGCCAGTTCGAGAACCCGGCGAACCCGCGGGCCCACTATGAGACGACGGGTTCGGAGGTCGTCGAACAGGTCGGCGACCGGACCGTCGACGCGCTCGTCGCCGGCGTCGGAACGGGGGGTACGCTCACGGGGGTTGGCCGCCGGCTCCGGGAGGCGTTCCCCACGGTGCGGATCGATGCGGTCGAACCCACCGGGAGCGCGGTCCTCTCGGGCGAACCGGTGACCGGGGACGAGTTTCAGGGGATGGGACCGGGGTTCGTTTCGGAGAATCTCGACGTCGACTTGGTCGACGAGGTCCGCGTCGTCGACCTCGAGGCGGCCGAGGCCGAGTGTCGCCGGCTAGCCCGCGAGGAGGGCGTTCTCGTCGGCCAGTCCTCGGGCGCGTCGAACTTGGCCGCAAAGTCGGTCGCCGCCGACCTGCGGGACGCGGACGACCACGCCGGCGAGGAGCCGCTGGTCGTCACCGTGTTCTGGGACAGCGGGGAGCGCTACCTCACCGCCGGGACGTTCGACTGATCCGGGGATGCCGGCGACTCGGTCGGTTTATGTTCGAGCCGACCGCATCTGACGGTCATGAGCCAGGGACCGCCGCCGACCGGCCGCGACGGTGCCCCGTCCGTGGACGGCACGGTAGCCGCCGAGGGGATGGTAGCCGCCGAGGGGATGGTAGCCGCCGAGAGGATGGTAGCCGCCGACGGCGGGTGGGACGGGGATGGCGGGACCGTCGAGTCACTGGTTATCGCGCCGGCGGGTGGCGCTCCACCCGTGCTTCGCGACACGGTCGATATCGTCGGCGGCGGCGTCGAGGGCGACCGGTACTGTCGCGGGAGCGGCCACTTCCAACTCGACGGCTGTGCGGTCACCCTCGTCGCCGCCGAGGCGATCGAGGCGATCCGCGAGGCGACCGGGATCGACGTCTCCGACGGTCGTCACCGCCGGAACGTCGTCGTCCACGGGTTCGGGCCGGAGCTGGATCCCCTGCTCGACGCGACAGTTCGGATCGGCGGGGCATTGCTTCGGCCGACTCGGCGGCGACCTCCGTGTGCTCACGTCGAGTCGCTCGCGGGCGAGGACGGGCTCGCGGCCGCGCTGCGGGACCGCGGCGGGCTCTGCTGTGACGTCGTCGAACCGGGCACGGTCGCCGTCGGCAACGCGGTTACGGTCGATCGACCGAACCCGGAGCGCGCCGGGGCCGCCATCGTCGACCGTCTCCGGGGCCAGTCCGTCGATGACCGGGTGCCGTAGTCGACGGTGTCGACCGAGATGCTGGTGGCCGACACTCGGCGTTCGCGGCTGTGCGTCCGCATTACACCCTCGCTTCGGTTTTTAGCCCGGCGGGATCCCACCCATGGGTATGGACCACACACGCCGATCGACGATGGCGGCACTCACGTCACTCGGAGCCGCCGGGATCGCGGGCTGTCCGGACGGCTCCGTCGGCGGCTCCGTCGGCGATGACGATGAGTCCGGAGAATCGGCCGACGGCTCTGGCGGCGACTCCGGGACGACCTCCGTGGACCGAAACGCCGAGGGGGCGAACGCCGATCCGGGCGCTGACGAAACCGGAAGCGATCGCCCCGCCCCGCCGGCGGCGGACGCGGCCCGGTACGTCCCCCACGACGCCGACATGCTCATGGAGGAGTCGTTGAACGGCGGGGTCGGGAAGGATGGCATTCCCTCCATCGACGACCCGTCATTTGAGCCGATCGCCGACGCGGAGATCGCGGACGAGGAACCGGTGTTCGGCGTCGTCCGGGACGGCGAGGCGAAGGCATACCCGCAGTACGTACTGGTGTACCACGAGATCGTCAACGACACGATCGCGGGCGATCCCGTCTCGGTCACCTACTGTCCGCTCACCGGCACCGCACAGGGGTTCGAGCGCGGCGGGACGACGTTCGGCGTCTCCGGCGACCTCGTCAACTCGAACCTGATCATGTACGATCGGGAGACCGACAGTCGGTGGCCACAAGTGCTCGCCACCGGCGTCGACGGACCGATGACCGGCGAGTCACTCCGGGAGTTCCGGGTCGTCTGGACGACGCTCGCCGAGTGGCGCGCGGCCTTCCCCGACTCCCGGGTTCTGACAGAGGATACCGGCTACGCGAAACCCTATGGCGGTGACCCGTACGGGGACTACGCCCCGACCCAAGGGTACTACGCGAAGGGGCGGACGATGTTCCCGGCGCTCGATTCGCCCGAGGCGGGGAATGTTAAATCGGTGGTCCTTGGCGCGCGGACCGCCGACGGCGCCGTCGCGTTCGACAAGGAGACGCTGCTCGTCGACCGAGTCCTCACGGGGACGACCGGCGGCGGGGCGAGCGTCGCCGCCGTCGCCGACCCGACGCTCTCGACCGGCTACGTGTACCGGACCCCCGACGGGCTTGGCGTTGAATCCGACGGCGACGCGTACCGTGTCGACGGCCACGGTGGCGGGTTCGAGGCGGCGGCCCTGCCGCTTGACCGCGTCCTGGCGTTCGACGCCATGTGGTTCGCGTGGGCGGGATTCTATCCGGACACCGGGTTCGTCGGGGAGCACACGGGCGCCGGATATGGCCGCTGAACCCGCCTCGCCGACCGGATCCCCGGTCGCGTGGACGACCGGGCTGGTTCGGCGGACGGCGTTCGCGATCCGCGCGACGCTCGCGCGGCGCGACGGCCGGGCGACGTTCGCGACTCTTGGTGCCCTCTACTTCGTCGCCTACGGCGTCGGACTCGGTCACATTGGGGTGCGCGAGCGCGTCGCGGCCGGGGAATGGGCCGGTCCCGTCGTCGACCTGTTCGTCGTGAGCGACCCGCTTTCGGTCGCGACGCGGCGGATCGCGCCCTTCCAGTACGAGGCGGTCGCGGCCGTCACGGCCGGGCCAATCGAGTACCTGTTTTCGCCGGTCAACGCGGCGATCGGGCTCGCGCTCGCGACCCTCGTCGGCGTCACCCTCGCCGTCTCCGTCGTCGCCTGGCGCGGCCCGTCGGCGTGTCGGATCGGGGCTGGGGCCGGCGCGGTCGCCGGGCTCCCCGGACTCCTGTCCGGCGTCGTCTGTTGTGGGCCGACGCTCCTCCTCGTGATCGGCGTTCAGGCCTCGGCGGGGCTCCTCGCCGTCCTCCAGTGGTTGCTCCCCCTGGCGGTCGCGAGCCTGCTGGTCACGCTGCTGTGGGTCGGGAGCCGCGTTGACCCGGACGCGGTCCGGTAGCGTCGCCGGCGGCGGATCCGAACGGTTTTGACACCCGACCCTCCGCGGACGACAGCTACTTACGCGTCCCCGGTACGAACATACGAAGACCCGATCCGATACCGGTCGCCCGATACGAACGGGACCGACCGAAGCGACACGGACCGGACGACCCTGATGCGGGGGAACCAGTGATCCGAACGGCGACGGGACGACGGGACGGATGAGCTGGCAGTACCGCCATACGGTGTTGTCGCTGTGTACGCTCGCCTTCTTCGTCACGTACTTCGCCCGGCTGGCGATCAGCCCGGTGGTCCCCTTCATCATCGCCGACTTCGACGTCTCGAACACGGCGGTCGGCGTCGCCCTCTCGGGGATGTGGTTCGCGTACGGCATCTCGCAGTTCCCGAGCGGGATCCTCGCGGACCGGTTCGGCGAACGCCCCGTGATCCTCGTCGCCATCGGCGGCACGGCGGCGATGAGCGTCCTGCTTGCGTTCGCCCCGGCCTTCCCCGCGTTCGTGCTCGCGGCGGTCTGTCTCGGGCTCGTCGCCGGCCTCCACTACGCCGTGGCGACGACGCTGCTCTCCCGGACGTTTGACGACCTCGGAACGGCCGTCGGGCTTCACTCGGTCGGCGGCCCGCTGGCGGGGTTGGTCGCGCCGGTCGCCGCGGCGTGGGTCGGCGTCCGGTACGGCTGGCGTCCCGCGGTCGCGCTCGCCGCCCTCGTCGGTCTCCCCGTCCTCGCCGCGTTCGCGTGGCGCGTTCGCCCGACGGCGCCGCGCCGTCCCGACCAGCCGATGCGCGAGCGGTTCGCCCTCGGCCCGCTGGGCGAACTTCTCTCGCGGCCCGCCATCCTCCTACCGCTGTTCGTCGCGACGCTGGGCACCTACGTCGCTCAGGGGTTTATGTCCTTTCTCCCGACCTTCCTCGTCGACTCTCGAGGCTACACCCCGGAGTTCGCCGGCGTCGTCTTCTCCGCCTTCTTCGTCGTCCGGGCGGGCGCGATGGTTGGGATCGGCCGGCTCTCGGACCGGGTCGGCCGCGACGCCGCCATCGGCGTCGCCATGTTGGCCGGGGCGCTCGGTGCCGTCGGGTTCGTCGTCGCCCCCGGCGTGGCCGGCGTCGCCGTCGCCGCCACGCTCTCCGGGTTCGGTTCGAGCTTCTTTTCGGCCATCGATCCCCGGTTCATCGATGCGCTCGGCGACGCGGAACGGGGCGCCGGATTCGGACTCGTCAGAACCGTCTACACCGTGATCGGCTCGGCCGGCTCCGTTGGCGTCGGCCTCGCGGCCGACCTGTTCGGCTGGGGGGTCTCGTTCGGGAGTCTCGCCGTGTTGTTCGGGGTCGCGCTGCTCGTCCTCGTCGGTAACGCCCTGCTCGGAACCGGCTACTGAGGGCGATTCGATTCCACCGGAGGATGGCTCCGGATGACCAGTCCCAGCTATTCTCTCGGAAAGATGCTCTTCGGGAACTCGGCGGCCATCGTCCCGTGTGACGCGTCGGCGACCTCGCTCACCTTCGGGTCCATCGGGGCCGAACGGAACACGTGCGCCTCCCCGCGCGTGAGCCCCCGGCGGCGCCATCGGCGGAACGGGACGGTATCGACGACGATATCGACGACCATATGGGCGTCGTGACGCGGCCCACTCCACAAAGAGTATTACAAACCGAATGAATCGTTCAGCATGGAGATAACCGAGGTCAAGACGTTCGTCGTCGACGCCGACTGGCGGAACTGGTTCTTCGTTCAGGTGAAGACGGACCGGGGGATCACCGGAGTCGGCGAGGCACTCAGCGGCGAGGGGCTCACCGCAGCGCTGGAGGCGACCGCGGAGTCACACAAACATTACCTCATCGGCGAGGATCCGCTGAACCGCAAGGGGATCAACCGCCGACTCACCAGGTATCCGTTCGCGTGGCGCGCCGGCAAACTGATCAACGCCGTCGCCTCCGCGTTCGACATCGCGCTCTGGGACATCGCCGGGAAGCACTACGACGAGCCCGTCTGGAAGCTGCTCGGCGGGAAGGTCCACGACGAGATCCCCGTGTACGCCAACGGGTGGCACATCGGCGAGCGCACGCCGGAGAACTACGCGCACCACGCGAAGAAGGCCGTGAACGAGCAGGAGTACCCCGCGCTGAAGTGCGACCCGTTCGCGCACTACGAGTACTCGCTCACCAACGGCCAGATCGACGAGGTCGCCGAGCTGCTCGAGGCCGTCCGCGACGCGGTCGGCTGGGACGTCGGGATCGCGCTCGACTGCCACGGGCGGTTCTCGCGCCGGGGGGCCATCGAGGTCGCGAACGCCCTCGAGGAGTACGACATCATGTTCCTCGAGGAGCCAGTCGAACTGGAGGACCGCGAAGTCATGGCGGACGTGACCGACAAGGTGAACATGCCCGTTGCGACCGGCGAGCGCATCTACAACAACGCCACGATGGAGGACCTGGTCCGCAAGCAGGCGTGCGACATCATCCAGCCGGACCTCACCAACTACGGGAGCCTCGCCGAACTTCAGCACGCCGCGGAGATGGCCAAGAGCCGGTACATGACGTTTGCCCCGCACAACCCGAACGCGGGCGTCAGCACTGCCGCCGGGCTTCATCTCTGTGCCGGCCTCGAAAACCTGGAAGTCCTCGAGCACATGAGCCGCGACGTGCCGTGGGGTGACGAGGTCGTGACGCACGATTTCGAGGTGGAGGATGGGACGATCGAGGTCCCCGACGAACCCGGCCTCGGAGTCGAGTTCGATCCCGAGGCGGCCCGCGAGCACCCCGGAGAGCCCAAGGACAGCCACAGCCTGTTCGACGCCGAGGGAGCGCTCAAGCGTCCCTAACCTTCGCCGATGCGCGTGGAATGGGGGGTTTTTCCTTCCCTCCCGCGGAACGGCCCGCATGGTCGAAATAACTGATTCGCTCGCCTGTCTGTTCACCGCCGAACTCGAGGCCGATAACGAGGGGACCTACTCGCTGTCGGTCCCCGAGCGGGAGATCGAACACGGGACCGTGACGCCCGGCGAAACGTACCGAATCGCCGTCATCGACCGCGGTCGGGGCGGAGCCGAAACCGCCGGGGACGACGGGTCGAACTCGGCTCCTGCGGGCGAGCGGCGCCCGACTGACGGGACGAGCCGCTCATCCGACGGATCCTACGACGCCGGTCCCCCGGTGTCGGAGGGTGAAATCAGGGACGTGACGATCGAGACGCTCGGCGACAAGGGCGACGGGATCGCGAAGATCGAACGCGGCTACGTCGTCATCGTTCCCGACGCGGAACTCGGCGACGAGGTCCGGGTGGAGATCACCAGCGTCCGCGAGAACGTCTCGTTTGCGTCGGTGATCGAGGAGTAGTCGGATCGCCGGTCCGCGAGATGCCTCCTCCCTGCCACCGGTCGATCCCTCACGGGAGCAGTCGCCGGAGATGCTCCCGCGAGAAAAACGACGAGGGTCTGTCCATGTGGACCCCGATCTCCCCCGAGAGGGTCCACAGTCCGAGTCGCTGGACCGGTTCGGGGAGCGAGTAGCAGCCACGGATCATTTTCCCGAGCCGGATCTCCGTCGCCAGTTCGTCGCGCCATCCGGCCTCGTAGTCCGCGAGCGTGGCCGGGTCGGTGGGGTCGATCGTCGACGCCGCGACGTCGGCCGCGGTCATTCCGTAGAGGATCCCGCCGCCGGTGAACGGTTTCGTCTGTGCCGCGGCGTCGCCGATCAGGAACACGCGGTCCGTCGTCACGGCGTCCGGCGGCCCGATCGGAATCGCGCCCGAGCAGCGGTTCGCCGTCTCGACGTCGTATTCGTCCGTGAGCCGATCGAACAACGCCGACACGTCGTCGCCGGGCGGCGCCGCGAGTCCGTATTCGATCCCGGCGTCCCCCCGTGGAATACGCCAGGCGAAGAACCGCGGCACGGTGAGGTGGACGTCGACGAAGTCCCCGTTGTCGGGGCTCGGGTCGAACGCGAGCACGCCGTGGAGGGTTTCCGCGGGTTCGTCGAGACCGACCGCGCGACGGACGCGCGACGTCGGCCCGTCACACCCAGCGACCATCCGTGTTTCCACCGTTTCGGTCCCTCCGTCGGCGACGCTCACCTCAACGACGACGCGATCATCCCGCTCGTCCACCCCCGTGACCGTGTGGCCCGTCCGGACCGTCGCACCGGCGTCGCGCGCGCAGTCGGCGAGCGTCCGGTCCAGTCCGACCCGGTCGACGACGTTTGACGCCGCCTCCCGTTTGTAGAACTGGTACGGGCTCGACCCCGCACCGCCGACGTGAAACCGCGCGCCGAAGACGCGGTTCTGAAACAGATCGGGCTTCGCGTCGTCGGGGACGTACTCCCAGATGTCGGTCGAGACATGCCCGGAACACGCGAGCGGCCGGCCGATCTCTCCCTTCTCGAACGCGACTACGTCGTACCCCGCCTCGGCGGCCCGGCGCGCGAACCGCGATCCGGGTGGTCCGGCACCGACCACGACGAAGTCGTACATATTGGCATATATCGGGTCGGCGTACATAAACGGTCGAACTCGAACGCGCGTTTCCACCCCGAACCGACGGAACGGTCGCGCCGTCTCACGCCCGCTCGTCGAGCCACGAGAGGGCGCCGTCGATGTCGGTGCGCGGGGGTGAGCAGGTGAACCCTTCACAGACGTAGACGGTCGGTTCGCCGTCGATGGCGTCCCGACCCTGCCAGATCGGCGGTGCCTCGGCAAGCCCGAGTCGATCGAGCCAGTCGGCGAGTCCCGCCGCAGTCGGGGGGCGACGGGCGACGACCGCGCCGGGGAGGTATCGGTCCGCGAGCGTATCCCGCCACCGTACCGGGAGGTCGTCGGCCGCGACCGTCAGTTCGATCCCGCCCGATTCGACCCGCCTCGCGGCCCGGACCAGCGAGACGTGTTCGAGCGGACTCGCCCGGATCCGGTCGGCGTGGATCGACACGACCGACTCGGCGATCGATCGGAAGCGGTCGTCGGGGCGGAACCCGTCGAGTACGGCCAGCGTGTCGGCGGCGACCCCGAGACTCGACGGGGTCGACCGGTCGGTGAACTCCTGTGGTCTGGCAAATAACGTCCCGTCACCGCCGATCCCGTCCGCGTCCGGGTCGGGATCGCGGGTAAAGT
The DNA here is from genome assembly GCA_028275105.1 of Halorubrum sp. Taxonomy (GTDB): domain Archaea; phylum Halobacteriota; class Halobacteria; order Halobacteriales; family Haloferacaceae; genus Halorubrum. The sequence continues at coordinate 12,505 of JAQCNI010000082.1, forward strand.
AAATCGTCCCGTCGGCCGCGGCATAAAAGTCGTCGACCAGCGCGTCGGCGAGGTCCAAGGCGAACGCCAGGGGTTCGATCTCCCCGGTCGCGGCGTACACGTCCAATGCGCCGCGCGCGAGGAAGGCGTAGTCATCGAGATACCCCGGTCCGGCCACGTCGCCGTCGAGCCATCGCCGGTCGAGTCGGCCCTCATCGGCATCGTACAGCCGATCGCGACAGAACTCCAGCGCGTCGACCGCCACCGCCGTGTACGGCTCCCCGAGGACCGGTCCGGCCGCCGCGAACGCCGAGATCGCCCGTCCGTTCCACGCCGCCAACACCTTCTCGTCGCGAGCGGGACGGGGTCGTCGCTCCCGGGCCTCGAAGAGGGACGTCCGGGCTTCGGTGAGGGTTTCCTCGATCTCCTCACGCGACCGGTCGTGCTCCTCGGTGAGCGCCGTGATCGGGGTCGCGAGCGTCGGAACCGTCGTTCCGCGTTCGAAGTTCCCGCCCGGTCGGATCCCGTACCGATCCCGCGCGATCGACGCCGCCGGCTCGGCGAGCACGTCGTCCACTTCCGTCGGCGTCCACGCGTAGAACGCGCCCTCGACGTCGCCGCCCGTATCCCCGTCCGCGTTGCCGTCTCCATCGGCACTGCCTCGACTCGCCGGCGGTCGGCTTCGAGCGTCAAGCGTACTGAAGAACCCGCCGTCGGGGTGGCGGAGTTCGCGTTCGAGAAACGTCAGGGACTCCGCGGCGATCCGGGCGTAGCCGGCATCGTCGGTGAGTCGATACCCGTCGAGGTACGCCATCGGGAGTTCGGCGTTGTCGTACAGCATCTTCTCGAAGTGGGGGATCGTCCACTCCCGGTCGACCGCGTACCGGTGGAAGCCGCCGCCGACTTGGTCGTACATCCCGCCGGACGCCATCCCGTCAAGCGTGCGCGTCGCGGCCGAGAGCGATTCACTGCGGCCGCTGCGGGCGGCCGACCGCAACAGCAGGTCGATCCGGCCCGGCATGGGAAACTTCGGGCCACTCGATCCGAATCCGCCGTGTTCCTCGTCGGCGCTCCGCAGGGCCGCCCCGGCAGCTTGGTTGAGGAGGTCCGAGCCGGACGGGGGCTCGGACCCGGACGGTGAGGGATCCGGGACCGATTCCAGCTCGTCCCGTGCGCTCGCCGTCCACTGTTCGGCGCGGTTTTCCATCTCCTCGCGCTGTTCGGGGTCCCTCCACGAGTCGGCGATCCGCCGACAGAGTCCCATGAACGACGGACGGTTCCCGCGGGGCTCCGGCGGAAAGTAGGTCCCGACGTAGAACGGCTCCCCGTCCGGGGTACACCACGCCGAGAGCGGCCACCCGCCCCCGCCGGTGACGAGTTGGGACACCGTCATGAACGTGCTGTCGACGTCCGGGCGTTCCTCGCGGTCGACCTTGATCGGGACGAACGACTCGTTGAGGACGGCCGCGACCTCCCCGTCGGCGAAGCTCTCCTCGGCCATCACGTGACACCAGTGACACGACGAGTAGCCGATGGAGACGAACACCGGTACGTCGTGTTCGCGGGCCGTCTCGAAGGCAGCCTCGCCCCACGGCTGCCAGTTAACCGGGTTGTCGGCGTGTTGTTGGAGGTAGGGGCTCGGCTCGTCGGCGAGCCGATTGCGCTCCGTGGGATTGGGCATGAGTTGGGTTCGCTCGCTGGCGGGAAAAACCCCGCCACGCGACCCTTCCGGGGACCCCCCGACACGGCGTGAAATCGCCGCCGTGACCGTCCGGCCCGTCGCCCCTCCCGATGGTTCAAAGCGACCGGATCCGGCCCCCGTTCCGGTCTCGTCGGCTCCGTCTCCGTGGCACGGTTCGGCGACGGAGAGGGTAAGGCTTACACCGTCTTGTGGGGATCCGTCGCCCATGACGGAAACCGTGCTCCTCGTCGGCGGGGGCGGCCGTGAACACGCAATCGCCCGTTTGATCGCCGACGACTGCTCCCTGTACGCATGCGCGAGTAACCGAAATCCGGGTATTCGGCGGCTTGCCGACGGGTTCGAGACGATTTCGGAGACCGACGCCGACGGTGTCGTGTCGTTCGCGACCGACGTTGGCGCTGATCTCGCGGTCATCGGTCCCGAATCGGCGCTCGAAGCGGGGGTGGCGGACGCGCTGGACGACGCCGGCGTGTACGCGTTCGGTCCGCGCGCGGCGGAGGCGCGCCTGGAGACGGACAAGGCGTACCAGCGCCGGTTCATGCGCGATGCGGACGTCCCGGGCTGTCCCGACTTTGAGGTGTTCGACGACATGGCGGCGGCCCGTGCGTACATCGACGAGTACGACGGCGACCTCGCGGTGAAACCCGCCGGCCTCACCGGCGGCAAGGGGGTGAAGGTGATCGGCGATCAAGTCACTCACAAGGAGGCGAAGGCGTACCTTCGCGAGTCCGACTACGACCGGGTCGTCCTTGAGGAGCGGTTGGTCGGCGAGGAGTTCACCATACAGGCGTTCGTCGCCGACGGGGAGTTTCGGGCGACGGCGGCCGTTCAGGATCATAATCGCGCCTACGAGGGCGACGAGGGCCCGAACACCGGGGGGATGGGGTCGTACTCCGATACGGGGGTGTCGCTCCCGTTCATGGAACCCGGCGACTATGACGCCGCGCTGGACGTACTCGACGCCGTTGTCGACGCGCTCCCGGCGTACAAGGGCGTCCTCTACGGCCAGTTCATGCTGACTGCCGACGGGCCGAAAGTGGTCGAGTTCAACGCCCGGTTCGGCGATCCAGAGGCGATGAACACCCTTCCGGTCCTCGAAACGCCCTTCCTCGACGTACTCACCGCGGCGCGCGACGGCGACCCGCTGCCGGCGCTCTCCTTCTCGGGGGAGGCGACCGTGTGTAAGTACGCCGTGCCCGACGGCTATCCGACCGACCCCGACAGCGGGGCGCGGATCGCCGTCGACGAGGCGAGCGTCGGCGACGCGCTGTTGTACTACGCGAGCGTCGACGAGCGAGATGACGGGCTCTACACGACGACGTCGCGGGCGTTCGCGGTCGTTGGCCGCGGCGACTCGATCGCGGCCGCGGAGGCCGAGGCGGACGCGGCGCTGTCGGCCGCGGGCGACCGCGTCCGGATCCGTCACGACATCGGGAAGCCCGAGGTCCTCGACCGGCGGGTCGAGCACATGGCTGAACTCCGGGAGTAGTTCGGTCGTCGACGGACCCGTGGGATCGGCGATGGACGGCAAGGCGAAACCGCGGCCGGCGCCACCGCTCCGAAGCGTTGGGCGTACGGGCGGTCCACGTCCGTCCTCACGGCGGTGGACCGCACTCCCGCCTCGGCCGACCGTGAGCCTTCGATGTCGCGCGTTCGATGGTGCGTGGGAGTCTGGCCGCGGCATCCGGTTTGAACCCTCGCCCGCGACCGCGACGTCGACGAGCCTTTTTATTCCGGCATGCGAACGGATCCCCGTGAACGACGAGGACGCCGCGGGAACGCCGACCGATCGGGACGATTCCCCGGACCAGGAACGGCGGTCGGACCGCCTGGAACGCCATCGAACCGGTGGCGCCCGCAACTCGCTTTGGGCCTGGCCGGACGCAAGGTCGCCGCTCGCGGTCGTCCGCAACTACGTGGTCGTCGTCCTCGCGCGGATCAGCCCGAGCCTGCGGCTCACGAACCGCCTGCTCTCGTGGATCGGCATCACCGTCGGTACGGGGGTCGCGTGGGGCCTCGAGTCGACGCCCGACGTGTTCTGGCCCGAACGGATCACCGTCGATGACGACGCGATCATCGGGTACGACGCCACGCTGTTGTGTCACGAGTTTCTCCAAGACGAGTATCGGCTAGGTGACGTCGTCGTCGAGGAGCGCGCGATGATCGGGGCGAGCGCGGTCGTTCTCCCGGGCGTCACCGTCGGGGCCGGCGCGCGAGTGGCCGCCAACTCGCTCGTGACCGAGGACGTCCCGCCGGGGACGACGGTCGCCGGCGTACCGGCCGAGGTCGTCTCCCGATCCGGATCCGACGAAGGGAACTGACCGAACCGGAGGCGGGCCTCAGTTCCCGCCGTTGCCGTCCTCGTCGCCGGGCCCGCTCGCGTCGCTTCCTGCGCCCGTGCCCTTCGACGGCTCGTCGGATCCGGTCGATCCCGCCGCCTCAGCCTCGGCTTCCGTGATGTGGACTTCCGTGCTCACGGCGTCGAGGTCGACGCCGACCTCGCGGGCGACCGCGTCGAGCACCGCCCGCTGTTCGGCCATCTCGACTTCCAACGCCTGAACGCGGTCGGCGGTGCCGTTCACCGTCGACTGCGTCTTCGCCACCTCGTCGCGGAGTTCGTTCAGCCGCTGATAGGTCCGTTCCGCCTTGTCGGCGAGCGTCTGGATGCGCTTCGCCGTGTCGCCGAATCCCATACGGGGTAATTGACCCCGTGGCACCTGTGCCTTTCCGTTCGTCGGCGTGGGTCGTCGTCCCGTCGAGGCGACGGTGGACTTTTATCGGAACCACCCGAGGTAAATTCGTGAGCGTCGACCGGATACTCCTGACGAACGACGACGGTATCGACGCCGTCGGCCTGCGCGCGCTGTACGACACGCTCTCGAAATCGTATGACGTCGTCACGGTCGCGCCGACCACGGACCGCTCTTCCATCGGGCGGGTCCTCTCCGACGACGTCGGCGTCACCGACCACGAACTCGGCTACGCGGTCGACGGGACCCCCGTCGACTGTGTCGTCGCCGGACTCGATGCGCTTGCGCCCGACGTCGACTGCGTCGTCGCGGGCTGTAACGAGGGGGCGAACCTCGGCTCGTACGTCCTCGGCCGGTCCGGGACCGTCTCGGCCGCGGTCGAGGCCGCGTTCTTCGGGGTCCCGACGCTGGCGGCGTCGATGTACGTCCCCGGCGACGAGGACTGGTGGCGAACGGAACTGGAACCGGAGCAGTTCGATCATGCCGCCCGAGCCACGCGATTCCTCGTCGACAACGCCGTCGGGGGCGGTGCCTTCGAGTCGGTCGACTATCTCAACGTGAACGCGCCGCTCGCCGAGGACGACTCGGCGCCGATGCGCGTCACGACGCCGTCGGACTGGTACGGCATGACCGCCGAGCGCGACGGCGACGGGCGGCTGTCCTTCGCCGATCCGATCTGGGGCCGGATGACGGCTGCCGACGTCCCCGATTCGGTCGGGACGGATCGGCGCGCGGTGATCGACGGCGAGATCTCGGTTTCGCCGCTCACGGTCCCACACGGCACCGTCGAGAACGGGGCGCTCGGCGACCTCGCAGCGCGGTACTCGGAAGAGGGGGAACGGGCGCCGTGAGACCCCGGTCGAACTTCGCCGTCGTCGCCGACCGACGCCCGGACCGCTAGCGCGACCGGGTCGGCGCCTCCCGTACTGTCCGGGTCGGCGCCTCTCGTACTGTCCGGGTCGGCGCGTCCCGGTTACTCTTCGCCGTCGCTGACGGTGACCTGCGCCTCGGCGATGACGCGGCCGCCCATCGCGTAGCCGGGCTCGTACACCTCGTGGACGGTTCCTTCCGGTTGGTTGCCGTCGACGCGCAACATGACTTGGTGACGTGATGGGTCGACCTCCGTCCCCGGCTCGGGATGTATCGGGTCCACTCCCTCCTCGTCGAGCACCTCGTCGAACTTCTCGAGCGTGGACTCGACCCCCGGTCGGATATCGCTGCCGTCCTCCTGGTTGAGCGCCCGAAGCAGGTCGTTTCGGATCGGGACAATGCGCTCGACGAGCGACTCGGAGGCCCGCTCGCGTATCTCCTCGCGCTTGCGTTTGGCCCGCTGCTTGTAGTTGCTGAAGTCGGCCCGGACGCGCGCGAGCTTGCTCGTCAGCTCGTCGACCTCCTCGCGTGTCGCGTCGAGTTCGGACTCGAGGTCGGCCACCTCCTCGGCGAGGTCGGCGTCATGCTCGGCGACGCGGTCCGAGAGTGCCGGAGTCGCTTCGTCCTCGACCGCCCCGTCTCCATCCACGGTCGACTCGGCCTCCGGTTTGCCGTCGCTTTCGGACGTTCCGTCCTCCGGGACGTCGGCGATAGCGTCGTCCGCGCCGGACCCCTCGTCGGCGTTGCTGTCGTCGGTCGCGTCGGATCCGTCGGTGGATTCGACCTTGACGGCGTCGTCGTCGCTCATGTCGGATCGAAGTCGGTGAGCCTGTATAAGCGTTATAGAACGCGGCCGAGTTCGGTCGACCGTTCCCGCGTGGATCGAGCGATCGGATCCGGTAAACGGGCTACTCAAATCCTGTGGACGGCCGATCGGATCCGATCGCGGGCCGCGGATGACGCGGTCGGGACTCGCCGGGTTACTTACCACACCGGACCGTAACGCCGTCGATGACCGCGCCGAACCGGAACACGCTGTGGGCGAGCGCCCTCATCGACGAACTCGTGGCCGCGGGCGTCGACGCCGTCGTCATTTCGCCGGGGAGCCGCTCGACGCCGCTGACCGTCGCCGCCGCGAACCACGAGGAACTCCACAGCTTCTCGCTTCTCGACGAACGATCCGCCGCCTACTTTGCGCTCGGCCGGGCGCGCCGGACCGGCCGCGTAACCCCGTTGATCTGTACGTCCGGCACCGCCGCCGCCAACTACCACCCGGCGGTGATGGAGGCGGACAATGCCCGGGTGCCGTTGCTCGCGCTCACCGCCGACCGGCCGCCGGAGCTCCGCGACTCCGGGGCGAATCAGACCGCGGATCAGGAGAAACTGTACGGCGATGCGGTTCGGTTCTACGCGGACCTCCCGGAGCCGGCGGCGGCCGACCGTGCCCTCCGGTCGCTTCGGACCACCGTCGCCCGCGCGGTCGCGACCGCGGAAGGTGCGGATCCCGGGCCGGTTCATCTCAACGTCCCGTTCGCGAAGCCGCTCGAACCGACGCCGGTCGCCGGTGACGTCCCGTCCGACCTCGACCCGGCCACGACGGCCGGTCAAAACGGGGCGTACGTCGACGTGACGCCCGGCACGCCGGCGCCGGACGAGTCGTCCCTTCGTGAACTCGCGGGGGCGCTCTCGGCCGACCGTGGACTAATCGTCGCCGGGCCGGCCGACCCGCCGGGGCTCGACGCGGAGGCGGTCACCGCGCTGTCCCACGCGACCGGCTACCCGATCCTCGCCGACCCGCTCTCGGGCCTTCGGTTCGGTGGCCACACCCGGGTTACACCGGTGATCGGCGCGTACGATGCGTACCTATCGGCGGACCTCGTCGGCGACGACGGTTGGGTCGACCCGGACGTCGTGTTCCGGCTCGGCGCGTCGCCGACGTCGAAGCGGCTCCGGAAGTATCTCGCCGCGACCGACGCGGACCAGTACGTCGTCGACCCCGCGGGGCGCTGGCGCGAGGCGGAGTTCACGGCCACGAACCTCGTGGTCGCCGAGCCGAGCCGGCTCTGTGCCCGCCTCTCACGACTCGTTGCCGGCGGCGGTGGCGGTGGCGGTGGCGGTGGTCGCGGCGGCGATGGCAGTAGCCGCGATGGCGAGAGCAGCCACAACGACGCATCCGGCTGGCGCGACCAGTGGGAGACTGCCGACCGGACCGCTCGTGCCGTCCACCGGGGTGAGTACGACTCCGCCGGCGACCCAAACGGCGCCGGCGACGACCTGGACGGCGTCGACGGCGACCCGGACGGCGTCGACGAGGGCAACCGACCGGTCGCGTTCCACGAGGGGGCCGTGCTTCGGGTCGTCGCCGACGCCCTTCCGGACCCGGCGACGCTGTTTGTCTCCAACTCGATGCCGGTCCGCGACCTCGACCGATTCGTGCCGCCGTCGACGACGAGCATCACCGCCCTCGGCAACCGCGGCGTCTCGGGGATCGACGGGATCGTCTCCGGCGCGCTCGGCGCGGGTTCGGCGACGACCGACGACCTCACGCTCGTCGTCGGCGACCTCGCGCTGTATCACGACACGAACGGCCTGCTCGCGATCGACCGGTGTGACGTCGACGTCACCGTCGTCCTCGTGAACAACGACGGCGGCGGGATCTTTCATGCGCTCCCGATCGAATCGTTCGACCCGCCGTTCACCGCGGCGTTCAAAACGCCACACGGGGTCCGGTTCGAACCGGTTGCCGAGCTTCACGGGCTGGAATACGCCCGCGTCGATGCGCGGCCCGGAGGGACCAACGGTGCCGGAACGTCGGAGTCGGACCCGGCCGACGCGATCGCTGCGGCCTACGAACGAGCCCAGGATGCGAGCGGATCACAGCTGATCGAGGTGCGGACCGACGCGGAATCGAGCCATCGGAGCCGCGACCACCTGGAAACGGCGGTCGAACGCGCCGTCCATGGCGGAGCCATCCACGATTGAAGATGGAACGCGTCATCACGGGCGTGGCGGCGTCACTTCACCGTCGCCGTGGTTACGGTGCTCGACGGTCCTTCGATGCTCCCGTGTCGACCTGGCACCCGCCGTGCGAACGTTCTTAACCGCCGCTCCGCGTATATCGACCGTGCAGGTCGTGGGGTACGAGACGGCCGCGGTCACCGCCGAGGGCGACCAGGAGGACGACGGATCGGCAAGCGACGCGTCCGGCGGGCTCTACGTCGCCGTCGACGGTGACGTGGAGTACGTCGATGCCCCCCCGGGAACGTCGCTCTCGTTCGGGTTGGCCGCGCGACACTGTGCCGGAACGGTCCACGACGGCGAGCACGTCGCCTGCGACGCCTCCGACGCCCCGTACTGTGACGCCCACTCGGACGTCTGGGTCTGTGCCCGCTGTACGGGGACGTGTCTCAAGGACGAGATGGACTGCCACGAGGCGCACGCGATCTACCTCGCCGCGTTCGCACCGGAGACGTTCAAGATCGGCGTCACCCGGCAGTGGCGGCTCGAAACGCGACTCCGCGAGCAGGGCGCCGACCGCGCGGCACACGTCCGGACGGTCCCGAACGGGCGGATCGCCCGCGAGGTTGAGGCCGAGTTGGCTGACGGCGAGGGGCTCGTTGACCGGGTGCGGATCCCGACGAAGCTTGCGGGCCTCGAGCGCGCCGTCGACGACGACGCGTGGAAGGCCCTGCTCGAGCGGTTCGCCCCGATCGAAACGTTCGCGTTCGACTACGGGCTCGATCTCTCGGCGCGGCCGGTGTCCGAGACGATGGCGGCCGGGACGGTACGGGGATGGAAAGGTCGAGTACTGGTCGTGGACCGTGGGGGCTCGACCTATGTGGTCGACGCCCGCCGGCTGGTCGGGTGCGAACTGACCGACGGCGCTTCGGACCGAAACCTCCAGTCGAGTCTGGGCGCGTTCGGCGGGTAAGCAGCGTTCGTCGGAGCGGCTGATACTGATCGCTGCGACCACGTTCACGACGAGTGCCGAGGGACGCCGGGTTGGCGACCCTCGTCACCGATCGGGATCCTCACCGCGGGAATACAGCACGAGCGAATCTTACCGGGACGAGTCCGTCACCGACCGCGTGACCGTAGCGCGTCAGTCGGTTGGGTATCAAGCTAGCGAATGGCGATCGCTGCTGCCGATGAGGACGCAACACAAAATCGACCCGGCTGCTGGCCCGTGCGTGCCCTACGGCTTCCCACGAACGTCTTCGTATACCGAGAGGAACCGTCGGATATCGGATTCAGTATTGAATGCGTGGATCGAGAGTCGGATCGCATCCGGTTCGGCTATCGACCGTACCTGAACGTCGTGACTTGCTAATCGTTCGACAGTTCGTTCTGGCGTGTCGTCATCAATCGCGACCAGTCCCGACTCGAATGACCGCGGCGACGAAAGAGCCGACGCTGGCAGTTCGTCCTTCAGAAGCGTGCTCAGCGACTCTATCTTGCTTTCGATGGTCTCCATGCCGACCGACGAAACTCGTTCGAGTGCCGTTCGAAGCCCGACGTACGGTGCGGCGGATCTCGTCCCTACCTCAAGACGGCGCGCGTCGGGGTACAGGTCGAACGTTTCCGAGTCTCTATCGACACCACGATAGCTACGATGTCTGGGACGCAACTCTGATACAACATCCTCGGATACATACAGGAACCCGGCTCCCCACGGCCCGACCAGCCACTTGTGACTCGCCCCAGCGACGTACTCTGCCCCCCAGTCGGTCACGTCGACCGGAACCTGCCCAACAGACTGGACGGCATCGACCAGAACCTCTGCCCCCGCATCGTGGGCGATTTCGGTGATTGTCTCGACCGGGAGCCTGGTCCCGTAGTTTCGCGTGATGGAACTCAGACAGACAAGTCGCGCGTCCGCGACGGCTTCTTTCATGTCGTCCAAATCGACGTGCCCATCGGTCGTCTCGATAACGCTCGTGTTGACACCGAAGTCCCGTTCCAGAGCACGCCACGG
>JAQCNI010000128.1 GCA_028275105.1 Halorubrum sp.
GTTGAACCGTTGTCTATACGAGGGCATAAACTTTCTCTTACTTTCGGTGGAGATTGACTTCCCGAAGCGCGTCGGCGAGGGAGGTCGAGACGTCGGCCACCGCCGTTTCGACGGCAGCCAGCGCGTCCCCCATCCCGACGAGCAGGCCCGCGGTCGTCCCCCCGTCGCCCTCGCCGGCGACGAAGGCCGCGTCGCCGGACGCGGTCGCGGTCCGAAGCGTGCCGACCGCCTCCGCGGAGAGTCCGTCGAGCTCGTAGGTGTGGACCACCGTCTCGTCCGCGAGGTCCGGCGGCGCGTCGAGCCGGTCGAGATGTCGCTCGGCCTCGCGAACCGTGGTGACGTCGAGTTCCTCGACGCCGACCGTCCCGTCGCGTCGGGGACGGTCGCGCGCGAACTCCGCCCCGATGAGCGCCGCGTCCCGGGTCTCGGCGACGTCGTGGGTTCTGATCACGTGTGCGCCGCGCTCGACGGCCATGGACGTGGCGGCGAGCGAGACCGGGAGGGCTGCCTCGGTGCTCCGCCCGGCGACGTCGCGCAGGAAGTTCTTCCGGTTGATCGAGACCAACAGCGGACGACCGTAGCCGCGGAACTCCCGGAGTCGGCGGAACGTCTCGCGGTCGTCCACGAGGGTCTTCGCCTCCGACCAGCCACCGAACGCGGGGTCGAGGATCGTCTTCTCGGTGAATCCCTCGCGAGCCAGCGCGTCGTAGATCTCGTCGACGTCCTCGATCGCTCCCGGCCGTTCGAGGTCGGGCGGCGAGGCCATCTTCGAAACCGCCGCGTCGTGGGCGGCACACACCCGCGGCATCTCCGGATCGGCGAAGCCGCAGATGTCGTTCACCATGTCGAACCCCCGGAAGAGCGCCGCGTCGGCGACCTCGTGGTACCGGGTCTCGATCGACCAGACGGCGTCGCCCGACGTCGACGCAATCGTTTCCAAGGCAGTGTCGAGCCGCTCCAGTTCCTCGTCGGCCGAGAGCACGTCGAGGTCCTTGTTCGCCGACTCGAGGCCGACGTCGACGACGTCGGCCCCCTCGTCGATCAGCTCCTCGTCGACGTACCGCGCCGCCTCGCTCGGGTCGTCGTACACGCTGGGGTCGTACGGCGACTCGGCCGAGACGTTCAGTACGCCCATGATCCGCGGCGGGTAGTCGTCGCCGATCCCGAGCCCCGCGGCGTTCACGCTTCGCATACCGGACTTACGGCGGCGACCGGTAAAACCGGTCCGAAACCGGCGCGCGCGAGCAACGTGCGCGAGGGAGGCGGCGGACCGGCGCGGCTCCGCCCGCGCCGGGTCGTCCGCCGAGGATGGGGAGGGTGAGGCCGATCGGTTCCGGGTGCCATCCGAGTGGCGTCCGGATGCCCCCCGGCCGCTCACGTCCCTGCGGCTTACGTCTCCGAACGCTCACGTCCCCGGCCGCTCACGTCCCTGCGGCTTACGTCCCCGATCGCTCGCGTCCCCGAATTCCATGCGCCCGCGCGCGTGCGCCGGGTTTATAACCCATCACGGACTAAGTATTCCAAGTTCTATGTCAGAGTCGAACGAATACGGTGCGGGCCAAATTCAGGTCCTCGAGGGCCTCCAAGCCGTCCGCAAGCGTCCGGCGATGTATATCGGGTCCACGGACGGTCGCGGGCTCCACCATCTCGTGTACGAGGTCGTCGACAACGCCATCGACGAGGCGCTCGCCGGCCACTGCGAGGCGATCGAAGTCACCGTCCACGACGACGACTCGGTGAGCGTCCGCGACGACGGCCGCGGCATCCCGGTCGACACCCACGAGGAGTACGACCGACCGGCGCTCGAGGTCATCATGACGGTCCTCCACGCCGGCGGGAAGTTCGACTCGAAGTCGTATCAAGTCTCGGGCGGGCTCCACGGCGTCGGCGTGAGCGTCGTCAACGCGCTCTCCGAACGGCTGGAGGTCGAAGTAAAACGCGACGGCGGCGTCTACCGCCACCGGTTCGACCGCGGCGAACCCGTTCCCGACGCATTCGAACGCGTGCGCGACCTCGACCCCTCCGAGGGCACTGGCACCCACGTTCGGTTCTGGCCCGACGATGAGGTGTTCGAGACGACGGCGTTCGAGACGCCGACGCTCGCCAATCGGCTCCGCGAGCTCGCCTTTCTCAACTCCGGCGTCAAGATCACGCTGGTCGACGACCGCGACGGAAGCGAGGAGACGTTCCGGTACGACGGTGGGATTCGAGAGTTCGTCGGCTACCTCAACGAGACCCGGACCCCGATCCACGATGACGTGATCTACTTCGAGGACGCGGCCGACGACGTCCACGTTGAGGTCGCGATGCAGGCGACCGAGGAGCTTCAGGGCTCCGTCCATGCGTTCGCGAACAACATCAACACCCGGGAGGGGGGAACCCACCTCACCGGATTCAAGACGGCGCTAACCCGAGTCATCAACGACTACGCGAACGAACACGACCTCGTTTCCGACCTCGACGCGAACCTGAAGGGCGAGGACGTCCGCGAGGGACTCACCGCGGTCATCTCGATCAAACATCCCGACCCGCAGTTCGAGGGGCAGACGAAGACGAAGCTCGGGAACAGCGAGGTGCGCGGGATCGTCGAGTCCGCGACCCACGAGCGGCTCGGGACGTTCCTCGAGGAGAACCCGGATACGGCCCGGAAGGTCGTTCACAAGGCCGCGGAGGCCGCCCGGGCCCGGAAGGCCGCCAAGAAGGCGGAGGAGCTGACGCGTCGGAAGTCGGCCCTGGAGTCGACGGCACTGCCCGGGAAGTTGGCCGACTGTCAGACACGCGAGCCGTCGGAGGCGGAGCTGTTCGTGGTGGAGGGTGACAGCGCCGGCGGGTGTTTCGTCGGGGACACGGAGATCGCGCTCGCATCCGGCCGATCAATCACGTTCGAGAAGCTCGTCGAGGAACACGAGGACGGTGAGACGCATTACTGTTACACCGTGGAGTCCGATGGCAAGATCGGGATCCGGCGGATCGCCGACCCGCGCGTGACGAGGGAGAACGCGGAACTCGTCGAGGTCACTCTCGATAACGGCGAGACGATACGATGTACGCCCGACCACGAGTTCATGCTCCGAGACGGGAGCTACCGGGAAGCACGAAATCTCGAGGACGGACAGTCGCTCATGCCGTTGTACCGGAAGACGTCGGACACTGCCGAGGAGAACGTCACGATCGACGGCTACGAGATGGTGAAACAGCCGGTGATGGAAGATTTCTGGAAGTTCACACATCTCCTCGCGGATCGGTACAATCTGGAACGTGGACGGTACGCAGAGGACGACGGAGCACACAAACACCACGTCGACTTCGACAAACGGAACAACCGCCCGGATAACCTCCAGCGACTCTCGAAGGACGAACACCTCGAACTCCACCGCGAACACGCGGAACGAACGCTCCATGCCGAGGAAGTCTACGCGAAACTGCGCGAACTCAAACAAACCGAGGAGTTCCGCGAACGGATGAGCGATCGAATGCAACGGAAAGAAACCGTAGAGATCCTTCGAGAGCAGGCGAAAGGGCAGTGGGACGAGGAATTCCGTGAACAGCGGATGGAAGCGTATAATCGGACGTACTTCGAGAACACGATCCCGTTCATGAAGGAGGTTCTCGAAGACGAGGGTGACTTGGAGAGCTACGATGAACGCAGGCGAGAACGGAACGATCCGAACGTCCTCACGAAAGCGACCACGATAGAGAAATTCTTTGGGGGGGAACCAGAACTGATCGAGGCCGTAGAGGCTCACAACCACTCGGTCGTGTCCGTAGAGCCGCTCGAAGAGACCGAAGACGTCCACGACATCGAAGTACCCGAAACTCATAATTTTGCGCTCGAGTCCGGAGTCTTCGTCCATAACAGCGCCAAACAGGGCCGCAACCGCGAGAACCAAGCGATCCTCCCGCTGAAGGGGAAGATCCTCAACGTCGAGAAACACCGGCTCGACCGGATCCTCGAGAACGACGAGATCCGCGCGTTGATCACGGCGATCGGCGCGGGGGTCGGCGAGGAGTTCGACGTAGAAAATGTCAGATATAATAAAATAATCCTGATGACCGATGCAGATGTCGACGGAGCCCACATCAGAACCCTGCTCCTCACGCTCCTGTACCGCCACATGAAACCACTCCTCGAGGCCGGGTACGTGTACGCCGCCCAGCCACCCCTCTACCGGGTCCGGTATAAGGGTGAGACGTACGACGCGATGACCGAGGCGGAGCGCGACCGGCTCGTCGCGAAGACGTGTGGCGGGGACCCCGACCAAGTCCAGCGGTTCAAGGGGCTCGGCGAGATGAACCCGGACCAGCTGTGGGAGACGACGATGGATCCGGAATACCGGATCCTCAAGCGGATCACGATCGACGATGCGGCCGCCGCCGACCGCATGTTCAACGTGCTGATGGGCGACGCGGTCGAACCGCGAAAACAGTTTATTAAGCAACACGCGACCGAAGCCGAGTGGGTGGACATCTGATGAGCTCCGACGTTCCGGACGCCACCCCCGACGACGTCGGCGCCGCACGGGTGACGAACGCCCGCATCGAGGACGAGATGGAGCAGTCGTACATCGACTACGCGATGTCCGTCATCGCGGGTCGCGCGCTCCCGGACGTTCGCGACGGGCTCAAACCCGTCCACCGGCGGATCCTCTACGCGATGCACGAGGCGGGCGTGACCAGCAACGCCTCACATCGCAAGTCCTCCTCCGTCGTCGGCGAGACGATGGGAGACTACCACCCGCACGGCGACAGCGCGATCTACGACACGCTCGCGCGGATGGCCCAAGACTTCTCGATGCGGTACCCGCTCGTCGACGGCCAGGGGAACTTCGGCTCCGTCGATGGCGACCCGCCGGCCGCGATGCGGTACACGGAAACCCGGATGGCGTCGATCGCCGAGGAGTTGCTCTCGGACATCGATCGCGACACGGTCGATTTCGAGTCGAACTACGACGACAGGCTCGAGGAGCCGGCGGTGTTGCCGTCGGCGTTCCCGAACCTGCTCGTCAACGGCTCGTCGGGGATCGCCGTCGGGATGTCGACCAACGTCCCGCCACACAACCTCGGCGAGGTGATCGATGCGACAGTCGAGCTCATCGAACGGCCCGACTGCGGCGTTGAGGATCTGATGGACCACGTCGAGGGGCCCGACTTCCCGACGGGGGCCAACATCGTCGGCCGCAACGCGGTTCATAAGGCGTACAAGACCGGCCGCGGCCGGATTCGCGTCCGAGCCGAGTTCGAGGTTGACGAGGAGGCGGGCCGGATCGTGATCTCCGAGCTTCCGTATCAACAGAACAAGTCGCGACTCGTCGAGCGGGTCGCCGAGGACGTCACCGAGGGCGCGATCGAGGGGATCCGCGACCTCCGCGACGAATCCGACCGCGATGGAATCCGGATCGTGATCGATCTAAAGCGCGACGCGATGCCGGAGGTCGTGAAAAATCAGCTGTTGGAGAGCCACCTCGAACGGACGTTCGGCGTGATCAACCTCGCGTTGGTCGACGGCGCGCCGCAGGTACTCGATTTAAAGGAGACGCTGGAACACTACGTCGAGCACCGCCGCGAGGTCGTTCGCCGGCGGTCGCGACACGAGCTCGCCGAGAAGGAAGACCGCGCACACATCCTCGAGGGGCGGCTGAAGGCGCTCGAACGCGTCGACGCCGTCGTCGAGACCATCCAGGACTCCGCGGACCGCGACGCGGCAAAGACCGCCCTGGAGGCCGGCTTCGAGTTCTCCGAGGCGCAGGCCGAACACATCGTGCGGATGCAGCTCGGCTCGCTCACCTCGCTGGAGACCCAAGAGATAGAGTCGGAGTACGCGAACGTCACCGACCGCATCGAGCGGCTGGAGACGGTTCTCGACGACCCCGACGAGCTCGACGCGGTGATCGTCGAGGAACTTCGGGCGATCAAGTCGGAGTACGACGACGAACGCCGGACGAGTTTCATCGAGGACGCGGGGACGGTCACCCACGAGGACTTGATCCCCGAGGAGGAGTGTGTCGTCGTCATGAGCGAGGACGACTACATCAAACGGATGCCGCTCGACGTCTTCCGCGCCCAGAACCGTGGGGGGAAGGGTATCATCGGGACCGGGTTGAAGGACGCCGACCGCGTCTCGTCCGTGTTTGCCGCCAACTCCCACGACTATCTGCTCGTCTTCACGAACCGGGGACAGATCTACCAGCTGCGGACCTACGAGATCCCGGAGATGTCCCGGACGGCACGCGGTAAGTCCGCCGTGAACCTCTTCGATATGGCCGACGGCGAGGAGATCGAGGCGGTCGTCGACACGGACGACATGGCCGACGACGAACTCCTCACCATGGTGACCCGGGACGGGTACATCAAGCGCACCGCCGTCGACGCGTTCGAGAACATCCGGTCGACGGGGATCCGCGCGATCCGCCTGGAGGACGGCGACGAACTCGTCGACGTCGAGGTAACCGACGGCGACGCCCACATCGTCATCGGGAGCCGCGATGGGATGGCGATCCGGTTCGACGAGGCCGAAGTCAGACCGATGGGCCGGACCGCTCGGGGAGT
Organism: Halorubrum sp.; assembly: GCA_028275105.1. Lineage (GTDB taxonomy): Archaea > Halobacteriota > Halobacteria > Halobacteriales > Haloferacaceae > Halorubrum. The sequence goes on from JAQCNI010000128.1 coordinate 6,547, forward strand.
GATCGGCATCGACCTGCGGGACGGCGACCACGTCGCCGGCATGGCCGCGATCGACGAGGGCCGCCACGACTGGGTGTTAACCGTGACCGGGAACGGCTACGGGAAACGGTCGGACTTGTCGGAGTACCGGCCACAGTCCCGGAACGGGATGGGACTCGTCGACATCAAAACCGGCGACCGCAACGGACCGGTCGTCGCGATCGAGGCGGTCACGTACGGGGACCACCTCGTCGCGATGAGCGCCGACGGCCAAATCGTGCGTACCCGCATCGAGGAGGTCTCGACGGTGAGCCGGAACACGATGGGCGTGATCGTGATGGACCTCGAACCGGACGACGAGGTCGCCTCCGTGGACATCGTCCCCGAGACGGCCTACACGGACACTGACGGGGACGGGGACGGAGACGAGGACGGGGATGGAGACGAGAACTGAGGGCCAACCGCGGCGGAGTCCGTCCACCGGATCTGACCCGCCGGCGGACTTCACGACTTCGGACAATTACTCACCGCATTCAACAGGCGGCCTCGCCATTCACCGCGTCGTCGTGGACTCCGGAACTGCGGTCGCAACCGCGTCGTAGTCCGGTTCCTGACCGTGGTCGTCCGCAAGCCACCGGTAGACGACGATCCCGTCAGCATCGATCACGAACACCGACCGGCGCGCGACGACGTCGACGCCGTAGTCCGCGAACTCCTCGATGACGTCGTACGCCTCTATCGCCCGGTGGTCGGGGTCGGCGATCAGGCCGAACGGGATGTCGTACTCCTCGCGGTACGCGTCGAGGGCGTGCGGAAGATCGGTGCTGACGCCGAACACGGTACACTCGTCGAAGCGGTCGAACCCGTCACGAAGGGCCCGCATCTCGTCGGTACAGGTGCTCGAAAAGGCGGCGGGAAAAAATGCGAGCACGACCGGCCGGTCGTCGAGTCGATCGGTCAGCCGGATCGACGTTATCCCGTCGTCGGTCACGAACGAAGCGGTGAACCCCGGTGCGGCGTCCCCTACGTCGACCATACGGCCTGATCGTCGTCGGAACGGATATACTGAGGGGCCGCAGAGGCCGGAGCGGCGCCGGGGTCGTCCGGGTCCGTACGCCGCGGACGACCTTCTTTTCGAGGCAAAAAGACTATAATCGCAACCGGGTTATCACCGAGTAGCGATGACAAGTGCGATCCCACTAATCGGCGGTATCCCTGCGGGGCCGGAACTCCTCATCATCCTGCTCGTGTTGGTCCTGTTGTTCGGCGCGAACAAGATTCCGAAGCTCGCCCGGTCAACCGGCCAAGCGATGGGAGAGTTCAAGAAGGGCCGCGAACAGATCGAGGACGAACTAGAGGAGATGCAAGGCGAGGGTGAGGAGGTCGTTTCGGCCGACTCGACCGTCGATTCGGACACCCAGTCGTCCACCGATTCGACGGTTGATGACGACGAGAAGCTCGAGACCGAGTCCGAAGCGGAGCGCAGCACCTGACGCACCCGACCCGATCGTTGACGACATCGCCTGACCGTCTCCCGGCCGATACCTGCCGATCGCTTCGGGCGCGTGGCCTAGCGGACAGGGCGAGGGGTTCCTAACCCCTCGATCGCGGGTTCGAATCCCGTCGCGCCCGCTCACTCGCTTCGCTCGTTCACGGGCGCGACTGACCCACGCTCGCTCCGCTCGCGTGGATATCGTTGCGCCCGCTTCTTTGACTCGGCTGCCATCCTTGCCCGGGTACTTCTTCGCCTTTCGACGCTGACCGTCACCCGCAACCGGGGATGACCGCAATACGCGCGTTTCCGGACTCAACCGGACCGGTCCCGGACCCGTACCCACGCGAATACGCCGAGGGCGAGGAGGATCACTCCCAGCTGTGGGTGGGTACCCATCTCCCGGTAGATCCGAAGGAGACGGATCCACGGTGCGACCTCGTCGCCCGGTCCCCCGGAGATCCGATAGATCGGGTACGGGATGAATCGTGCGTCGTAGTAGTTCCCCCCGAGGAGGGAGTCGGAGATGTCCCCGAGAATGTGACTGGCATATCCGATCCCGAAGGCGACGTGGCCGAGCGGGAGCACGTACCGTCCCAGTCCACGATACGGATTGACATCCTCCCGCGCCTGAAGACGCGGGAATCCCACGGCACCGCACCGCTGGATTGGGATATTAAGATTTGCAGTCTACCACCTCTGCCCGAGGTTGGAATCCTCGGGAGAGGTCATGAAGGTAGACTCCGGGCTGTGCCAACCAGCCGGTACTCCTATCCTCGCCCAAACTGGCCGAAGACTCGGAGTTACTTTGATTGATGTCGAGACGAATGTTCTCCGCCCCGTTCACGTCTGCGTTGAACGCCGCATCACACTCTTCACACACGTACAAACCGCGTTCAACGCGCTGACTGTCGTCTTCTCTACCGCAGACGCAACACGTCTTGCTCGTGTCGCGCTCAGACACTTCCACGACTTCGATGCCCTCCACTTTCGCCTTGTATTCGAGGATGTCCGTAAAGCGGTCGAACACCCACCCGTGCAGGTCAAGGTTGCCGTGCCGACCCCAGTTCTTCGAGTCGCCGTTTTCATCTTCTCGAACACCAGCGAGTTTGCCGACGTTGATTTGGCCAATTCTACGCTCGATACACTTCTCAACGATGTGTTTCGCCAACGAGTGGAAAAAGTGGGTTCGGCGCTCTGACCACTTTTTGTGAAGACGAGTGGCTTCTTCACCACCTGAATCATCACATTTGGCGATTTCTTTCGGGAAGTAGTAGCCGTCTTGTTTCAGACGGTTGCCGGGGTACAAGTCGGCTTGCTCGGTGCTGTACGCGACTGCCGCGA